>JAUWPZ010000004.1 GCA_030611315.1 Sedimentisphaerales bacterium
ACAACCGTAAAAAACGAAAAACGTCTCATAGAAATTACCTCATTTTTTAGTATATGCGTTTATGCGTAAATGAACTGAAGCGCTAACACATCTACTTAGCTACTCATTCTGCGAAAATACTATCACCACTGAAAATCGAAATCAAGCGGATTCCATAGGACCAATTTTGAATTTAATCGCTGATTTTCGCTTACCAAAGCGTATCGGCGACTATTTTTCACACTTTGTCTTTCCCAGCCCCTTCTCCTTTTTCCGATGGAAGACAATGGGACGGAGAATGGAGCGGCATTTCTTCTTTTGTTTATTTTTTCTATCGGATATATTATTTACTTTGAAATTTGAGATTTTATGAGAACCTTGAACTGACAAAACAAGGTGGAAACGCAAATTATGGCCAAGACAAAATACCTAACCGCACCGATTCCATCAGAAAAGACGCCCGCAGGCATTCCCTATATCCTCGGCAACGAGGCCTCCGAGCGTTTCGCATTTTATGGTATGCGATGTATCCTCGTATTCTTCATGACGCATCATCTCCTGAACGCGACGGGCCAATATGCGCCGATGACCGGTGAACAGAGCAAAACCTGGTTCCATCTTTTTGTCTCAGCCGTCTATTTCACGCCGATTGTCGGCGCTCTTCTCTGCGATATCTGGCTGGGTAAATACAGAACAATCCTCTTTTTCTCGATAGTCTATTGCTTCGGATTCTTTGTACTTGCGGTTAATCAAACGCGCTTCGGGCTCGGCGCAGGCCTGACCCTGATTGCGATAGGCTCAGGTATCATCAAACCCTGCGTCTCGGCGAACGTGGGGGACCAGTTCGGAAAAACCAATAAACATTTGATGGCAAAGATTTATAGCTGGTTCTATTTTGCAATTAATTTCGGCGCTTTTTTTTCCACCATATTGATCCCGATCTTTTACGACAGCCTTGGTGCAGCAATAGCTTTTGGAATTCCATGCGGTTTTATGGTGCTTGCGACAATCGCCTTCTGGGCCGGCCGCAAGAAGTTTGTTCACATACCGCGAGGTGGAATAAAATTCGTAAAAGAGTGCTTCAGTGGCGATGGTCTCAAGGCCATTTTAAAGCTGGGCATCATATATCTGTTCGTAGCCCCCTTCTGGGCATTGTTCGATCAGATGGACTCTTCCTGGGTTCTCCAGGCGGAGAAAATGAACCGCTATTGGATGTGGCATCAGTGGAAGCCGACACAGATAGTGGCTGCAAATCCACTTTTGATAATGCTCTTAATCCCACTGTTCACCTACATCATATATCCAGCCATAAATAAAGTGTTCAAGCTGACGCCGCTTCGCAAGATCGGGCTCGGCCTGCTCCTGGCAGGTACACCGTTTATCGTCTCGGCCATGATCGAGTCTCATATCACCGGGGGTGACATTTCCAAATGCTCCTCCATGCCAACGATTGCCGATCTTGAGCCCATTCGTCTGCTGGACGGCAAAAGCGACGGTACAGCGTGGTCGTCAGACAAACTCGAACCCAACACACCACAGGAGCTTGTGATTCGTCTGCGAGAACGTCGTCCATGGACAATTTCGCGTCTGGTAATCGACACAGCAACTACTCTGAGCCACAAAGAGATTATCGCTGCGCTCGATGACCTCGCAATGGATAAGCTCCGGCAGGCCAAGAATCTCGCAGAAAATGCCGAGGGACAACAAGGTGGACTCGATAGTTTGTACAGACAAGCTGAGCTGCTTCGTGCCGCCGTACGCAATGCAAAAAAAGACGCCAAGCTAGCCATGAAAACCGCCGGCCGGCAAGGCCAAACACCGGAAGCAGAACTCCGGGCCCGCAGAACCGCCGCCGCTGATGCCGCCAGAACAGCAGCTATGAATGTTCTGACAGAAATTGGAGAAAACACCGACATACTACAAGACCGAACCTACCGCCCAAAGGAGGTTTCTGTTTTTGCCGCCGACTTCAGTGGTCGATTGCTGCCCAAGCTGCTGTATGAACTAAAAGCCGATGAGAAACAAAAGATAACCGATGGGGAGAAATTCATAAGGCAAGGCGGTTGGACGCCGCTTGCAGATGCTGTAATTCCGGACGAACGGGACAGCCATGAATTCACATTCGATCCTTTCGATGCGACGCATGTGCTGGTTCTCGTTAAATCCAACTACGGTGCAAATCGAGTCAAAATCGGCGAGGTTCGCGTGCTGACGACTGAAGCTATTCCGGCACAATCGCACAAGTTCGCAGCCGATGTATGGCCCAATGTCGCGGCGATAGGACTCAAGCCTTCTGTAGGCTGGCTGCTCCTTGCCTACGTGATCCTGACCGCCGCAGAGGTGATGGTTTCTATAACCTGTCTTGAGTTCTCTTACACCCAAGCAACCAAGAAGATGAAATCCTTCATTATGGCGGTTTTTCTCCTGTCGATTTCTCTGGGCAATGCCTTCACTGCCCTTGTCAATATGATCATCCAAAACCCGGACGGCTCGAGCAAGCTACCCGGAGCCAGTTACTACTGGTTATTTGTAGGCGTGATGGTGGTTACGGCTGTGCTGTTTATCCCTGCCGCAGTGAGATACAAGGTCAAGACCCACATTCAGGACGAGTCTTAGGAAGAATCCGGGGAATAAAAAGCCCCCCCTGCTTTATTGCAAAAGCAAGAGGGGGACTCTTAAAGTATTTGCTCGAAACGCCTTGTATCGGCGCTTTGATATTCTACAACGGCTTGATAAGTATTTCGCGAACAGTGATTTTCATCGGTCCGAACTGAGCGCCCGGGTGGACTTGAAAACCTATCTTGCCTGAATCGCTCGTATCATCGTGAACATCGGCAACCTGGTGACCGTTGAGCCAAACCTCAAGGTGGTCGCCCTTAGCACGGACTTTCATGGTGTTCCAGCCCTCGCGATTGACGAGTTCCTTGTCCAGGTTCATCGCGATAAACATCTTGCCGGGGCAATAGAGAGTTCCCGAAAAGGCCACGGGATTTTTGTATTCGAGAATATCGGCCTGGTACGCCTTTCCGGACGACTGATACCTGAACCATATTCCGGTATTACAGGGCCATTCGACCTTGTACGTGCACATCAGCTCAAAGTCAGCATACGTTTGTTTTGTGAACAAATCGCCCGGAGCATTGTTTGCGCCCTGCGTCCCGACAAGCATGCCGTCTTCGACGACCCACTTTGCCTTGCCGCTTTGTTCCCAGCCGCTAAGGTCCTTGCCGTTGAAAAGCCGTTTCCAGTCTGTCTGGCCCAGCTTTGCCGCGGTGCGCTCGAAATATGAGACGCATCCGGCGATTTCAGGCATGGAGTTCAGCCAGTTATGCTCATACTCGATTGAGAAAACGCCCTTGAATTTCTGCCGGGCAAGCTCAGCTAAAATCGCATCAACGTCCGCCTTGCCCGTGCCCCAAATCACATCGTGCGCACCGCGAATGCCGAATTCATTGAGGTCCTTAAAGTGCAGACTGATAATGCGACCGGCGGCGCCGAGTTTCTTTATCGCTTCGAGCGGATTGACGCCGGACCGCATCCAATGGCCGGTATCGGCGCAGGCCCCGATTCGCTTGCTGCGTCCCTTGCAGACCTTGAGCACGCTATCGGGGTCCCAGTAGTGCGACGGCTTGGGATGATTGTGGATGGCCACGTTAATCTTGAATTCCTCGCACAATTTCTCGAGCAAATCGAAGGCGTCCTCCGGCGGCTCGGAAACAATCGTCTCAATCCCCATCTCGCGGGCAAAGTTAAAGACCTTTCGGCACTCGGCCTCGTTGTTCGGCAGCCCAACCACGCCGTAATTCATCAGCCTGACGCCCGCCTCGCGGAGCTTTTGCAGCATTTCCTTCTTCTCTGTCGGGGGCATATCGTGGCTGGTCTTGATGTCGGGCTTTTCCCTGCTCAGCCTTTGACCGGGATAAGCCTCGATGTAGCGCATGCCGAGCGCCTTGTTCTTGTCCACCGCCTCGTAAAACGTGAAGCGATTAAAGCTGTACGCCTGCATGCCCAGCTTCCAGTTTTCCTTCTCGGCGGCCCGAGCAGTTTGAGACAGAGAGCAGATACACAATACAAGCACCGGCAATACAACGGCACGCAAAACAATCGAGCCGGCCGCTATTCTTCTTGAACATTTTGACATCATCATTTTTCACTCCTTTTCAAAATATACCCTTAAGGGTAATAAGTTCCCGCGATTAGGATTGTAAATTATTGTTTTAAGGTTACTTACCCGCGAACCCGCCGCGGCGGGGGAAATTTCAATCGTGAGCACTATACATTCATAAAGTTATATTCTTTCGCTGATTCTACCTGAAATAAGCGAACAGGGTAATGTAAAAAATCCAAAAATCTGATAAGCCAAATCCCTCCGAAAGAGATTGCCGACAGCCGCACGCAACTGCTCTTTCCCGCGATGAGCAAAGTCCGTCTCATCATTATTCTTCAGCAGGCGGCCAGTTCCAGAACTAACTGCTCGATGGCAACGTTCGGCTTCGTTCGGCCGGTTTTTATCGCATAGTCGGTTGCAGCCAATCTCCGCAGGTTCCCGGCGAGCCGGTCTAAAGGCATTTGCCGAATCAGCGAAAAAAACCGCTCCTTCCGGCTCCATATTTGAAGCCTCTTCTCAACTTCGTCGCGGCGAGCGCCTTTAGCAAGCATCACCTTGGCCAGGAACATTCTGCGTAAAACAAACGCAAAAGCGCCGACAACGGTGTATTGCGCATTCCTGTCCGCGGCGAACATGCTCCTGGCCCGCTGCAGGGCGCCGGCAGCATCACCGGCGATAATCGAATCAATGACCGCGAAGGCATTGAACAAGCGATTATGCCCGATTAGTTGCTCTATATGCCCGGATGTTATGGCCTTTTCGGCGTCGGCAAATAAGGCCAGTTTGTCGATTTCGCTGTATAATCGAATCAGCTCGTCCCCGGCCAGCTCGACAAGAAGCTCGGCAGCGGCCTTCGTGAGATTTTTGCCGTGTGCTTCGTCGGCATACTTAATCAGACGACCGGGAAGCTGATACGCCTTCGGCGCCGATACGCTCACTAATTCGCCCACGGCGGGCAGCTTCTTTGCTAATTTGGTATTACCGGGCCAACTGCTCACGGTCATTACAAGTATGCCCGTCGGACAGGGATTATCGAAGTAATTCTCGAAAGCCTGGCGGTTCTGAGAAATGAAATTATCCGCGTCTCTTAAAAGAACAACCCGCCTGTCGGTCAGGAAAGGTGCTGTCCTCAGCTCGTCCAGCACATCCGCGAGAGAAACCTCAGCAGCATCGGCGTCAAAAAGACCCATCGTCCTTTGCGCCGGTTCTATCAACTTATCAAGAAGCTCCCGGCACCGGGCGCCGACAAGGGACTCTTCTTTACCGACGATTACATAAATGGATTTTGACATTAGTCTCGGCGGTTAATGTTTTTTGCCGCTCTTTTTCGGCCCCACCGTTTTGCTTCGCTTTTGCGAAGCAGCGGGATTACTTTTCTGCTTGCCTGGGCCGGTTTTTGGCTTAGCTTTCGACTTCGGCTCCGGCGAGTCCGACTGGGCAGAGTTGGGTTCGCCGCCGGCTTTTTCCTTTGGACTTTCTTCGGAAATTATCTTCTCTGCCGCGACGAGCTTATCGCCGGGCTTGAGCTTGATTAAGCGCACGCCCTGTGTGTTCCTGCCAATCGAGCGGATTTGGTCAAGGCCGGTGCGAATAATCATTCCGTTTGCGGTTATCATCATCAGGTCGTCCTTGTTCTGGACGGCCTTTAGTGCGACAACCTTGCCGTTTCGGGCGGATGTCTTTATGTTCTTGAGGCCGACTCCGCCCCTGCTCTGCGGTCGGTAATTTTCAAGGCCGGTTCTCTTACCATACCCGTTTTCACAAACCGTGAACAAGGCGGCTTTGGGCTCCACTATCACCATACCGACAACCGCATCGGCGGGACGCAGCTTAATACCTCTGACGCCCCGTGAGGCCCGTCCCATCGAACGAGCCTGGCTCTCGTCGAACCGTATCGTCATACCATCACGCGTGCCCAGTACAATATGGTCGGACCCTGTCGTCAGGGCGACATCAATCAAATCGTCGTTAGGGTCGAGATTAATGGCGATGACTCCGTTCGAGCGAGGATTTCCGTACGCCGAGAGCTTCGTCTTCTTTACAACGCCGTTCTTCGTGGCCATTACTAATTGATACTGCGGACCGGCGTCCTCTTCGCCGCCAAAACTGCTGACGTTTATGATTGACGCCACCTGCTGGCCGCCCAGTTTAAGCAGGTTGACGATATTTCTGCCTTTGCTCTGCCTGGACATACTCGGAACGTCATAGACCTTCAGCCAATAGCACTTGCCCCGATTAGTGAATATAAGCAGGTAATCATGCGTAGAGGCGATAAACAGGTGCTTGATGAAATCGCCCTGTTTTGTATCCGAGCCGATGATTCCTCTTCCGCCCCTGGCCTGCCTGCGGTAGGTGTCCATCGGCAGGCGTTTGACGTATCCGCTGTGACTGACCGTAACGATAACTTCCTCCTCGGCAATCAGGTCCTCGATAGCGAACTGCTCGGCCGCGGCGGCGATTTTTGTTCGCCTCGGGTCGCCGAATTTCTCTTTTATCTCATAGATATCCTCGCGAATGATATCCAGAAGAACCCTCTCGCTCGCCAGTATCGCCTGCAAACCTTCTATTCTTTCGGCCAGCTCGGCATACTCTCTGGCCAGTTTCTCCATCTCCAGGCCCGTCAGTCTTTGCAACTGCATCGTCAAAATCGCGTCTGCCTGGGGACCTGTAAGGTAATGTTTGCCCTTGGTTTTGTCCTCAACAAACGCCTTGGGCAGAATATTCTTGAGCGTCGCAAGCTCAGCCAATCGCAGGGGCTTCTTCATCAGGTTCAATTTCGCCGCCGGAGTATCGGGCGACTTTTTTATTAGGTCGATAAGAGCATCAATCTCGCTAAGAGCCAGAATAAGCCCTTCGAGAATATGCGCCCTGTTTCGACACCTCTTGAGCAGATAGCTGCTTCGCCTGCGAATTACTATCCTGCGATGCCGGATGAAGCAGTCGAGCATCTCCCTGATATTGAGCGTCTCAGGCCTGTTATTGACCAGGGCGATATTGGCAATTGCAAAAGTGGCCTGTAACTGGGTATATCGATACAGCTTATTCAAAACGATATCCGTCTCGGCGTCCCTCTTAAGCTCCACGACAATCCTCATTCCTTTGCGGTCGGACTCGTCTCGAACGTCGGCAATTTCCGGAATCACATTTGTTTGCACGCACTCTGCGATTTTGGAAACAATCGCGGTCTTGACGACCATATACGGTATCTCGGTTATTATGATTCGCTGCCTGGATTTTTCGGTTGTTTCGACATCGACCTTTCCTCTCACGGTCAAATGACCCCGTCCCGTGGTGTACGCATCGACAATACCCTTTTTGCCGCAGATAATTCCTCCTGTTGGAAAATCCGGCCCGGGCAGGGCCTTCATAATATCCTTGAACCCGCAGTTTGCATCTTCAATGACCAGCAGCAGGGCGTCGCATATCTCAGTGACATTGTGCGGTGGTATGTTGGTCGCCATTCCGACGGCAATTCCCGTCGAGCCGTTCACTAATAGGTTCGGGAACTTCGCCGGCAGAACGGTCGGCTCATTGCGCGTCTCATCGTAGTTCGGCACAAAATCGACCGTGTCATGATTAATATCCTCTAAAATTTCCACAGCCGGTGCAGCCATTCTTGCCTCGGTATATCTCATAGCGGCCGGCGGGTCGGAATCGATGCTGCCGAAGTTGCCCTGCGGGTCGAGCAGCGGATAGCGCATATTCCACGATTGCCCCAGACGCACGAGCGTTCCGTAAGTGGCCTGGTCGCCGTGAGGATGGTAGTTGCCGCCGGTATCGCCGACTATCTTGGCGCATTTGCGGTGCCTGCTTCGCGGCCCGAGATTCAAGTCGTTCATCGCAACGAGTATTCTGCGCTGCGAAGGCTTCAGCCCGTCGCGAACGTCCGGGAGGGCACGCGAAACAATGACGCTCATCGCGTAGTTAAGGTACGAATTTTTGAGCTCATCGAGGATACGCATGTCCTCGAAACGCTCCTGATGCCTCTTTATTTCCTTCATAAGCTTTCTTTTCTTTACTAAGTGCTATACGCTATACGCTATCTATTACCACCATCAGGACGAAATGTCAAGAAATGGAGAGATTTTTGGGCAGCTTTTGACCGTTGAGATTTTTGCGAAAAAAGTTTGTTAATGGGAAGCTTTTAGTGTAAACTACGCTTCAGGTTTAGACTTAAGAGTAAGGTTTTCTGAGACTTTTTGTCATTTTGACGCAGAGGTTTATTATGAAGGTAAATTTCAACAGGACAGCCCTTGCTGAGGCATTAGGCCTGCTGACGAGCGTAGTGCCCAGCCGAACGCCCAAGCCGATATTACAGTGTGTGCAAATCACAGCCGAGGAAAAAGAGGTCCGCATCTGTGCTACGGACCTGGAGGTCGGTATCAACTACCAAATCTGCGAGGTGCAGGTTGAGGAAAAAGGCGAGATTATTGTGCCGGCGGACCGATTAGCGGCTATTGTGCACGAAAGCATAGATGAAGTTTTGTCATTAGAGGCGAGCGAGGGCACGTGCGAAATCAGAGGGGCGGACAGCCATTTTACGATTTATGGCCAGGAGCCGGGCCATTTCCCGGTAGTTCCGACCTTTCTCGATTCGGCCGATTTCGAGATTCCCCTCGGTAACTTGCAGGCCGGTATCGAGCAGTGCCTGTTTGCGACGGCAAGGGAAAGCAGCCGCTATGCCATCAACGGTGTGCTGTGGGAAATCAAGGGCAAGAAATTATCGCTGGTCGCCACCGATGGACGCAGATTGGCCAAATGCAGGGTCAACCTGTCTAAAGCACCGGAGGAAGACAGAATTCCGGAGAATTTAATAGTGCCGGCCAAGACGATGAGCCTGGTGGACAAAATCGGCCAAATCGAGAAGGATACCGTCTCAGTCAAGCTCGTTGATAACCAGATACTGATTAGCTGTGCAAATGTAGTCGTAAGCTCGAATCTCGTGGAAGGTAAATTCCCGAAGTACGAGGATATAATCCCGACCGATTACGACAAGAAGCTGGCTCTGTCAACCGAAGCATCGCTCAGTGCGGCGAGGCGTTCGTCCCTGCTGACGAGCGAGGAATCAAGGGGGATTAAACTTTCAATCGAAAAGGACAAGCTGGTGTTTTCAGGCAGGGCTCCGGAGACCGGCGATGCGCAAGTTGAAATGCCCATCAAATACGATGCCGAGCCGATTGAGATTGGTTTTAATCCGCAGTTTTTTATAGATGCTCTTCGCGTGATCAAGGCCGACGAATTTGAGCTTGAGCTGGGCCAGTCGGACCGACCCGGGCTGATAAAGTGCGGGGCAAATTTCTTATACGTTCTGATGCCGATTAGCCTGGGCTAAATCACATTTAAGATTTACGATTTGAAATTTTAGACTTGAGATGTATTCGTGAACAATCACCAGAAAAAACGCAGGGCCAACAAAGCGGTCTGTCTGGGCGAGGTAATGAGCGAGTTTATGGAGGCCCGGATTGCCCCACAGTTCAACAGGTTCAGCTCGGTGGCTAAGCTGTGGGATGAGCTGCTGCCGGCCGGGCTTGCCGAACACTGCGAAATTGTGGAAATTTCAGCAGGCCGGCTGAAGGTGCAGGTAGATTCGCCGTCATATATGTATGAGCTGCAATTGTGCCGTTCCGAGCTTCTAAGAGAGCTGCAGAGGCACTCTGCAATTCGTATAAAAGACATTAAATTTCAAATCTCAAATCTCAAATTTGAAATATGAAATTTGTAATCTGAAATCTGTAATCTTATGAAATACGATGCAAGCAAGATAAAGATACTTGGCGGCATAGAGGCGGTGCGCAAACGGCCCGATATGTATATCGGGGACCGCACCAGCGGAGGCCTGCACCATTTGGCCTATGAGGTACTGGATAACTCCATCGATGAAGCATTGGCCGGCTTCTGTGACAACATAAGCGTGCAAATTCACGCCGACGGCAGTTGTACGGTCGAGGACAACGGCCGAGGAATACCCGTCGAAGCTCATAAAGAGGCCAAAATCAGCGCTTTGGAGGTGGTGCTGACAAAGCTGCACTCCGGCGGAAAGTTTGACAGCGACAGCTACAAAGTGGCCGGGGGACTGCACGGCGTGGGTGTCAGCGTTGTAAATGCGCTGAGCGAATGGCTGGAGGCGGACGTGTACCGTGAGGAGAAACACTATCATTTTGAGTGCGTCAGGGGCAAGAGAAAAGGGGCGGTGAAGGAAATCGGGCCGACGACCAAACGCGGAACGAAGATATCATTTATGCCCGATACGGAGATATTCGGCGATACCGAATTTCAATATGATACGCTGCTCAAGCGAATACGAGAGCTGGCGTATTTGAATGCGGGACTGCGGATTGCATTCAAGGACGGCAGAGTCAATAAGAAGCAGATGTTCAAGTTTGAAGACGGAATTAAGGCATTCGTGCAGCACCTGAACGAGGGTAAGGAAACGCTTCATAAGGATGCTATCTACTTGGCCAGAGAAGATACCAAAGCGATGCTGAGCTGTGAAGTAGCAATGCAGTACAACGACGGATATACCGAAAATGTGCTTGTTTTTGCCAACAATATCCGCAATATAGACGGCGGCACACACCTTTCGGGCTTTAGAACCGCCCTGACTCGCACAATGAATTATTATGCCAAGAACAACAACCTGTTAAAGAACGGACAGGCGACAACCGGCGATGACCTGCGGGAGGGTTTGACGGCGGTGGTGGCGGTAAAACTCGCCGACCCGCATTTTGAGGCCCAGACGAAGGTACGACTGAGCAACCCGGAGGTGGGCAGTTTCGTCGAGACCACCGTTAATGAACAGCTCGGTCATTTTCTGGAAGAACATCCGACGGAATCAAAACGGATTTTGAACAAAGCTATCCAGGCTGCCGCCGCCAGAGAAGCAGCGAGGAAGGCTCGCGAATTGACCAGGCGCAAAGGCGCGCTAAGCACGGCCAATCTTCCCGGTAAACTGTGGGACTGCGCGAGCAGGGAAAAGGCAGCCACAGAGGTATTCATTGTCGAAGGAGATTCGGCAGGCGGCTCGGCAAAGGCCGGTCGAGACAGGAATATCCAGGCGATTCTGCCGCTGAAAGGAAAAATTCTGAATGTCGAAAAGGCCCGCCTGGAAAAAATGCTGGCACATGATGAAATCCGTACAATTATCAGTGCTTTGGGGACGGGAATCGGCATCGATGAGTTCGATTTGGGCAAATGCAGGTACGGCAAGGTAATACTAATGACGGATGCGGACATTGACGGCGCCCATATTCGAACGCTGCTGCTGACGTTCTTTTTTCGTCAGATGCCGTTGCTGTTCACGGAGAATATGATTTATATCGCTCAGCCGCCTTTGTACGAAATCAGGGTCAAGGGCCAGAGGAAGTCGGAATATATCCTGAGCGAAAATGAAATGCGGCGGCGTATGATTGCGCGCGGTCTGGAGGATACCGAACTTATCGTAAGAAACGGCAAGGACAAAAAGGCCACGGAAGGCAAGACAGTCAAAAAAACATCTCAGAAGAGTCGTAAAAAGCCGAGCTGCAAAGTTTCCAGCACAGAACTTGCTGAGCTTGTGAAAATGTTATCCGAGGCCGAGCGCATCATAGGAGTTTTGAACAGACGAGGTATCAGTTTCGGCGATTTCGTCAGGGCCTATTATAATCGGTCTAAAGGCGGGCTTCCGCGGTTTCGTATCTGCACCGAGGGCCAGGAGGAGATTTACTACGATAACACCAAATATGAGAAACGACTCGATGAACTAAAAGAACACACCAAGGCCTTAGCTGAGGGGGAAGGGGATGAATCGTTCGTTGCCGAGGAGCTCCATGAGGTTGAGCGAATCAACCAGATAAACGAATCACTTAAGGATAAGTTTTCCTTAGATTTAGAGGATTTTCTCTTAAAATCGGCCAAATTGGTCTCGGGCGAGGCGATTGCGACCAAATTCCAGCTTGTCCATGGGCAGGACACATACGATGTTGCATCATTAGACAATATCTGCTCAGCCATCAGGCAGATTGGCAGTAAAGGGATTGATATAAAGCGATTCAAAGGCCTGGGGGAGATGAACGCCGACCAATTGTGGGATACAACGATGAATCCCCAGACGCGTATGCTATTGAGGGTAACGCTCGATGACGCGGGGGAAGCCGACAGACTCTTCAGTATATTGATGGGGGGGGATGTGGAGAAACGGCGAAATTTCATCCGCGAGCACGCACTCGAGGTCCAGAGGCTTGACGTTTGAGTTCTCGGGGGCAGGGACTTTTCGAACGTAAGTCCTGCCGGCCAAGAGCGTTAGGCGGCGGCTTCGGCGGCAGGGCGCAACCGGCTCGATATGAAAAGGTATAAAAAAGGCAGCCCGGATAAAAAAAAGAAAAAATGGTTTTTTTTCGACTTGGCTACAAGATTTTGCTTGCAAAAATTTGCGACCGGGGCAAAATGGTGTTGTTCAACAGTTGATTGTAGCCGGTAAAGATGGTATAAAAAGCGAACAAAGGGTTCGCAAAGAAGAGGCAGGAAATGACGGGTAAAGAGAATATTTTTTGTTTGGTTTTCTTGATTTGTCCATTATTACTTTGCGGATGCAACGGCCTCATATCCAACACCCCTCAAGCCGATGATGTCAAGAAGACTCCGACCGAACAGAAAAAGGCCGATTTATTAAGGACGCTCGACCGCAAATTTGAAAATCCCGATGCGCATTTCGAATTAGGTCAATTATACCACGCCGACGGAATGTGGGCCAAAGCTCAGTACCATTACAATATTGCATTGAGCTTTGACCCTGTTCACAGGCCCGCTCAGGCAGCGATGGTGAAAATCCTATTAGACAGCGGCGACAAAGCCAAGGCTAAGATCACCGCCGATATCTATTTAAATCAGGTCAGCGGCTCAGCGACGGAGTCGCTCAAACTTGGCCTGGCCTTTCAGAAGCAGCTTCTGGATGATTACGCATTGAGCTGTTATCAGCAGGCGCTTCATTTGGCGCCGAATTCCGCCAAGATTAACAGGCAAATCGGCTACTACTATTTGAGCAAGAAAGATAAGGTCCGGGCGACGGAATATTTAAGCCGCAGTTTTCAGCTTGACCCGAGACAGCCGGATGTGGCCGGCGAGCTGGGCCGGCTCGGCGTGCAAATAAGAATACCACAGAAGACTGAGAAAAACACCAAGAAGCTGGACAAAATTGTGGAACAGTCGGACAAAAAGAATTAACTTTGTTCGTTGTTCATCGACGAACAATGAACAATGAACAACGAACGTAAGAAGAGTTCTTTTTCATTGCCCCGTGGTGAAGGGATGCGCTGCGGGGTTTTTTAGTTTACTATTTGTCATTTTCTATTTATATTTTCAAACCGCCTGCTGGAAGCGGATGTTTGAGTTTGGTATGGTTAGTCAAATTTCAGTGGCCGGTCATAAAGAGTAAATGCTATGTTAGGACTACAGATTGCGGATGTTTTTGTGTTAGGGTTGTATCTTGTCGGGGTCACCATTATTGGTATCTGGACGGCGAGGCGGATAAAAACAATCGCGGATTTCTTTATGCCCCGCAGATTCGGCAAAGTGATGATGGTCACGCACGCCTTCGGGACAGGCACGCATTCGGACCAGGCGGTGAGCGTTGCTTCGAAAAGCTTCACAAACGGCCTTTCCGGTATATGGTATCAGTGGCTGTGGTTGTTTGCGACGCCTTTTTACTGGCTGATTGCACCGGTTATGAGACGTTTTCGGGCGATTACGACGGCGGATGTTTTCGAGGCCAGGTTCGGACCCAGCGTGGCGATGCTTTTTACGGTTGTGGGGATGGCGAATTTATCAATCAATATTGGCGTGATGCTTTTAGGCTCCAGTAAGGTTATAGACGCGAGTACGGCCGGTGCGGTTTCATCAAACTATGCTATCGCGGCGATGACGGTGATGTTTGTCATATATGGGATAGCCGGGGGGCTTTCAGCGGCAATTATTACGGACTTTATACAAGGGGTTTTGACGATTGCCTTTTCTTTCATATTGCTTCCGTTTATTTTGAATGCCGTAGGCGGCATTGAGGGCATTCACGAAGCGATAAAGGACCCGAATATGTTATTACTTGAAGACCGGGCCGGCGAGATAGGGATTTTCTACATAGTGGTTATTTCTCTTAATGGTCTGGTGGGAATTGTGACGCAGCCGCATACTATGGGTAACTGCGCAGCGGGCAGAACCGAGATGGAGGGCCGGGTCGGCTGGATGTTCGGAAATTTCATCAAGAGAATTTGTACGGTTGCGTGGTGCCTGACGGGGCTTGCAGCGGTAGTTTATTTTTCCGGGCGCGATGTTGAGCCGGACAAGACATTCGGCCTGGTGGCGGCAGAATTTCTGCCGAAGATATTACCCGGAGTGCTTGGCCTTTTCCTTGCGGCGCTTCTGGCTTCCGTGATGAGCTCGTGCGATTCATTTATGATAGCATCGTCGGGCTTGTTCACGGAGAATATCTACAAGCGATTTAATCCCGGCAGGAAGCAAAAGGATTACATTTTCGTCGCCCGTGTAACGTCACTTGTGGTAGTTGCCGGCGGAGTAGGTTTTGCTTTTTGGCTGCCCGGCGTGGTAAAGGGTCTTGAGATCTTCTGGAAGATTTCCGCCATGATGGGGATTGCATTCTGGCTGGGTCTTTTCTGGCGGCGGACGACGGTTGCAGGCGCCTGGGCCTGCACATTGGTCGGCTTTGCGGTACTGCTCTTCACGGGCAAAATCGGTTTCGGGGATTATGTCCTTTGGGATTTCAACGCGCACCTTGCCGGCAAACTGCCGACTTTCATGTTGTGGCAAGGCAAGCTTTATCTGCCCTGGCAGATGATTTTCTACCTGGTCCCGGGATTGATTACCGGGATTGTAGTCAGTTTGCTCACGAAGCCGGTGCCCAGGGAAAAGCTCGACAAGTTCTATGCACTGACGCGTACACCTATCCAAGCCGGCGAGCAGGTTGCTGTTCCGTGCACTTTGCCGGAGGGCGCGGTTGTGCCTGAGAAACGAAACTTATTCCCTAACACGAACCTGGAAATACCGATTCCATCGGTTACTTCGGTGGTCGGGTTCTTAGCCGGCGCGGGGTGCGTTGTAGCGATTTACAAAGTGGTCCGTTTGATAGTGGCAGGGTAAATAGGCGGTGGAGATGGGGGCGGATGTGCCAAAGAACGCGCTGCAGAACGTGGGAAACGTTGATTGAGAGTTTATACTGGAGAAGCACTCGATGGATTTAGAAAAGTATTCGTTTGGCATTGGCGACAGATTCGGACGGCAGGGCAAGCCACAGCTCGCTGCGGTGATGAAGGCAAAGGAAGAGGGGCTTGATATTACACCGGTGTGGAACAAGTCCCATCGGGAGCATGCGATTATCGGGACGAATCCGGGTGACGTACGCAAAGAGGCCGACGATGCCGTGGCAGCCGGCAAGTGGGAGGGAGGCTATTTCGTGGACGCCGACCACATAGGGCTCGGCAACGTGGATGAATTCATCGAATCAAGCGACTTTTTTACACTCGACGTAGCAGACTTTATCGGCAAAGCCGCGAATGAAAATGATATCAAGAGCTTTATCCGAAAGTGCAGGAAGTACATCGGCCTGCGGTCTATAGACGGTCTCGATGAGAGGCTTGAGATTACCGAAGAACGTATCAGGGAAATCGCAGGGAAGTTTCTGGCGGCGGTCAAGGAAGCGGGCAAAATCTACCGTCATATCGAGGCGGCCAAGGGCGCGGGCAACTTCATTACCGAGGTTTCGATGGATGAGACCGACAAGCCGCAGAGCCCGGTTGAGATGTTTTTTATCTTAGCGGCGATTGCCGATGAAGGAATCCCGGCGCAGACGATAGCGCCAAAATTCAGCGGCAGATTCAACAAGGGCGTGGATTACGTCGGCGACATAGAGAAGTTCGCAAAAGAGTTCGAACAGGATTTGGCCGTGGTCGCGTATGCAGTCGGGGAATTCGGCCTGCCCTCGAACCTCAAACTAAGCATCCACTCAGGCAGTGACAAGTTCTCGATTTACAGACCGATTGCAAAGGCCCTCAAAAGATACGATGCCGGGCTGCATATTAAGACCGCCGGGACGACGTGGCTGGAAGAGCTAATCGGTCTGGCGGCTGCGGGCGGCGACGGACTTGCCATCGCAAAGGAGGTTTACGCAAAGGCGCTGGCTCGAACAGACGAACTTTGCGGGCCTTACGCGACGGTGATTGATATTGATAAGGCAAAGCTGCCGGCTGTCGAAGAAGTCGGGCGATGGGATGGAGAAAGATTCGCCGCGACGCTGCGGCACGACCAATCGCATGAGCAGTACAATCCGAGCTTTCGGCAGCTCCTGCACGTGGCGTACAAGGTTGCAGCCGAGATGGGACAGCGGTATTACGATGCGCTGGCGAAGTACGAAGATATAATCACCCTGAACGTAACAGAGAATATTTACGAACGGCATATCAAACCCATCTTTATGGAAGACATCGAGTTATTAAGCAGAGCAAGGAATATTGAACACAAACGGCAAGTGAACTAAAGTGCCTTAATGTTCAATATTTAATGCTCCGAGTAGTAATTGGTTAAATGGTTAATTGGTTAAATGAGTACCAATCGCCACTCACCAATCACCAATCACCACTCACCGGATAGTGCGTTTGGTCATTTCAGCGTTTTCTCGTCTTGCAATTGTGTAGAAAAGGCTTCAGGGCTGCCGATATAGGTTAAGTCCGCTGATGGATACAGGGCTGGATTGTCCCTATTGCACGTTTTTTATCGGACGTAACAGGAAATTGACAACGTGAAAAAAAAGAAATCAAATAAAAGAACAACAGAAGGCAAAATAACGCGTTCGCGAATCTGGGCAGCGCTGGAATGTCTGGGGATTGGGCTGTGCTTAGTGTTTTTTTTCAGTTGTCTGAGCTTCAACATCGGAGATTGGCCAAGCAGGTTTGTGTATCCACATAATGACCCGCCTGCCAACTGGTGCGGCTCAATAGGCGGTTTTTGCGCGTATTACTTGCTATATTATATTGGGCCGGGGGTGTTTGTCCTGTTGGCTACGGCGATATGTTTTCTGGTTGCGAAACTGGGACATCGATGTATCGAACAGATGCTTTTTAGAGCAACTGGTCTGTTGCTGTTGACTGCGGCGGTTTCGATGAGCTTTTATTGCCTGTGGCCTTACAGCATTTTCTATTTTCCCATTGGCTCGGGCGGAGTGCTTGGCGTGGGAGCGGCACAATTATTGCGGAACCATTTTGCCTCGTTGGGCACATTCATATTAATAGCGGCTATCTGGGTTGTCGGGATTCTCCTCTTAGCGGATAGTTTTATGTTAATGGTGCTTGGCTGGTTTGGATTCGGGACGAGGAAAATAACGAGCGTTTTGATGCCGGCGTGGTCGGCGGCGAAGCAGCGATCGGAATCGCTAAACAAGATTTGGCAGCGATTAAGTGTTAAGGAGCGCCATTTTAGGGTAAATCGCCAAACATCCCCTGCCGGTCAAAAACCACCGGAGCTTACTGCCGTTGAAACAGAGACAACGGGAAAAGAGCCAACCGCCCAGCCGGCCAGCCGTCCAGTCGTTCAGCCTTCCTATAAGGATTATGTCCTGCCGCCGCTGGAGCTGCTGGCCGAGCCGGAGTACGGTTTTTCTGCTGTGCAGGAGAAGGTCGTCAAGGCGAAGGCAAGCGCTTTGGAACGGCTGCTGTCGGAGTTCAACATCAATGCGCGGGTGGTTGCGGCCGACACGGGCCCGGTGGTAACAATGTTCGAATTAGAGCTTGCAGCCGGTGTGAAAGTCAGCCAGATTAGCGCGCTTGCCAACGATATGGCCCGCGCGCTGGGCGTTGGCGCAGTTCGTGTAGTTGCGCCTTTGCCGGGTAAGCATACGATAGGAATTGAGGTTCCCAACAGCGAAAAAGAAAAAGTCCGCATGAAAAGCATGTTCGAGCTGGCGGGCAGCAAACCGAAAAAGATGCAGATACCGCTGTACTTGGGCAAGGATTCGTCGGGGGAGGCGCTCGTTTCGGACCTGACCAAGATGCCGCATCTGCTGATTGCCGGGACGACCGGCTCGGGCAAGAGCTTCTGCATAAACAGTATCATTACGGGCTTACTGCTTACAAAGCGACCGGACGAGGTAAAGATGATTCTAATCGACCCCAAGATGGTCGAGATGACGATGTTTAATACCATTCCGCACCTGATGTGCCCGATAGTTACCGAAACCCAAAGGGCCATTCAGATACTCGAGTGGGCCACGGTGAAGATGGATGAGCGTTACTCGCTGTTGGCCGAGGCCAGGGTCAAGAACATCGCCGAGTTCAACAAGCTGGGCGCCGACGAAATCATTAAACGGTTTAATCCGAGTTGTCCCGATGAAGAAGCGAAGATTCCAAAGAGACTTCCCTATATTGTGATAGTAATCGATGAGCTTGCCGACTTGATGATGACCGCAGCCAAGGATATAGAGGCTTATATTGTTCGCCTTGCACAGAAGAGCCGGGCGGTCGGTATTCATATCGTCCTGGCCACTCAACGACCGCAGGCGACGGTTGTTACCGGCCTGATAAAATCAAATATGCCTACGAGGATAGGCTTTAGGGTTGCAGCGAGGATGGACAGCCGAATTATACTCGACCAGAACGGAGCGGAGACATTGCTCGGTGAAGGTGATATGCTGTTTCTAAAACCCGGCACGAGCGATTTGATTCGTGCCCAGGGCACTTTTGTAGATGAAGCTGAGATAAAGCGGATAGTGAAGCATCTTAAGGAGATTGCCGAGCCGCAATTCCATCCCGAGCTTACTCAACTCAAGAGGCTGGACAGGTCCGAGATGTGTAAGGACGAGCTGTTCGACGAGGCGGTTATGATTGTCCTGGAGACCAAGCGGGGGAGCGTGTCACTGCTTCAGCGAAGACTTAATATCGGATACGCCAGGGCCTCCCGGATAATCGAAACGATGGCTGGAGTGGGAGTGCTCGGCGAGTACAAGGGCAGTCAGGCACGGGAGGTTACGATGACACAAGAGGAATATGAGCAATTCCGTGATGAGGTGGATGTGGATGCCCGGGTCGAGGATGAAGATGTAGATGTGGATGAGGGCTCGTCCGAGCCGGCTTATATAAAGGAGGGACAGCGCGGCTATATCTCGGTCGATAACGAAGATTAGCTCGGTACTCGATGCTCGTAAAACGGCGAGTGATTAGCCAATTGTCAGTCGGCAGTTCGAGGCATTTCTATGAGAGTCAGCGGCAAAATCATAACTGTCGGTCTTTGTCCGTGCTGGGATACGGTCTGCCGGCTTGACGGCGCAGATTGGGGCGAGCATAAAGTGATGAGCGCATCAAGCACCCGGCCGGCGGGCAAGGCGTTGAATATTTCACGGGCGCTGGCATGGATGGGCCAGACAAATACAGCAGCAGGTTTATGGGGCAGTGAAGATTACACACAGATGCTCAAAGCCATGCAGGCATTGGAAGAAGCTATCGAGGTCAAAATGACCGTGGTTAAGGGGAGCACCCGGCGCAATATCACTGTTGTTGACACAGCTAAGAGCAGGGATATGCATCTGCGCGGCAAAAGCGGATTGGCCACAAAAAAAGCGCTGGTAAAATTAAAGGACGACTTGGAAGCGATTGTCGGCAAAGACAGTATTTGCGTCTTCGCCGGCGCGATGCCCCATAAGCGGCTTCTGGACGATGTTATCCGGATTATCAAATCGTGCAGCAGCCGCGGAGCAAAAATTGTCCTGGATACTTCCGGAGATGCTTTGAGAAAGATTCTCGATGCCTGTGAAATCCTGCTGATAAAACCCAACGTCGAGGAATTGTGTAAACTTCTGGGCAAGCGGGTAAAAGACAATCCGAAAAACCTGGTAAAGGCCGGGCGTAAGCTGCTCAACAAAGTTGAGATGGTTGTGATAAGTCGCGGCGAAAAAGGCGCGATAGTCGTTACGAACAAAGGCGCCTGGCAGTGCCGATGCGTTGACAGCGGAAGGGTATTATCGACGGTCGGTTGTGGCGATTATTTATTAGGTGGATTCCTTAAGGGCCTGAAAGACACATCCGATGTGGATAAAGCGTTGGAGACCGCGATAAAAGTAGCCACGGCAAGGGCATGGGGCTGGACGGAAGAGATGACCTGGCTTGAAGCCCGGCAGGAAATAAAAGTGAAAACAGCCCGAATTTAGCAGGGAAAAGGCTGATAGATAAAGCATTAAGAGGAATAGGCAGAAATTCTTCCCTTCTTTTGGTGCCCTTATGGGCTTTTGAAATTGGGTTTGATTGGGTTTGAATTGGGTTTGAATTGGCTTTGATTGGCTTTGAATTGGGTTTGGTTTCCCCGCGTCTGTGAAGGCGTACATTTTCATAATGCTTTGTTATGGCGTAACTTATGTTCATTTTACCGTTTTGGAAATTGGCTTTGGGATTTTTAGGCCAAAAAACGATGTCATCTTCATAACCCTTTGCTAAGATGGAATTTGCGTTCACCTGATTTCCCGTAAATTGGGTTTGTATTGCATAATAAGTCGTCGCTCGTGGCTCGTGACCCGTGGCTCGTGGATGGTGGTTCGTGGTTAATCCTGAATGTCAAAATGGGTAATTGTTTAAATGGCATTTCGTATCCCGTAAAGACTTGATTTGGGTGGGCAGGCTTGCCCTACTCGTGCGGTTCTCCGCTGTTTTTTCCGCCCCGCCACTGGCGGGCTTTCAGCTTGGCGGTTTGCGTTTGTCTACTTCCGCCGTCGCCATCCTTCTTCGCCAAGGCTACGAAAGAACCGGCTGTGGCGGACAAGTGCAAACATGTGGGTATTTTAACATAATTTCGTCCTAAAATCAAGGGAAAAAATGCTTTATAAGCACATAAATAGCGGTGGCTTAGGCACGTAAATAACAGGCGGTGGAAGACCAATTAGTCGTTAGTCGATGGTATTTAGTATATAGCCGGTTGAGGCCGAGAAGGCCGGCGTTGTTTCTATGGTAGACAAGGATTATTTGGATTGGTAAATTGTGGGCTTAAAGAACGCAGATATCCGGGAGACGCACCAGATGATAAAAATACGAAGTACGTAGATTTAATAGGTGAATGGCTGTAGTTTATTATTCGACCCCTTTAATTATTCCCTTTAATTATTCTGGGTCGGAGATTAGAGTTTGATCCCTGAAGTTATTCTGGAAGTGGTTTATGAACGCTGACGATGAGATTCTGTTCCGAGAATACGAGCGCCAGCTTGACGAACATCATAAGACTTTGGATCTGTGGAGAATGTCCCGATCCGAGGCAACTTATGTGGTGTTGACGATTCCGGATTCCATGTTCCTCAATCTGATGTCGAGTAATGTACCGCCATTGATCACTGGTGGAGCAGGGCAACGGTTGAAGCA
This sequence comes from Sedimentisphaerales bacterium, assembly GCA_030611315.1. Lineage (GTDB taxonomy): Bacteria > Planctomycetota > Phycisphaerae > Sedimentisphaerales > Anaerobacaceae > JAUWPZ01. The sequence continues at coordinate 21,457 of JAUWPZ010000004.1, forward strand.
GTCAGAGGAGGGCGTGACACAAGCGCTGCGTTGGCTCTGTGCGGAAGGAAACACAAGCGTGCAAAGCGTGGCCGATCATGCCCTCATTGAGTTGGCGCACGAGTATACGCTCTTCGCTTCGAAGTACGTGAACATCGCGGATTTTCACATGATGTATGGGCGCGGTCTGGTTGAAGTGAAAATAGATTCTGCCAACAAGACGGTGACATTCGAATCGGTTCCAGGGCCAGGGCAAAGCGATGCATCAGCTTGGCACGAGCTGGTGCGCGACCAAGCCAACCGTGGGATGGACCTGGCGTTGGCGATGAATCCAACAGATGTGACTCGCTCAATGCGTGCGGTTGCCGGTATCGAATATGACTTGGTCGAAGGACGCATCGTTCTTGCCCCCTTGCCGGATGACCTTGTTCCTTGTCTTGGAGAAATGCTTCTTCCAACAAGGGGACTTGAGCATGTTCCTCTACCTGCGGGTACGGAGTTAATGGGCTTTACCATTGATGACTACTGGAGTTTCATAGGGGCGGTAACTGCATGGAGCCACGCGGCGTTCATGCGGTATTGCGGCTGTGTGCGGGAAAAAATTCCACAGCACGAGTGCATGCCAACACAGTTGGTGGACGAAGCAGTTTTTGTTGAGCAGGTTTCCCGGCTGGGCAATCTGGATACGGCAAAAGTTAAGGCGGTTCTGAATCGTTTGACATACCAGCCAAGCCTGAAAGCTGACCTTCTGCTCACACCATTTCTTTGCAGCGAAAATAAGGTTGCCTGGAGTCCTACAGTGGTTGTGACGACTAGGCATGAGCGGAACTTGCTGAAGGTCATGGCGCGTGGCCCTAAGGCTATGAGCGATTATGCAGCTACAGTCAATGGGTGCCGCGATCGACCGCTTGCACAGTTGATAGGTGCCGAGTTCAACAAACGCGGATACCAGTATAAGCTTGAGGAGCGGATCGCGGCAGGTGGAGAGGAAACCGATGTTGACGTTCTACTTTGGCTTTCTGCGAAACCTGCTGAGCTACTCATCATAGAGGCAAAAGCAATTCTACCACCTGATGAGATTAATGAAGTCAACGATGCGGCAGAGGTCATGGTAAAGGCGCAGAAGCAAGTGTTGCGTGCAATTCGCATCTTAAAGGCAATGCCCATTGAAGAGAAGCAGCAGAAGTTTAAGTTTGTTCCGTGGGAGAGGATAAAGTATTATGCGGGAATAGCGGCTACGACCAACGCTGAATCGCACTCAAAAATTGATCCGAAACAAGTGCCGGTGATCTCCCTCAACACGCTTCGCTCGAGATTCCGGTTGCGAGACTTTCGAAGCCCGCGGCGTTTCTGGCAGACCTGTGCAGATCGCCCGTGGGTAAGAAGTGAGATAGAGGAGGGCGACGAGAGGCACATCGACGTCGATGTCGGTGAATTGACCTATCGGTTGTCTGCCCGCATTGTCAGTACAAAAGCGGACAAAGTCGGCAGAGCGAAACTGGAAACGCTGATAAGGCGAACAAGTAAATGAGGAGCCATTTCATCGAAGGGACGTCAAGGGCGCAGGATGGCGGTTAGGATCCCGGACTGGAAGTGCGCGTTAATAATTGGATGCCCGCTGCATCGAAATACTCCGCGACCAGACAGAAACGAGTTGCGAAAAGAAGATGAAAAGTTTTGTTTAAAAAATTGACTGTCACTAGTTTTTCGAGTTTTTCGTCAATCGTCTTGTTGTAGTTTATGGGCTGTTACTTGAAATAGTAAACTCTCCTTCTTCAGTTAATTCAATCTTCCATTCAATTTCACACTGTCCATTACCCATTGATGCTCTGACTATTTTGGCTGTTCGATAAGAATGAATATACTCTCTACATAAGCCTCTAAGCACCTGATAAAAGCTTAAAGCTCTATGAATCTTATGGTTAAATGAACCCCACGGAATTACTTCAGGCCTACCGCATGCCTGGTTTCTAATCCGAAAACCATCATTCCATATAATATAATCAGCATGTGAATATGCATTTCTAATTTTTGGATCAAAAGCATCCCGCAAAACTTCTGTAAGACTGCTAAGTTCCAGGGATTTCGCATGACCAATTAAATCTTTGAATATCTTATTTGAATTAGGAGCAATTATTTTACCCAAATCTTTATGCTGTCGGTTCAATTCAAAAAACGGCCACATTCTATAATCTTCATTCCCAGCAATTCTTAGTAAGTTCTTCGGAGCTTCATAAAATCCCGATGCTTCAGACAGATGACAGTAAAAACTTAATGCAACTCTAATTTTAAAGAATGTGGTTTCTCCTTCGTTTAAGAATTTAAAATATTCATCGAATGCTCTATTTGTTTCCTCCCAAGTACACCATCCAGGCCCCTGTTCACCCCGAAACTCGGGAGCAAGGGAAAGTGCAAACTGAACTTCATTTTTACTTTTCGCTAATTCAAACAGTTCTCGAAAAGCATTCTCTGCTTTTTCAGTATATTCTTGGTCTATGGATTGTGATTCTGGCATTCTTTATTTTTCCCAACATAACAATATACAAAACCTTTTGTTATCAATTTATTCTACCGGAGATAAAATGTAAATGTTCTTTTATGGTTACCTTCGGCCTTGCTCAGGGTAAACTCCCAAGCTCAGGGTAAACTCCCGGGGCAGGCAATAATAATATTAAAAAACAAAATGTAAAAAGCAAAATTGGATTCGGTGCATGCGCGGGAATGACAGTTTGGAATTAGCGTCAATTAATAAATAGACTTGGTATCAGATAAGGAAAAGCACTATATGGAATTAAGAAAATCCGTGTTTCTGGTCGAAAAACCGGTTTTTGTCTCGAAAGTTAAATTTTTAATGAAAAAGGGTTGAATCGGTAGTGCGAATCGTGTAAACTGCTTTTTTTGGTCTCCATCCCAGGGAGAATCGGGATGGGTTTTTTTGTGATTGCTCTGTCGCACGGGGTAGAATCAGGGCCGCGGAGTGGCCTTTGGGGTCAACAGTATCACGGCGTGGTTGACTCAAGCCTCCGACAGCCGGGCTTTCATTTTGCGGTGAATCGCAGGATGGGGCTCTTAGCCAAACCGGGTCCGCCCGTGGCGGATCTCCGTGACAAACGGCCGGCAATTGATTATTGATATCAATGAGACTACCCGATGGTGTAATTGGTAACACATGGGCTTTTGGTGCCCACGTTCCAGGTTCGAGTCCTGGTCGGGTAGCTTTATATCATTCAAACTGACCTTGGTCAGTTTGAGAATGCAAAAATTAAAAGTAAAAATGCAAAATTGAAGAAGTATTTATGGCTGAAAGAGTTGCAATAATCTTAGCTGCAGGCGTCAGCAAAAGAATGAATACACAAATGGCGAAGGTGCTGCACGAGGTGTGCGGACGGCCGATGCTGGCATACGTTCTCGATGCCTGTCGTGAAGTTGGCGTAACAAAAATATATGTCGTGGTTGGTTTCTCTGCTGAACAGGTAAAGGCGCAATTCGATGATTCGGACATCACCTGGATTCGACAGGAAAAACAGCAGGGAACCGCCCACGCGGTCCTTTGCTGCGAGGAACACCTCAAGGATTTTGACGGCGATACACTGGTGCTCTGCGGCGACGGGCCTTTGATTCAAGCCGATACATTAAAAACGCTCATAGAAAAACACGAAGCAGAGCAGTCAACGGCGACATTGGCGACGGCGGTCCTGGAAAACCCGTCCGGCTACGGGCGGATAGTCCGAGATACATACGGCAATATGCAGGGCATCGTCGAGGACGGTGACTGCACAAACGCTCAGTTGGCCATTAAAGAAGTTAATCCGAGCTATTATCTATTCAACAATAAGGTCCTCTTCGAGGCATTGGAGAAAGTTAAGCCTGATAACGTCAAAGGGGAATATTATCTGACGGACGCTCTGTCCGGTATCATCGCGACGGGCCATAAAGTAGTAGCGGTTACAGCGGTGCAGCCCGATACGGCTATGGGCGTTAACAGCAGGGCGGAGCTTAGCACAGCAAGCAAAATAATGCAGCAGCGGATTCAGCAGAAGTTGATGGAAAACGGCGTGACAATAGTTGACCCTGACAACACATGGATAGATGCAAGAGCACAAATTAAACAGGATACGGTGATTGAGCCGTTCACATATATTCACGGCGATGTCAAGATAGGGCACGGCTGTCGAGTCGGACCATTCGCTTATTTGAGGGGCGGAACGGTCTTAAAAGACGATGTTGTTCTGGGCGTTTTTACGGAAGTTAAAAACTCAACTTTAGCTGACGGCGTTCGAGCCCGTCACCACAGCTATATTGGTGATGCTGCCGTGGGGCAGAATGTCAACATAGGGGCCGGCTCAATAACGGCCAATTTCGACGGCAAAAAGGTAAGCCGGACGAATATAGGCAATGACTGCTATATCGGTTCCGGCGCGATACTGATAGCGCCGCTTGAGTTGAAAGACGGCTCGCACGTAAGCGCGGGGACGGTGGTTTCGCAAAAAAGTATAGACGAACTGGGCGACAAAACAAACACATAGATAAGAAGGCAAAAGCAGATGTTTCTAAATGATAATCTTAAGATATTTTCCGGCAGCAGTAATACGGCTCTGGCCAGCGCGGTTTGTAAGTATTTGGGGATTGTGCTGGGCGGCGCGAATATCGATAGATTTCCGGATGGGGAGAAGGTAATCAAACTGGAGGATGACGTTCGCGGCAGGGATTGCTTTGTTTTGCAGTCAACATGCAAACCCGTCGATGAGCACCTGATGGAGCTTCTGATTTATCTGGACTGCCTGCGAAGGGCCAGCGCCAAGCGTATAACCGCGGTCATCCCTTACTTCGGCTATGCCCGGCAGGACAGAAAAGACGAAGGGCGAGTGCCCATTACGGCGAAGCTGGTGGCAAATATTATCACCACTGCCGGAGCAGACAGGGTTTTGGCCATAGACCTTCACGCCCATCAGCTGCAGGGTTTTTTCGATATACCGGTCGACCACCTGAGCAGCGAATTAGTGCTGTGCTCATATTTCAGGGACAAGAAAATCAGTAACCTGGCGGTAGTTTCCCCGGATGTGGGTAACATTAAGACCGCAGCCAAATATGCGGCACACCTTGGGGGGGACCTGGCGATAGTTCATAAGAAACGAATAAGCGGCAGCACGGTACAGGCTAATGAGATTATCGGCGATGTGCAGGGCAAAAATGTCCTGATGTGCGATGACATTATTGCCACTGCCGGGACGGTGTGCAGCGCTGCCGGTCTGCTTAAAGAACGTGGAGCGCAAAAGATATATATCGGCGCCGCGCACGGTGTTTTTGCCGGTCAGGCATTGGAGCGTCTGGAACAAGCCCCGATTGATGAAGTGGTAGTTACCGACACGATCCCGCCGAACGAGGAAGCCAAAAAACTCGGTAATATCAAGGTTTTAAGTGTAGCAGAAATGTTGGGCGAAGCGATAAAGAGAATTCACAGAAATGAATCGGTCAGCAGCATGTTCAATAATATTTGAAAAAGAAATGAGTTGATTGAAGGCAGAAGATTATGGAAAAAGCTTTACGTTTGAAAGCTGAAATCAGAGAACAAACCGGTTCGAAGCATGCGGTGAACGTTCGCAAGCAGGGGCGGATACCGGCGATTGTCTATGGACATAAGAAGGAGCCGGTGGCTATTTCGCTGGACGCACATAACTTCGTGAAAGGACTCCATCATGGGCATCGGCTGTTGGATGTGCAGCTCGGTAAAAAGAAAGAAAAGATGCTTGTTAAAGACCTGCAATATGACTATTTAGGCAAAAACATCATACATGCGGACCTGATACGAGTTAACGTAAGTGAAACAGTCAAAGTAACGGTTCCTATCGAACTCAAAGGCACGGCCCGGGGCACGTATGAAGGCGGTATTATCGAGGAGCACACAGACCGGCTGGAAGTTGAGTGCAAGGTGAACGATATTCCGGAATCCATCGTTGTTTCGGTAAAAGAGATAGGCGTCGGCGATAACCTGCACGCAGGTGATATTGAGCTGCCGGACGGTGTGAAGCTGGCAAGCTCTCCGGAGACACTTCTGGTTACCTGTAGTTTGCTTGCCGCTGCCAAGAGCACCGAGGAGCTCGAAGAGGAAGTGCCGATCGCTCCGGAGGTTATTGGTGAGGCCAAGGAGGACGAGGGAGAACCTTCGGAGAAAGAAAAGGCATAAAAAGGGCGTATTGGGCGAGAATAGATGCGATGGCTGAAGCTAAAATGGTTGTCGGGCTTGGGAATCCGGGTGACGAGTATGTCGATACGCGGCACAATACGGGTTTTCGTGTAATTGATTCGCTGGCCGAGGCGTTAAAGATAGATATAAAGAAGAAAAAATTCGGCGCCTGCTTCGGAACGGGCGAATTTGCAGATAAAAAGTTAATATTGTTAAAACCGTGGCAGTTTATGAACCGCAGTGGTCAAGCCGTCGCGACTGCTGTCGGTTTTTACAAGCTCGGCGCCGGGGACTTGTTTGTGGTAACCGACGATATGGACCTTGAGCCGGGCAGGATTCGTATCAGGGCAAAGGGTTCGGCCGGCGGCCATAACGGCCTGTCTGATATTATAGAGAAACTCGGCACGGGCGAGTTTGGGCGTTTGCGAATTGGTATCGGCCGCAGCGACAAAGAGACTGATGTAGATTATGTTCTCAATAAGCCGAAAGAAACTGAGAAGCAAGTGCTGAATGAGGCGATTGAGAGAGCGCGTGAAGCCGTGATTTGCTGGCTCGAATACGGCATTGACGCCGCTATGAACAATTTTAATAAAGCAGAAAACGAAAATAAAACAAAGGAAGTAGAATAAAAATGCGATGCCAAAACGCAAAATCAGCAATTAATCCGGAAGGGGGCAAATGAGTATGGAAGCTGTTATTCAGAAAAAACTGTACGAAGCGATGTTTCTAATTGACTCGGCCCTGGCAACCGACTGGGATATGGTTATCTCGACCCTGGAAACCGTACTGAAAAAAGCCGGAGGTGAGATAGTCTCGATGAGAAAATGGGACGAGCGAAAACTGGCCTACGATATTAACGGCAAGGCCAGAGGGACGTATATCCTCTGTTACTTCAGGGCCGACGGCGAAAAAATCCGAGATATCGAAAAAGACGTTCAGCTCTCAGAACACATTATGCGCGTTCTGATTCTCGGCACCGAGCAGCAGAGCCCGGAGGATATCGAGAAAGATACTCCTGCAGTGAAGGCGGAAAAAAAGAAGGAAGAACCTGCCCAAGAAACAGCTAACGATGTTGAAACAGCGCAGGCAGCTACTGAGGAGCCCGCAGAGCCGCAGGAAACAGCAGACGATACTGAGACAGCGCAGGCAGCTACTGAGGAGTCCACAGAGCCGCAGGAAACAGCAGACGACGTTGGAGCTGCGCAGGCAGCTACTGAGGAGCCCGCAGAGCCGCAGGAATCAGCGGATGACGTTGGAGCTGCACAGGTAGATACCGAAAAGCCCGTAGACTCGCAGGAATCGGCGGATGAGTCTAAAGTAAACCAGGCGCAGTAGCCACAAGCAAAGGTTGGTAGATTTTTGAGTTTTTGGTATCGAGTTATGAGTTGGCCGCGGTACATTGGGAAGGGCAAGCTGGTTAGTTGTGGCCGCTTGAGAAAGTGTAAAATCGGTGCTGCCGGGGCGGCATCGGGCAAGAAAATTTGAGGCCAAAGAGGCAATGGAAACGTTACGTTATACCCTTAAGGGTAATAAATTCCCGCGATTAGGATTGTAAATTATTGTTTTAAGGTTACTACCTGTGGCACAAGTTGCCCGCCCCTATGGGGCAGGCGAACAAACGGGAAATTTCAATCGTGAGCACTATATACCAAACCAAAAGATTCAAGGTTAAAGTAAAGAAGAGGGTTCAAGTATGGCTAATTTTAACAAAATACTGCTGATGGGTAATCTGACTCGCGACCCCCAGCTAACTTATCTGCCCAGCCAGACAGCGGTGGTTGAATTCGGGTTGGCAGTGAACCGTAAATGGACAGGTAAAGACGGGGAAGGGAGGGAAGAGACTTGTTTTGTGGATTGCCGGGCATTCGGTCGGCTGGCAGAGAATATAAATAAGTATCTGACCAAAGGCAGGCCGTTGTTCGTGGAAGGGCGGCTGACATTCGACAGTTGGACGGCCCAGGACGGTACGAAACGCAGCAAACACAGAGTTACCGTTGAGAACTTTCAGTTTCTCCCCGGCGGCGCAGGGGCCGGCGTCGGACAAGGTCAAAGAATCGCAGATTCCAAGGAAAACCAGCCGACAAGCGAAGATGATATACCATTTTAACTCGCAACCGGCGGCTCGCTGCTCGACAGGCAGACCACAAGGTACGAAAATATTAAAATAGACAGGTAGAAGATGGGAAAAATACAAATAAGAACAAAACCAAGAGGTAGAAGCAACAATAGAAGAAAGGGCGGCTTCGCAGGCGCTCGTGAGCAGACGCAGTGCCGTTTTTGCAGAAGAAGCATAAAATACGTTGACTACAAGGACGTGGATACTCTGCAAAAACTCTTGACCAATCGCGGCAAGATATACTCACGCAAGCGCAGCGGCAACTGTGCCAGTTGTCAAAGAAAAGCGAAAAGGGCGATTAAACGCGCCAGGTATATGGCGCTTTTGCCGTACACTACGTGAGTCGATTTAGGAAAGTCGAGGTAGAAGAGATAAGCCCCGTTAGACATTCGCAAGACAAGAAAACAGGCGCCTCTAACGGGAAGAAATGTATAAGGGGTTAAAGATGCCTAAAAAGATGCCTAACATGAAAAAGGTTTTGCTCTGTGAGGACATCCGGCCGCTTGGCTGGCTTGGAGACGTCGTAGAAGTCAAAGAGGGCTATGCGAGAAATTACCTGCTGCCGCAGGGATTGGCAAAAGTCGCAACCGATGTAAATATCAAATCTATAGCGAAGGAAAAAGCCAAGCGAGCCGAGCAGCGTATTCAGCAGCGCGAACGGCTGGAAGAAGCGGTCAAGGCGGTGGAAGGGGCAGAGGCCGTTGTCGCTGCCAAGGCCAATGAGCAGGGACATTTGTTCGGCTCGGTTACCGCACAGCAGATAGCAGCTAATCTGCGCGAGCAGGGATTTGAAGTTGCCGACGAAGTTGTGCATTTGGCCGAACATATAAAGGACGTCGGGACGCACAGTGTAACGCTCAAATTTGCCGGTGATTCGACTGCCACGGTCAGTGTTGTTGTCGTTGCCGCAGGCGAGGATATCGAGGCCCTGAAGGAGCCGACAAGCGAGGAAGATACGTTGCCGAAGGAACCGGCCGGCCAGGGTGATACGCCTGAGAAGGGGCCTGAGCCGGAGGAAGAAAAAACAAATGACATTTAGATTCGCGTTCTGCAGGGCGTGAAAAGTCGAACGAGTCGCAAAAGGCAAGACAGCATATTGTGGCTCTACGGGAATAAGCTGAGTGGCTGAAATGACCAAGGCGGGCAGAAAAATGGGGCGAACGGTCGAACTATCGGGGGCCGTCAGTGCGAAGTCAAACGTTACGGGGAACCTGACGGTGGTGCGCAGTATGCCGGAATCGCTGGCGGCTGAGGCGGCAGTTTTGGGCTCGATGCTCATCGACCCTAAGTGCATCGCGGACGTCATCGAGCGGTTGGGACGGGACGCCTTTTACCGGGTCGAGCACCAATATATATTCGATGCGCTGATAGCGCTTTATGAAAAGAATAAAGGTGAAGGTATCGATGCGGTACTTCTGCGCGATGAACTTGAGAAACGCAAAGTCCTCGAAGAGGTCGGAGGGGTAGAATACATCGCCAGGGTTCTGGAATCCGTACCGTCTTCGGCGAGCGTGGAGTATTACGCGGGGGTCGTCAAAGACAAGATGCTTCTGCGTGAGCTGATTTCGGCGGCCAGCGGGATTCTGGACGATGCATACAACCAAACCGGCGAGACCGACGAGACACTCGATGAAGCCGAGCGCAGGATATTTGCCGTTACGGACAAGAACATCAGCGGCAATGCAGTTGCATTAAAGGACCTGGTTACTCGCGCATACGAGCTTATAGAGAAGCGTCAGGGCAGCCATGTGACGGGCCTGGCGACGGGTTTTCATGAACTTGACGACCAAACGTGCGGCCTGCAGAACGGCGAGATGATAATCATCGCCGGACGACCGAGTATGGGTAAGACCTCTTTGGTATTGAACATCGCCGAGCATGTCGGCGTACAGCAAAGAATTCCCGTGGCGGTATTTTCGCTGGAGATGGGCAAACAACAGTTGGCTGAGCGTTTTTTGTGCAGCAACAGCGAGGTTGACGCCCAGTTAGTCAGAAAGGGAATACTCAGTACCGAGCATTATGAGAAGCTGGTTGAGGCCTGCGGGGCGTTTTCCGAGGCGCCGATTTTCATCGATGACACCTCTACTCTGACGCCGCTGGAGGTGAGGGCCAAAGCACGTCGGCTTAAGAGCATGCACGATATACAGTGTATTATAGTAGATTATCTTCAGTTAATGCATCTGGGCGGTCGAATCGAGTCGCGTCAGCAGGAAATCACGACAATTTCGAGGTATCTCAAGGGCATAGCTCGGGAATTGAACATTCCTGTCGTGGTTTTAAGCCAGTTGAACCGCTCTCCGGAAGGCAGGGAAGGCCACAGGCCATTTATGAGTGACCTGCGTGAAAGCGGCAGTATCGAGCAGGACGCCGATGTAGTAATGCTGCTGCACCGCGAAGATTATTACCGTCGCGGCGACAAGGACTACGAGCCCAACAATACGGCAGAGCTGATAATAGCCAAGCAGCGAAACGGGCCGACCGGAACTGTGGACCTGATATTCAGGGAAAAAATCACACGATTTGAAAACGCATCCCGCGTAGAAGGACAAACCGTGCCCTTTTAGGAAACTAAAAAGTTGAGAATCAAAATCAAAAAAACAAAATTTCCTGTCTTTTGCCTCTTTACTTTTGCCCTGCTTTTAAGTTCAAGCTGTGCCGGCCCGAAGTTCGGAGCAAAGAAAAGCCGGATAAAGAGGCCTGTCGCATTCGGTAAAGACCTTGTCAATTCGATTGAGTTCGAAGGCAACTACAAGTACAAAGACAAGACTTTGCTGAAAAAGCTGGGCTTTGAGGCAGGTGACTACTACGACCACAACCTGGGCGAGGAAGGCAGGGCAATCATAGAAGACCATTATCGCGAAAAAGGCTTTGCTTATGTTCGAGTAATGCTCCTTGAGGAACAGGTATCAGAGGGCCGGGAGGAAAAGCCAATACGAGACCCGAACGAAAAGCCAACGGAGGACCAAGTCGCATATAATATTATTTATAAAGTTGATGAGGGGCCGAGGGTCGGTATCAAGTCGATAAGTTTCAGAGGCAATAAAGCCATAAAGAGCTCATCGCTCAAAAAAGCCCTTCAGACAAAGAAAAGAAAATGGTTGTTCTGGCCCGGGTACTATAACAAGGGAAAGGTGGACGCAGACGTCGAAAGGCTCAAGACTATTTATTATAATAACGGCTTTCTCAATCACAACATTTGGGCCGAGGGTACGGTACACGTCACTTTTGTAATTGAAGAGGGGCCGGCCTACACTATCGGGGAGATTATCTTTCCTCCCCTTAAACACTTTGACGACAAAACGCTTCGAGCCGAATTGGAATTAGAGCCGGGACAAATCTACAACAAACGAAAGGCGGATTCGCACGTCCGGCGGATTCTTAAGCTCTTGCGTGAGAACGGTTATATCAATGCTGCGGTTGAGCAAAGACCCGATTATGACCCGGAAGCCGGTGACAACGTTGTCAACGTTGAATATGACATCACTGAAGGCGAGCAGTTTCGCATCGGGCGGGTTGAAATAACCGGCAATAACGAAACGCAGGACAGGGTTATCCGCCGAATACTTGACGAGGAAGGCTTCACGCCGGGCGCATTGTACAATGCAGATATTGCTCCCGGGATGGGCGGCGGCCAGTTGGAGAAATATATACGAAGGACAGTGCTGTGCGAAGATGTAATCATTCAGCCTGTAGATGAGCCGTATATATATAATCCGGATGACCCGAATGAGGTTACTCAAGATGTAGGGGTGGAGATAACTGAGGGTTTGACGGGAATGTGGAATCCGGGTGTCGGCGTATCAAGCGACAGCGGCGTGATAGGCCAGTTGATTTTTCAGCAGCGCAATTTCGACATCAAGGATAAGCCCGAAAGCTTTGGCGACCTTATCACAATGAAGGCCTTCAAGGGCGCAGGCCAGACCCTGAGAATCGCGCTTGAGCCCGGTACCGAAGTCAGCCGATATACTGTTTCGTTCACCGAGCCCTATTTTCGGGACAGGCCCACATCGCTTGACGTGACCGGCTCAAGCTGGGAAAGGCGGAGAGAAAGCTACGACGAAGGCAGGCTGAAGGGATTTTTCGGTTTCGAGCAGCGGCGTAAAGACCGCTGGCGCAGGAGCATCGGCTTTCGAGCGGAAAATGTTGAGATTGACGACCTTGATACCGATGCTCCTCAAGAAATTATTGACGTCGAAGGCGATAACCTTCTTGCGGGAATCAGGTTTGGCATCGGGAGAGATTTAACCGATGACAGATTTAATCCGAGCAGAGGCACCAAGTTTAACACCCGATACGAGCAGGTCTCAGGCGACCACAACTTCGGGATACTGAGCGGAACCCATATATGGTACAGTACGCTTCACGAAGATTTGCTCGAGCGAAAAACCATTCTGGCGATAATGCTGCGCGGGGCCAGCGTGGTGGGTGATGCACCGCCTTTCGAGAAGTTCTACGGCGGCGGAACGGGCATTTACGGCATCAGAGGCTTTGACTACCGAGGCGTAAGTCCGAGGGCCGGGAATGATAATGACCCAATCGGCAGTGACTGGATATTTTTGGCCAATACTGAGGTGGTTGTGCCTTTGGCAAGCGAGAATTTTGCGGCGTTGTTTTTCGTGGACGGCGGAGCGATTGACACCGGCGGCTACCGCGCCTCGGTGGGAACAGGAATACAGATACTGATACCACAGTGGTTTGGGCCGGTCCCGATGAGGTTCGAGATTGCCACACCATTCATGAAAGACGACCAGGATGAAACTCAGGTTTTCAGTTTCTCGGTTGGAGCGTTGTTTTAAGGGGATTTTACAGATGGTTAATTGGTTAAATGGTTAATTGGTTAATTGGTTAAATGACCAATCACCACTCACCAATCGCCTCAGGAAAGGATTACGAATGAAGATTAGAACGATGGTTTTGGGTTGCTTGATAGTTGCGGCTGTTTTGTCAATGAGCTTTGAATACAGTTCGGCCGGGCCGAAAGTTGACGAACCCACCTCGAAAATTGGCGTTGTCAGTATTCAACAAATATTTGGGAAGTCCAAGAGAAGCGCCAGGTACGATGTAGAAGTTGTCGCCGCACAGAGTAAAGTGACGGCAGAGCTGAACCAGCTTTCAAAAGAGATAGAAGCCGACAAAGCCGGGCTCAAAACGTTAAAGGCCGGCAGCAATGACCATCTGGCAAAGATAAAGGGGATATTAGAAAAAGAGAGCAAGTATGATGCTCAACAAAATTACCATCAACAGGAAAAAGCCTTCAAGTACCAACAATACATCGAGCAGCTTTACACAGACATTCTGCGCCAAACCAATGAGGTTGCAAAAGAGAAGGGCCTGGCTATGGTAGTTGAGAAAGATGAAGTCGAGTTTCCCGCGTTAAGTGTTGACGGCGCCATGTTAGCCATCAGAACGCATAAACTGCTGTATAGTGCCGGCTGTTTGGATATTACCGAGGATGTGATGGCTGGCTTAGATGCGCAGGAAGACGAAAAGAAATAGAGAATTAGAGATTGAAATTGACAGTTGCACAATTAGCACAGCGAATCGGCGCCGAATTAGCCGGTCAAGCCGATGATGCCGACAGGCAGATAAGCGCTGTTGAGACGATCGCCGCTGCCGGTGAAAGCGATGTTGCTTTTATTACAGATGATAAACACATAGCTGCACTGAGGAACTCGCGTGCCGGTGCGGTTATAGTTGGCAGGCGTATCGAGGACTTGGCCAAGCCGCAATTGATTGTAAAGAACGTCGATGCGGCCCTGATAGAAGTATTGAGTATTTTTGCGCCAAGGCTAAAAGCCCCAGCCGAAGGCATTGACCCGACCGCCAAGCTCGGTCAGGACGTTAAAATTGCCAAGGGCGTTGCCGTTGGGGCGGGCACAGTAATCGACGACGGCGTTGAAATCGGCGAAAACAGCATAATCGGCAGCGGGTGCAAAATAGGCGAGAATTCGAGACTCGGCAAGAACTGCCGTCTCGACAGCAACGTTGTTATTTATCATAACTGCCGTTTGGGGAACAACGTAGTAATTCAGGCAAACAGTACGATTGGCTCGACGGGTTTTGGGTATTCATTTATCGACGGCAGCCATAGACTTATTCCGCATAACGGAGGTGTGGTGATTGAAGACTTTGTCGAGATAGGAGCTAACTGCAGCATTGACAGGGCGAAGTTCGGAAATACCATAATCGGAGCCGGAACAAAGATTGATAACCTTGTTCAAATCGCTCACAACGTGGTAATTGGCAAATGCTGCCTTATAGCATCATTGGTTGGTATTTCGGGCAGTTGCAGGCTGGGTGACGGCGTAGTGTTGGCCGGCCAGGTCGGGCTGGCGGACAACATAGAGATAGGAGACGGTACTGTGATTGGCGCCCAGGCCGGAGTTATGCAGAGTGTTGGAGCCGGCCATAAATTACTCTGGACTCCCGCGATAGAAAGTAAAGAGGCGCTCCGGACAATTAGCTTAATTATGCGTTTACCGAAGTTGGCCAAACAGTTAAAGCAATTAAATAAAAGGGTGGAAGGGCTTGAAGCCGCAAAAGACAATAAAGAGTGAAGGCAGGATTTCCGGTCGTGGTCTGTTTGGGGGCAAGGAGGCGAAAGTCGTTTTTCGTCCTGCTCCTGTGGACTCCGGGGTTGTTTTCGTGCGGACCGATATCCCGGAGGCGGTCCGCATTAATGCGGTCCCGGCCAATGTTGCCGAGCGAAGCCGTCGGACGACGATAAAAAAGGGGTCCGTCAGTATCGAGACCATCGAGCATTGCATGGCGGCAGTCAACGCGATGGAAATTGACAACGTAGTCGTGGAAGTTGACGGCCCTGAGATGCCGGCTCCGGATTGCAGTTGTGCCGAGTATTTCAAGGTTCTCAAGCGCATTGGTCTGGTTGAACAGCAAGCCAGCCAAAAGGAGTTTATTATCAGAGAGCCGGTCAGCATTAACGCCGGCGACGCGTCCATATACGCCCTACCATACGCCGACGACGGCCTGGCTTTGACCTACGACCTGGATTACGGGGGGCACACTGGAATCGGCAGGCAGATTTTTAGCTGTCGGGTTACCCCGGAGAATTTCGAGAAGAACCTGGCGTCGGCGCGTACCTTTTTGCTTGAAGCTGAGGCCAAGCAGTTCCGGGCCCGCGGTATAGGAGTCCACGTTAGTCCTCGCGACCTTCTGGTTATCAACTCGGACGGCCCCATCAAAAACAGTTACAGGTTTCCCAACGAGTGCGTCAGGCATAAGATTGTCGATTTGATTGGCGACCTTGCGTTGGTCGGTCGGGCTATTAAGGGCAGGATTGTGGCCTACAAGAGCGGGCATTCGTTGAATCAGCAGCTTGTAAGAAAGTTGTATGAATCGGCCCAGCAGCAGGAACGCATCCAGAAATTCGGGACCGACGCACTTCTGGATATTTCGCGGATTCAAAAGATTCTGCCGCATAGATACCCGTTTTTGCTGGTGGACAAGATAGTCGAAATCGAGGGTGAGACACGAATAAAAGGGATAAAGAATGTAAGCTTCAACGAGCAGTTTTTCCAGGGTCATTTTCCCGGTACGCCTATTATGCCCGGCGTTCTTATCGTAGAAGCAATGGCGCAGGTATCGGGCCTGTTGTTCGCTCAGAGACTTGAACTTACCGGCAAACTGGCGGTGCTGTTGAGTATGAATAATGTAAAACTGCGCAAGTCCGTCGTCCCCGGCGACCAGCTTATTCTTACCGCCGAGTCGATAAGACTGAGAAAAAGGACCGCACAGTGTCGGTGCAAAGCCATGGTGGGCGACGCCCTGGTTGCCGAAGCACAAATCAGATTTATGCTTGTTGACGAAGAAAAGGCGTAGAAATGGTTTTGAGTCTTGATTAATTAGCTTTTAGCTGTTACTCAATACTCACAACCTGAAAACCAGAACTATTTACGGAGGCAAGAGAAAAAACAAGATGAGCCAGGTACATCCAAGTGCAGTAGTTGACAAAGATGCCCGGTTGGCCGAGGGTGCTACAGTCGGGCCCAATTGCGTTGTTGGCAGCGGGGTTGAAATCGGGAGCGGCACCGTGCTCGACGCCAACGTGGTGATTTACAAGGACGTCAAGATTGGGAAAAACAACCACATTTTTCCCAACTGCGTACTCGGGGCTTGGCCGCAAACGCTGGGTATAGGCCCAGACTCCAAATTCGGCGGGCTTGTGATAGGTGACGGAAACATGATACACGAACAGGTGACAATCCACCCGAGTATTTACCAGGATGAAATGACGCAACTCGGAAACGACAATCTTCTTATGGTCGGTGTGCACGTTGGGCACAACTGCATAGTTGAAGATAGAATAGTTATGAGCAACTATGTGCAGCTGAGCGGTCACTGCAAGATTGAGACGGGGGTTTGGCTCAGCGGTCTGGTTGCGACACACCAGTTTGTTACACTTGGAAAGTGGTCTTATGCCGCGGGACTTGCCGGGATTAATCGGGACATTCCGCCGTTTCTAACCGTCAGTGGACATTATCCACCGACCGTTCGGGGTGTTAATAAGCGGGGTTTGAGTCGGGCCGGCTTAACCTGGCAGCAACAGGAGCCAATAATCGATGCATACAGGAAGCTTTATCGCCAGGAGGGCACACTGCTGGAAAATGCAAAGGCGCTGGCTCAGGAGGATGGACTCGATGAAAATGTTCAGGCTATGATTGACGCGATAATCAAAAGCAGCGAACATCGGTATGGCAGATACCTCGAGAAATTTAGAGGACAGAGGACAGAGTAGAGACGCAAAATGTTGCGTCTCTACATTTTTTGCGTTATGGACTCAGCACCAAGGTGAAACAGGAGACACAAGATGCAGGATACCGTGGTACGCACTGCTGTTGTAGGCGCAGGCAAAATGGGAGCAATACACGCCAAGGTCTATGACCAACTGCCACAGAGCAAGTTTGTTGCCGTGGTTGATATAGACGCCAATAAGGCGGAGCGTCTGGCTCAACAATACAACTGTTCGGCTTTTACAGATTGTGCGGATATTCTGGATAAAGTCGATGCTGTAACAATAGCGACCCCAACGGTAACTCATCTGAAGTTGGCGAAGATATTTATCAAAAACAAGATTGCAGTGCTGATTGAAAAGCCCCTGGCGGCCAACGTTAGGGAAGGCAGAAAGATTGTGTCCCTTGCGAAAAAGAACAACTGTGTAGTGGCTGTGGGCCATTCCGAACGCTGCAATCCGGTTGTCCAGGCGATAAAGCGGCTCGACATCATACCAAAGTATATCGAGGCCAACCGCATCAGCCCGTATCCATTTCGCTCGACCGACGTGGGCGTTGTTCTGGACGTAATGATACATGATATAGATATAATTCTGTCCCTGGCGTCGAGTAAGATTAAGAAGGTTGACGCTGTCGGTGTTAACGTCATTGAAGACAAGGAAGACATCTGTAACGCAAGGATTGTTTTTGAGAACGGCTGTATCGCGAATATTACGGCTTCACGGCTGGCCATGAAGACAGACAGAAGGTTGAGGGTGTTCAGCAGGCAGGCTTATTTGAGCGTGGATTATTTTCGAAAGAGCGGGATTATCATTAAGGCCGACCCTAATATTAACGTTGTAAAGTGGATACAGGAACACAAGAATTCGGGTGATTTCAACCTGACAACAGTGAACTGGCCGGACTTGCTGCACATAGAGCAGCTTGACATAGATGACAAAGAGCCCATCCGGCTGGAACAGGAGGTCTTCCTGAAAGCCGTTGCCGACAGGACGCATGCGCCGGAGGTCAGCGCCGAAGAAGGTCTCGCGGCGCTGAAATGCGCCCAGTTGATTTTGGCCTCAATCAGAAAAAACAAGTGGAATGAGACAATAGAATACAACACATGACGAATTGAGAGTTTTGGTTTTGAAAGGCATACTTTATGACTCGCAAGATTTGGTTCTGCACGTTGTTGACGGTTCTTGTTTTGGCTTTAAGCTGTAACAAGGAAACGAAAGAGGTAAAACCTGAAATAGAAGAAGTAAAATCGGAAACAGGCAATACAAAAACAGAAGAAACAATCGCAAAAGTGGAAAAAAGAATGGTAAAGCTGGAAACAAGCATGGGTGATATCGTCATTGAGCTTAATGAAGATGCAGCGCCCGTTACGGTCAAGAACTTCCTCAGCTATGTTGAGGACGGTTTTTTTGACGGGACGATATTTCACAGAGTCATAAACGGCTTTATGATACAGGCAGGCGGGTTCACGGCCCAGATGCAAAAGAAACAGACAAAACCGCCGATAGTGAACGAGGCAAGCAACGGTTTGAAAAACGACCGAGGCGCCGTCGCGATGGCGCGAACGAACAATCCCGACAGTGCAACATCGCAATTCTTTATCAATCACAAGAACAACGATTCTCTCAACTACGTAGAGAACGGCAATCCCGGCTACGCGGTATTCGGCAAGACGGTAAAAGGTATGGATATTGTGGATGCAATCGCGGCGGTAAAAACAACAACTCGGATGGGTATGCAGGATGTTCCCGTTGAGCCGGTTGTGATAAATTCCGCAAAAGTTGTCACGGAATAAATCCCCTTTGGAATCCTGAGCCAAACACGGTTAGGCCCTCATCCTTAGTTTGCTGACAAGCCGATGAGCGAGGCGGGTCGGCTCAGGCAGGCGATACCGAACAGCACAGGCAAGGGTTATCCTTACCGCATCTTTCAGCAGGCACCTGTTGCCCACGGAAACAAAGACCGGTTTGACATTGGTGCGCGTTCGAACTACTGCGCCGATTATTTCGTCGCTCGTCGCTCGTGACTCGCCACTCGCAGCAGAGGTAGCGATTCCCTTGTCTTTAAGAAAGCTATATGCGCCTTTTTCAGGGGGCGGATTCTTAAAATAGCCGGTTAATCTGCTTTTTGCACAGCCAATAGTCGGCTTATCAAAAAACAGACCGAGATGCGCCGCAAGACCGAGTCGGCGGGGATGGGCGATGCCCTGGCCGTCAATAATAAAGACGTCAGGCTGTTTTTGCAATTTCTCGACGGCTTCAATGCAGGCGGGGGCTTCGCGAAAGGAAAGCAGACCCGGAATATAAGGGAAGGTTACCGGCTGAATGGCGCTTGCTGTTTCGATAAGCTCGAAATCCGGCAGCCTCAAAACGACAACCGCGGCAACAATCCTTTGGCCGTCTCTGCTGAAAGCACAGTCAATCCCTGCCGCCGTTTTCGGCATTTTCCTCAGCGCAGTAAACCGCACTTTGCAGGCGAGACGCTCCTGCAAGGCCCTGGCCTGCGAATATGACAAGTTCCAGCTATGCAACTTTTTTATTTTCATAGACACAACACAAATCGTCAGGATAAGTTAGCCAGCTTCTGCTCAAGGTCATCTACGGGCGTGAAATACCAGGTTTTTCCGATTTTTTCTCTGTTAAGTAAATTGCGATTTTCTAAATCCAACAAATCGCTCCTGCTTGTCTGATAAACAATATTATGGCTTGTCTGATGTGGCCTGATTGTATATCGCTGGTGTGGGTGACGCAAAGC
This sequence comes from Sedimentisphaerales bacterium, assembly GCA_030611315.1. Lineage (GTDB taxonomy): Bacteria > Planctomycetota > Phycisphaerae > Sedimentisphaerales > Anaerobacaceae > JAUWPZ01. The sequence continues at coordinate 41,240 of JAUWPZ010000004.1, forward strand.
ATGACTGATGAGTTCTCGTTGCCGATGATTGAGTACGATTATGCCTCGTAGTTGATTTTCGATTGCCTGCAACTTCTCGGTCTTGCGTTTGATATATTCGTGAAGCTCTTTGATTGCCCGTCGAATTACATCAAGATGATACAGAATAAAATATGTAAGGTCATTGCCATCCGTCTCTGTGTAAAGGAAAGCACGTCCGTATTTTGCAGGCGCTTTGCGAATAATCTGCGAAATCGAGATAAACTCAAATAACCAGAAGTTATGGCGAAGCATCGACCAGTAGAATAAAGCTCTGGCCGTTCTGCCGTTGCCATCGACGAATGGGTGGTCGTAAGCCAACCAGAAATGCAGAATAATTGAGCGGATAACCGGGTGTATAAAAGTATTTGGAATCTTGCCGTTGGCAAAATCGCACATCGCAGCCATTCTCTCTTCAAGTTGTTCAGCAGGTGGGGGGTCATGAAAAATTTCGTTGTACATATCACCAACGACTATTCTTTCGTTGGATTTGCGGAATTGCCCGGTTGCTGTTGAGTCATCTAATGTTTTTTCTGTAACAAGTTGATGAATATCAAATATCAACTCTCTGAATAAGGGTTTGTCTTTAATTTTTCCGATTTGTTGCATGGTTTTGAAGTTATTAAGAATCATCTGCTCACTTCTGTCACGAGGAGAGCGGCCAGTTTTAATCATCTCTTTTGCAATTTTACGCGTTGTCGCCGCCCCTTCAAGCTGGCTTGACGTGATTGCCTCCTGGATAAGAGCGCTTACATAGTATTGGTCTCTTGTATTTGGATTGGTGATTTGTTCAGGTATTCGGATTAATCCACCAGCTCCTTGATCTATCTCGTGGAGTATTTCAGGTATAGGACCCACCTCGAGATGTTTGAATGGTTCCCCGTTTTTGTCGTTCAGCGGGACTTGCTTGAACAGATTGCTACGTTGCCTTTTTAGAGCGAACCACCATTGTTCATGGCTTAGGCCCTCTGGGGGCGAATAATAGAGAAGCTTGTCCCAATGAAGATACTTACCTTTCACCAAGAGGGCAATTTTTTCGCCTTTTTCGCCGAAAATCTTGTGAATCAGCTCCTGATTATCTTTAATTCGTTCCCAAATTGCTCCAACATCAGGTGGTTTTTTAGGCATTCTCATTGTTCTATCACCTTTAATATCAATAGCTTACGCAAATACTAATCATATACTAATATGTTAAATATTAGTATATATATCGGCCAATCCTTGTCAAATACTAAATTTGCATATTTTAGTATCATATTAGTATAAGGCCAAGCAATAGTATTGAGACCGATAATAAGAAGCTATCAGGCAACACATCTTATTCAAAGGTTATCTCGCACGAATAAGGTGTTCGAGAGATGAAAACTGCCCTTGAGATACAAATACAGACAGAACCTAATTTACCTTTAAGGGAATCTTTGGTACAATGGTTAGTTTGTATTATTGTTGAAATTCTTAGAGTAGTCGTAATTGTATGCACAACAACTTGAAATGGCCAAACGAACAGAAAAAGCTATAAGGATAACAGGCGCTTCCGAGCACAATCTTAAGAATATCAGCCTGAGCATTCCTCGCGACAAGCTGGTGGTCATTACCGGTATAAGCGGCTCGGGCAAAAGCTCTCTTGCCTTCGATACCATTTACGCAGAAGGGCGTAGAAAATATGTCGAGTCGCTCAGCGCATACGCAAGGCAGTTCCTTGAACAGATGCAAAAGCCGGCGGTAGCCAACATCACGGGTCTGCCGCCCACTATCGCGATTGAGCAGCGACGCGCCGGCAGCAATCCCCGCTCGACGGTGGCTACCACTACCGAAATTTACGATTATTTCAGACTGCTTTTTGCCCGTGTCGGCCAGCCGCACTGCTGGGTATGCGGCAAAGAGATTACGAGCCAGCACTCCTCGCAAATAGTTGAGTCGATACTTTCCAGGCCAGAAGGCACTAAACTGCAGATTTGCGCGCCGCTCGTTCGCGGCAAAAAAGGCGTGCACAAAGATATTTTCACGGAAATACAACGCGAAGGCTTTGTTCGTGTGCGCGTTGACGGGACTATTTACGATGTGTCCCGAACCGCAGGGATTCCCGCCCTTAACAAGAACAAAAAGCACGATATCGCAGCGGTTGTCGACAGGCTGATAATTAAGGATGGGGTGCGTGTTCGATTAGCTGATTCGGTGGAGACGACCCTGAAACTGGCAGACGGGATACTTTTGGTTCTGTGCCAGGAGCCGGATAAGGACAAAAAAAACGGTGGAGACGGTAAGTGGAAAGAAGTTATCTACAGCGAGAAGTTCGCCTGTCCCAAGCATCCACAGTCCAGCCTCGAGGAGTTATCGCCCCGGCTTTTCAGCTTTAACAGTCCATACGGCGCATGCAAGAGCTGTGACGGCCTGGGAACGATTCTGGAATTTGACCCCGATTTAATTGTGCCGGACAAAAGCGTATCGCTGGAAAACGGCGCCATCGACGCCTGGCGCAAGGGCGGCAAGAGAATGAATATTTTCTACAACCGGCTGGTCAAAAGGTTCTGCAGGAAGGTGGGTATCAGTAAGGCAATACCGTTCGAGCAAATACCACAAGAGTTTGCAAGGATTCTGATGTACGGCTCAACCGCGGCTGATGAAAGGAAACACGGCTTCCGGTTCGAAGGGGTCATCCCCAATCTTGTCCGGCGTTGGAAAAACACCACCAGCGAGTACGTAAAGACCAGGCTGCACGGTTATCTCTCCGAGCTGTCCTGTCAAAGCTGCAAAGGCGCTAGGCTGCGGCCTGAAGCTATCGCGGTGACCGTGGGAGGCGAAAACATACATCAATTGACCTCGTTAAGCATCGAAAAGGCTTTAGCATTCTTCAATAAGCTGAAGTTGGACAAAGAAAAGACTCTGATTGGCGCGCAAGTTCTCAAGGAAATCAAGGCACGGCTTAAATTTATGGTGGATGTCGGGCTCGGATACTTGACCCTTGACCGCAGGAGCGGCACCCTTGCCGGAGGTGAAGCCCAGCGAATCCGCCTGGCTACCCAGGTGGGCAGCGGCCTGGTCGGCGTCTGTTACGTGCTTGATGAGCCGACGATTGGCCTGCATAAGCGTGATAACGACCGCCTGTTAGGGATATTACGGCGGCTCAGCCGGCTCGGCAACACGGTCATAGTGGTTGAGCACGATGAAGATATCATAAAAAGTGCGGACCATATTATTGATATCGGGCCGGCGGCAGGGACACGCGGCGGAGAAGTTGTTGTGCAGGGCGCCTTAAGCGACATTACAGGCTGCGAAAGCTCGCTGACAGGCGAATATCTGTGCGGAAAAAAGAGCATAGCTCTGCCGATAAAAAGGAGACGGTATAATCTGAGAAAATGTATCGAGGTAAAGGCGGCGGCCCAAAACAATCTCAAAAACATCGATGTGAAATTTCCGCTTGGCGTATTTATCTGTGTAACCGGCGTTTCCGGCTCAGGCAAAAGTACCCTGGTCAGCCAGATTATGTTGAGAGCTTTGAAGCGGCGGCTCTATCAGTCCCGCGCCAAGCCGGGCAAGCACAAAACCATCCTCGGCACATCGCAAATTGACAAGGTCATAGAGATAGACCAGTCGCCCATCGGAAGGACGCCGCGGAGCAATCCGGCGACATATACGAGCGTCCTCGACGTGATAAGGAAATTGTTTTCGATGACGCGCGAGTCGAAGATTCGCGGCTATAAGCCCGGCCGATTCAGCTTCAACGTCAAAGGCGGGCGCTGCGAATACTGCAAAGGACAGGGAACCAAGAAAATTGAGATGCACTTTTTACCCGACGTCTATGTAACCTGTCAGAGCTGCAAGGGCAAAAGGTATAATCCGGAGACACTGCAGGTTACATACAAAGGCAAAAACATCGCCGACGTGCTCGATATGAGGATTGAAGATGCGCTTGGTTTTTTTGCGAATTTCCCAAAGATTGTGCGGATACTGCGAACGCTTAACGACGTTGGACTGGGCTATATGCAGCTTGGACAGGCCTCAACGACGCTTTCCGGCGGAGAGGCACAGCGAGTCAAGCTTTCGGCTGAATTAGGCAAGGCGGCTACGGGGCACACTTTGTACCTGCTCGATGAGCCGACCACGGGGCTGCACTTTGCCGATATTCAGAACCTCTTAAACGTCCTGCAGAGGCTGTGCGATATGGGCAATACCGTCGTGGTAATCGAGCATAATCTTGACGTTATCAAGATGGCGGACTATATAATAGACCTCGGTCCAGAGGGCGGAGACGCCGGCGGCAGGGTTGTTGCCGCGGGAAAGCCCGAGGAGATTATTAAGAACAGGAAAAGTTACACGGCAAAGTACCTGAAAGCAAAACTCGCGACCGATAATTCGACAATCGCATAACAAAGCCTCAAAACGAAGGAACAAGAGAATGTGGGAATTCCAGTTAAGCCGAATCGAGGATTTGGAGCGGTTAAGCAGTCATCTCAATGTACCCATTGACTGCCGGCAGGATGTCTCAAATCTGGCTGAGCCGGTGCAGCTTGGTCCTGGCTGGGACAGAGTTATACCGAACTCACTCGCGGTTCACCCTATGGAAGGCTGCGACGGCGATTCACAGGGTCGCCCGAGCAAACTTACTCTCAGGCGATATGAAAGATTTGCCGCCGGCGGGGCGGGTCTTATCTGGGCCGAGGCAACTGCGGTAGTTCCCGAAGGCAGAGCTAATCCGAGACAACTGTGGATTAATAAGGACAACAAAGAGAGCTTTGCGGCAATGGTTACAAGAATGCGCGAGGTTGCGGCCCAGGCTATGGGACCCGGGCACAGGCCTGTAATCGTGATGCAGTTGACTCATTCGGGCCGGTACAGCAAGCCGGCAGGTGCGGCAAATCCGATAATTGCTCAACGCGACCCTTATCGCGACCCTCTGGTTCCGCAGCAAAAGCCAAACCCAAACGCAAAAAGCAAGATTCCTGATGACTGGCCCATCGTAACCGATGAATACCTCGATGGGCTTATGGATTCTTTCGTCGAGGCGGCAAGAATGGCGTTTGAGGCCGGCTTTGACGCGGTGGATGTAAAATCCTGCCACGGATATCTTATCAATGAACTCTTCGCCTGCTACAACAGAAAAGGCAAATATGGCGGTTCTTTCGAGAACCGAACCAGGTTTGTGCTGGACGTTGTCGATAAAATCCATAAAGAACTCGGCCGAGAGGCGCCGGTGGTTACCAGGCTTGGTATCTATGACCGCATACCGTATCCTTACGGATGGGGCGTCGATAAGGATGATTACACTAAGCCGGACCTGACGGAGCCAAAGAAGCTGATAGCCCAATTGCGAGAGCGCAGCATTAAACTGATTAACATCACAGTGGCAAATCCGTATTACAACCCGCACGTGGGCAGGCCTTTCAATGAGACGATAGTCGGCGGATATGAGGAGCCGGAACATCCGCTCGCGGGGGTAAGCAGGCTAATCAACCTGACAGGCGAAGTTCAAAAGGAATTTGACGATGTCGCGATTGTCGGCACGGGCTATAGTTGGCTGAGGACAATGCTGCCTTTCGTGGCGGCGGCAAGCAAGGCAAACGGGATGGTTACCCTTATCGGCGCCGGGCGAATGGCGTTTGCATATCCGGATTTTGCCAAAGATATTATCACTAAGGGCAGGCTCGATGCGGATAAGGTCTGTATAAGCTGCAGCGCGTGCACGCAGATAATGCGCGACGGCGGGATGGCGGGCTGTGTCGTGAGGGACAACAAAGTATATGGGCCTATATTCAAGCACGGAAGGATGAGTGATAAGGACAATCTTCTAAGGCTTGCATCGGCCTGTCGCAAGTGCCAGGAGCCTACCTGCCAGTTGGCCTGTCCCGCCGGCGTTAATATCCCGAAATTCATCGGCCTGTTCCTCGACGGTGAAGAAAGAGCCGCTTATGAGGTATTAAGAGAATCTAATATATTTCCCGAGGTCTGTGCCGGCTTATGTCCCGTCGAGCAGCAGTGCGAGGGCAATTGCCTGCAGGGATTCATAGCTGACGGGCCGGTGCCGATTGCCGATATACAAAGGTATCTGGCAGAGCAGGCCAATAAGAACGGCTGGTCAAAACTACAGATACCTCAAAAAGCGACCGGCAGGAACATAGCCATAATAGGCGCAGGCCCGGCAGGCCTGGCTTGTGCGGCGAAACTGCTCGAAGCGGGACATGCCGTTGCAGTTTATGACAGAGGCGCTGAATTTGGCGGGATGATAGAATCGGTAATCCCGCCGGAGAAGGTGCGTGATTCACTGAAGAATGAAATCACCGCCATATTCAAAGATGTTCCCGAAGAGAGGTTTTCAAAGCATCTTGGCCGGGAATTAAACGGGGATTTCAATCTGAACACTATTATCCAAAATGGCTTCGACGCTGTCTTTATCGGTATGGGCCTGCCGAAGGCGGTTAGTAGAAACGATGAAGATAAGGATATTGACGGCCTGTGGAACGCGATGGAATTCCTCTCGGCAAGTAAAGAGCCGAGCCAACCAAATGTTAAGGATAAGTACGTAGCGGTGATAGGCGGCGGCAATACCGCTATGGACGCAGCGGCTACCGCCAAGCAATTAGGGGCTAAAGATGTTTATGTCATATATCGCCGTTCCTTCGAAGAAATGCCGGCCTGGAGCGCCGAGCGTGACCGGGCGATAAACGAAGGTGTGCATTTTCTGATATTGACCGTCCCGCTCGGATTCAAATCCAAAAGTGGTAAACTAACGGCAATTACAGTTTGTCCAACCAAATTAGGAGAACCGGATAAATCAGGGCGGCGCAGACCTGAGCCGGTCGAGTCAAGCGCTTATGACCTCGATATGGATATTGTAATCGAGGCAATAGGCCAGGAATCGCCGGAAGAAATTGGTGAAATCCTGCCGGGCGTGGAAGTGCTAAACGGTCTTATTCGGACAAAACAAGGAACACTTGCAACTTCCAGACAAGGAGTGTTCGCCGGCGGAGACCTTGTAAGAGGAGCATCAACGGTAGTCGCGGCTGTCGCCGACGGAATGGCGGCGGCAAATGAAATAAACGAATATCTGAAGAAGCGAAAAACTTAAAGTGAAAAATGCAAAACCAAATAGTTTATAGTTCATTGTTATGAGTTCATTGCACAAGTTCGTTGTTCATTGTTCATCGACGAACTAACAACAATGAACAGTGAACAAAGTTAATATAGAGGATTTTGAAATGTCAGCCAGAGCAGCAGCAATTGTAACCGGAGCAAGTCGCGGTATTGGAAAGGCCATTGCAAAAGAATTAGCCTCGCTTGGTTATGACCTCGTGGTCAACCACTTTGATTTCACTGCGGAAGGCAAAGCCGATGAATCCAGGGCGGAGCAAACGCAAAAAGAAATCAGGGAACTCGGTGCGGAGTGCGAAATTCTGCGGGGTGATGTAAGCATCGCCAAAGACCGCAGCACGCTCGTTGCTCTGGCTAAGAACAGATTCGGCAGATGTGATATGCTCGTTAATAACGCCGGCGTCGCGCCCTTGAAACGGATGGACCTTCTTGAGGCAACGGAGGAGAGCTTCGACAGAGTAATGGGAATAAACCTTAAAGGACCTTACTTTTTGACTCAGCAGGCGGCCAACTGGATGATTGAACAGAAAAAGCAGCACCCGGACCGCGTCTTTCGGATTGTAAATACGGGTTCAATCTCGGGGTATACCAGCTCGCCCGGCCGGGGGGAATACTGTGTGAGCAAGGCGGGTATCACTATGATGACGAAGCTGTACGCGGACAGATTAGCAGAATATAATATCGGAGTATTTGAAATCAGGCCCGGCATTATAGCAACTGATATGACCAGTGCGGTCAAAGATAAATATGATAAGCTGATAGCCGAGGGGCTTACGCCGATTAAGCGATGGGGCCGGCCGGAAGACGTTGCAAAGGCAGTCGGAGCAATTGCCGAAGGCAGGCTTGATTTTTCGACCGGACAAGTCATAAATGTTGACGGAGGTTTTCACCTCAAAAGACTGTAGTGCTCGTGGCCCGTGACCCGAGCGACGAGGGACGAAAAAGTGGATATCAAAAACACAATCACAACACTATTGAGAGACGGATTTATCCTCGTCTTTAATCAGGACAAGCTGGATGTTGTTAAAACGGCCCAGGCCCTTATCAAGGCAGGTGTTAATAATATGGAAGTAACCTGCCGGATAAGTAAGCCCCTTGAGAAGCTCGGTCGGCTGCGCAGGGAGCTGCCGGATTTTGCTGCCGGCGTGGCAAGTTTAATTGACCAAGGCGAAATGCTCAACATATATAACAAGGCCAATCCGCAGGACCCGCTTCCTTCAGTGCAACAGGTTGTCGATGCCGGCGCCTGCTATCTCGTTTCGGCTGCTAATTTCAGCGACGCCTGCTACGAAAAGTATGCCGGCAAGATACCTGTCATACCGGGGTGCGGCTCGGTAAATGAAGTTATCAGTCAATTCTCCAAAGGGGCGAATCTCTGCAAGATATTCCCGGCCAAGCAATTAGGAGGCCCGGCTTTTATTAAGGCTATCGACCCGGCCATTCATAAGATGATAAGTCTTGTGCCGACGGGCGGGACAAACCCCGGTAACATCCCGGATTATATTGACGCGGGAGTTTTGATACTGGGCGGGTCGTTCAGCATGATTGAAAAGGCCATGATGAAGAAAATCATCGAAGAGCAGGACTACGATTCTTTAGCGGACGAACTGAAAAAGATTAAGCAGTCGCTCGATAAGCTGCGGGCGACGAAATATCCCGCTCTCGATTTTGCCGCCGCTTCGGCCGAAGAAATAAGCAAAGCTACCGGAAGGAATTTTAACATTATACCCTTAAGGGTAGTAAATTCCCGCGAGTAAGATTGTAACTTATTGTTCTAAAGCCACTTACCCGCGAACCCGCCGCGGCGGGGGAAATTTCAATCGTGAGCACTATAGATAGACCATAAAGCTTACAAGCGAGCAATTCAATGACCGAAGATTTTGCCAGGCCGGCGATACTCAAACAATAACAGGCAGCCTTGTTGTAGGAATCACCGGTTGATATAAGAAAGAGAGAAAATTGTGGAAAAAAGAAAAATTGCCGGCAAAGAAGTTGTTTTTCACTCATATAATACCGTTATTGTCGGCTCAGGCGCTGCGGGGATGAACTGCGCAGTGCACCTGTGTGAATTTATGAGAAGAGCTGGAGTGAAAAATCCCCAGGATAGAATCGCGGTCGTAACGGCGGGGCTTGCTTTAGGCGCATCGCGGATGAGCGGCTCGGACAAGCAGACCTATTATAAGATGGGCACCAGTCCCGACGTGGCCGACAGCGCCGAGGAATTTGCAAAAAGTTTGACCGCCGCCGGCTGCTGCCACGGCGATTCAGCAATCGCCGAGGCTATCGGGTCGCTTCGAGAATTCTACCATCTGGTCCAGGCGGGAGTGCCGTTCCCGACGGATTCCATGGGCACATTTGTCGGTTACAAAACCGACCACGACCCTTACGAACGGGCAACTTCCGCCGGCCCCAAAACAAGCAAATTTATGAGCGAATGCCTGCAAAAACAACTGGAACAATATCGCGTCGAAATAGCAGACAAGCAGGAAGTCGCACACTTACTCACAATCGGCACAGGCGCCCCTGCCATCGACAAGCAGGGGTGTCATTCCCGCGAAAGCGGGAACAAACGAATTGCCGGAGTCGTAACGATAGACAGGAAAAACGCTGATAAGCCAAATTACACCATAAACGTTTATCTCGGCGCAAATATCGTCCTCGCCGCCGGCGGCCCGGGTGAACTCTATGAGACCAGCGTTTATCCAAAAGGCCAGCTCGGCATTCATGGCCTTGCGTTCAAGGCGGGTCTTATCGGCGCAAATCTGACCGAATCGCAATTCGGCCTGGCAAGTATAAAATTTCGCTGGAACGTCTCCGGCACATACATGCAGGCAATCCCGCGAATTTTCAGCACCGATGCCGAGGGCAAAAACAATCGCGATTTCCTGGCAGACTTTTTCCCGTCAATGAGCAAAATGGCAACGGACATCTTCCTCAAAGGTTATCAGTGGCCCTTTGACCCGCAGCGCATAGAAAATCTGCAATCGTCGTTGATTGATATTCTCGTATTCAACGAAACGCAAAAGGGCAGGCGTGTCTTTATGGACTTTCTGCATAATCCCGTCGGTAATGAGTGGCACGGCCTTCCAGGCCGTGAGTCAATCACGGGCAAGATGCCCGTGCCACAGGATTTCTGTCTTAAAGACCTCGAACCGGAAGCTGCCGACTATCTGCAAAAAGCCGGCGCATCGCAGGAAACGCCTATAGAACGCTTATCTGCTATGAATCCACCGGCTATTGATATTTATAAAGAGCACGGCATTGACTTATATTCCGAGCCTCTTGAGATTGCCGTTTGTGCCCAGCACAATAACGGCGGCTTTGCGGTGGATAAATGGTGGCAGTCAAATATAGCGCATACTTTTATAATTGGCGAGATGGCGGGGACCCACGGCGTCAAAAGACCAGGAGGCTCGGCTCTTAACGCCGGCCAGACCGGAGGCCTGCGGGCGGCAGAATACATTGTAAACGTGTATGGTTGCGAGCCGACCGACTATTCGGACAGTCGGGCCGAGGCCTGCTTGGACGAACAGTTGACCCGGTTGATTGAAAGGATTGACGGGTATAACGCCGATAGCGCCAATCGTAATGCTCTGATGCCGGGAGAAGTTATAAAAGAAGTTCAGCACAGAATAACCACATCAGCCGGGCACATAAGAGAGCTTCAGGACAGCCGCAATGCCCTGAAAGAAGCGGTCAGGCTTTACAAAGATATACGACAGCAGGGCTTCAAACTGGAAAATCCAGAAGGTATCATAACAGCAATTCAGGCAGAGCATTTGGCTTTAACCGGCATCGCATATCTAAAAGCCATTGCCGAATTACTCGAACAAGGCAGCGGGTCACGCGGTTCGCATCTTGTCCTCGCCGAGGACGGCATTGAGATACATCCGGACGTTATTAACAAGGCAACGGGCAAGCCGCTAAAATTCAAGCCGGAGAACGAATCGCTGAGGGATTCCGTATTACAGCTTGAATATGACGAAAGTTCGCCGGATTTGTTCAGGTGCGCTGAGATAAAGCTGCGGCCGGTGCCGGCTGACAGAAAAGCATTTGAGCCGGCCTGGCAGGATTACAGAAAGGGAAAAATCTACAGTTAGAATGTAGAATTGAGAATTGTGAATTGAGAATTCTAAGTTCTACATTCTAAATTCTAAATTCAGTTATGATTGTTCAAGCGCTAAAGTGGATTGGTGATACTGACGGCTTTTTGGAGCTTATAGACCAGCGACAACTGCCCGGGCAATTCGTTAAGCTGCAGTGCCGGGATACCGAAACCCTTTTTGACGCGATAAAGACACTTGCGGTCCGCGGTGCGCCGGCTATCGGAGTGTCGGCAGCCTATGGGCTGGTTTTGGCGATGCAGAAGCTGGCTGCCGGTAACAATTTGGAACGAGGACTGAAGGTTTTGGCCGAATCGTGCGAGTATCTGGCGTCATCTCGTCCGACGGCGGTAAATTTGTTCTGGGCGTTGGATAGGGTCCGTACTAAAGCGGAGGAAATCGCGTCTGCCCAGCCTGAAACAAAGTTACAGACACTGCGCCAGGCTGTCCTGGACGAAGCAAACGCAATTTGCCGGGAAGATATGGATATGTGCCGGCAGATAGGTCAAAACGGCCAGAAGTATATCAAAGAAGATGCCGGTATCCTTACCCATTGCAACGCCGGGGCGCTCGCGACTGCCGGGCAGGGGACGGCTTTGTCGGTGATGTTTGAAGCACATAAAAAGGGCAGAAAGTTCAAGGTCTATGCAGACGAGACCCGCCCATTGCTGCAGGGCGCTCGGCTGACTGCCTGGGAGCTGAAACAAGCGGGTATCGATGTTGTGGTCGTTTGCGATAATATGGCCGGGTGGCTGATGAAGCAGGGACTCATCAGTGCGGTCATAACCGGCGCCGACCGAATCGCGGCAAATGGCGATACGGCAAACAAAATCGGCACATACGGCCTGAGCATCCTCGCAAAAGAACACGGCATACCATTTTATATCGCCGCCCCGTCAAGCACGTTCGACCTGAGCATAAAAAGCGGAGCCGAAATACCCATCGAACAAAGAGCCGCCGACGAAGTTACAACATTCGCGGGAACACGAACCGCCCCCGACGGCGTTGATGTGTACAATCCGGCTTTTGATATTACAGAATCGCAGGACATAGCCGCCATCATTACCGAGAAAGGCGTAATTGAAAATCCCAATACGGAAAGTATCCGCGAACTTTTGAGACCGAACCATGCTTGAACAACCAACAATGAACTTGGCAGGTTCGACGATTTGAGAGCTGGGCCTATGGTTAAACCAAAGAGTAAAACGTCAGATTCCTCCGAAGCAAAAACTTACGAGCAGCCGAGAAAAAACTCGCTGTCTGGTAACACCCTTCGCTGGCGAAAACGAAATTCGTATTATTACAATTGGCTGGACCGAATTTACAAATTCGTCGTTCGCCCGAACAGCAGGGTCCTGCACGTCGGTTGCGAATGCGGCGACCTTCTGGCTGCGGTTGAGCCGTCCTACGGCGTTGGAATTGACTCAGACCCGAAAAACATCGAGACAGCAAAAAAACGTTTTCCACATTTGCACTTCCACGCGATGGACCCGCATGAATTGGAATTGAATGAAACATTCGATTATGTTCTGATATGTAATTCGCTCGGCCAGTGGCACGACATTCAGCAGGTATTAGAGCATATCGGCCCGCTAACACACGAGGGAACACGGATAGTAATAACCTATTATAACTATCTCTGGGAATTTATTCTGGGCCTGGGCTCGCTTCTAAGGATTCGTCGGCCTCACTCATACCAGAACTGGCTCCCGCCCCAGGACATTGCAAATCTGCTCACATTGAGCAACTTCGACGTTATTCGAAGAACTTCTTACCTGATGATGCCGAAACGCATTCCGCCTTTGACAATTCTTTGCAACTATTTTCTTTCTTTGCTGCCGGTCTTTCGTTTCTTTAATTTGATAAATCTTGTGATAGCCCGTCCGACGCCTGTTGTTCTGCGTGATGACGAACTGTCGGTCTCTGTCATAATACCGTGCAGAAATGAGCGGGGTAATATCGAAGATGCGATAACGCGAATTCCCGAAATGGGCCGGGAAACGGAGATAATCTTCGTTGACGGCAACAGTACGGACGGCACAACCGGGGAGATAAAATCTCAGATAAAGAAATACCCGCAGCGAAGGATTAGCTTGCTCCATCAAGGCGACGGCGTGGGCAAAGGCGATGCCGTAAGGAAAGGCTTTGCCGCCGCCACGGGAGATGTGCTGGTTATCCAGGATGCGGACCTGACGGCTCCGCCTGAAGATTTGCCGAAATTCTTCCGAGCGCTGCGCGACGGCAAGGGTGAATACATCAACGGTTCGAGGCTTGTTTATCCGATGGAAAAACAGGCAATGCGATTTTTGAACCTCCTGGGAAACAAGTTTTTCGGCGCTTTGTTTAGCTGGTTGTTAGGCCAAAAATTCAGAGACACCCTTTGCGGCACGAAAATGATTTCCAGGAAAAACTACGAGCTGATATCGGCCAACCGCTCATATTTCGGCGATTTTGACCCATTCGGCGACTTCGACCTTATTTTTGGTGCGGTAAAGCAGAACCTCAAGGTGGCTGAGGTGCCTGTGGCCTATCGCGCGAGAACTTACGGCGTAACAAATATCAGCCGCTTCCGGCACGGCTGGCTGCTGATTAAGATGAGCTGGATAGCATTTAAGAAAATCAAGTGGCTTGGAAAGAGGCGCTGAACCTTCATTAAACAGTTTTATGAGATAAGCCCTACGAAAACACACTGCAGGAAAAAGTCAATGAGTATCATTGAATGGCTGAAACTACCACAGACAAGGTGCATCGAAGACCTTGATGACCCCGCTACGACTTTGCTGCATGCCGAGATTTTGCAGCAAAAGCCCTTTCTTCGAAAATTATATATTGATTTCTACAGACAGTTTGAAAGAGCGGTATCTAATCCCGAAAATAAAGTTCTTGTCGAACTCGGCAGCGGCGGGGGCTTTATTAAAGAGATAATCGGCAACGTTGTTACTTCCGACATTCTTGAATTGCCGAACGTCGATAAGGTCTTCTCTGCCCTGGAGATGCCTTTTGAAAAGGGGAGTGTCGATGCTCTTTTTATGATAGATGTCCTTCATCATATAACCATGCCGCGGGCCTTCTTCAAAGAGGCCCTGAGGTGCCTAAAACCTGGCGGAAAAGTCGTTATGGTCGAACCGGCCAATACATTGTTCTCGAGGTTCATCTACAAAAACTTCCATCACGAGCTCTTTGACACACAGGCAGAATGGGAGCTGGAGAATATCGGGCCTCTTTCGCATGGAAACGGCGCAATGCCCTGGATAATTTTTTCGCGCGACCGAGAAATGTTCGAAAAAGAATTCCCGTCTTTAAGAATCGTTTCAATGCGCCGCCATACGCCCCTGCGATATTTGCTCAGCGGCGGCCTGACACTGCGTCAACTGGTGCCGTCATTTAGTTATCCGCTTATTAGAGCCGTAGAATACGCATTGCATCCGCTCAACGGTTTGGTGGGTATGTTCCAAACGATAGAACTGGAAAAGATTGGCTGATATTGGGATAGAATACCTTGAGCAGACAAAAACACAAACGACATAAAACGCTCGGTAAAAAGGAACTCCCGCCGGCTCCTGAAACCCTGCCGGCGTTGGAATGCCGCACCTGGAAAAGGAACACAACGATAGCGTTGCTTGTTGTTGTCGCCTTGAGCCTTGCGCTCAACCTGACGGGCATCAACTGGGGCCAGCCCTCCGGCTATTCCTGGAATCCCGACTCGGTCGCAGGGATGAGAACAGTTCGGCAATTGCAGAATATATACAAACCCTGGACCGAGAAATATCCTCGCTTTCATTTTTTAATACTCAATCAATTTTATAAGCCCTACATAAACAACTGGAAAAAGAATCCTGTGGAAACCACCGACCGCCAGGGACGCCAGGTCAGTACGCCTTTTAACACCGAACGCTACAGCAAGCTCGTTTTGGTCTCAAGAACAATTTCCGCGCTGATGGGCGTCGGAGCGGTTATAGCAGTCTTTATGACGGCAAGATTACTTTTCAAAGACGACATAGCGGCCATTTTTTCAGGATTGGGCCTTGCGCTTACAATGCATTTTGTCTTCTACAGTCATTTAGGCAATATGGATGTTCCCTGCGCATTTTGGTTTGCCTGGAGCTTATACTGGGCCGTCAAAGCGGTTTATATCGGCAAATGGCGGCACTTTGTTTTGCTCGGCCTGTTTTCTTCACTTACGGTATGCACTAAGGAACCTGCGGCGGGTTTTGTTATTGGTCTGGGTCTGGCCGTATGGCTGGCGATGACAGGCGTGGCAAGACAGCGGGGACAATCTTTTAAGAAAAGCGTAACTTCCGTTTTCAACCTGAAAGTGCTTGCAGCGGGCTTGACAGCGGCATTTGTCTTTGCCATGTTAAACGACCTGTTGACCTCGCCGCAGGCATTCTTCAAGAGAATGGACTTCTGGTTCAAAGTGGGCGTATCCGGCTATAATGTTGGTATCACCCTGCCAATGGTTTTCCATCGTACAGGCAAGGTTCTCTACTATTCCTTCGGCTGGCCGCTTTTGATATTGATAATCGCTTCTTCTGTTTACTGCGTTGTAAAATCAAAATGGAAATCTGCCTTCGGTTTACTGCCGACCGTGATATTCTTTGTCGTCGTTATTCTAAGAACCCGACTGAGCATACCTCGATATTTTATACCGGGATATGTTTGCTTTATGCTGCTCCTCGGCAAGGGCTGTTGCGACTTGCTGCGGTTTAAAAAGCTGCCTTTAGCGGCGAGAATCCTGCCGATTGCTGTTGTTTATGTCCTGTCGGCACTTTATTGTATCGGCATTGATTTGGAAATGATTGATGACACCCGTTACCGGGCCGAAAAATGGCTTAAAGCCCAGGTTGCACCGGATGATATGGTCGTAGCATTATCACAGCAGGCGTATGCGCCGCGGGTTCAAATGCTCGGCTGTAAATACGCTTTTATCAATGAAAGACCAAAAAACGATGCGATGCTGAGAAAAATCGGTCCCATTGCAAACTATCTTGTCCTGACCGAGAAAGAGTTCACTATGCCTGTCGCCTTCGACCAGGAGTTCTTGAAAGAGCTTCTTGCCGGCTCAAAGGGCTATAAGGAAGTCGCTCGATTTTCGCATCAATATCTTTACCCGAAGAAAACAGTATTTGGCTTTGCCGGCTGGCCGATGGTGCTGACAAAAACGATTAGTCCTGAGATAATTATCCTCAAAAAACAGTAGCTTTGCATTTGCCTCACCGTACCCCGAACACCAGGAGAGCTTTGAACTATCGGCCTGGTACTTGCAAAGACTCGGCACAGTTATTGAAACAATCTTAAAAACATGGTTAAATACGGACGATACTGAGATAGAAAGGCCGCATTATGATGCGCAAGCACATAGTATTATTGCTGCATATTTTCCTCTGTGTATTGTTTGTTTTACTGGTTATATGGAACGCAAGCAGGTTTTTTGACGGTCGGCCATTACAACCAGGCAACGATGCGAGTTATCATATCAGGACGGGATATAATCTCTACAAACACCAAACACATTCGCTCGATAAGGAAGCGCCCTTCAAACCCACGGCATACAGAGAGCCTGCTCCATCAGCGTTTGTGGCTTTAATTATCGCAAGCAGCGGTAAGCTCCGAAATATTGATGTAGATGCGATTCTGGCCGGCGGGGATGGACTGGAAATACTCAGATATGCCCAGTTACTCATTTGTATTCTCAGCGCTTTTTTGGCAATGTATTTCGTCTATTTGCTCACGAAAAACATGATTTACGGATATATCGCCCTGTTTTTAGTCGGATTCAGCAATTCTTTGCTTTTCTCCGCCTGGAGTATTAACACGGAGCATCCGGCTGCTCTTTTCGCAATATGTGCTTCAATATCATTGTACAAAGCCGTCATCCACCACATAAATAAGCAGTTCCAAATCTTTCTTTCCAAGTTCCGGTTTAATTGTTCGAAGATTAACTATCGTTTCCTTAATTTTTTCTTCCTCGTTATACGCAGGCACGACTACAACAAGTTTTTTAAGTGAATTCTCCATCAATACCATCCCTTTAATTCCTCCACTTCAAATCTCAAAGAACCGGCCAGGAGGCGGCACAAAATCTCCCGAAAATACGTCAAGAGTATATCCACAGTTTCTGCCGGCAGGAGTGGGCTGCAATGAATCATAATATTCTGCTGACAAATCGCCGGGACGCCGTTTGAGATTACACCAAAGATATTAATATCTCAAACTGACCGTTTTTTCATAAGATATCACCATAAGTCCTTATCTAACAGTAACATAAAATAACTTGTCATTCCCGCGAAAGCGGGAATCCACTCGACCGCTACGTTACTGGTTCCCTGCTTCCGCAGGGATGACAGCG
>JAUWPZ010000192.1 GCA_030611315.1 Sedimentisphaerales bacterium
CGAGCCGTAAAAAGCCGTTTTTAATACTGATAAAGGCCATTTTGAACCTTTTGGACACTTGGTCAATTAGGACTCCACTGCCAACGGAAAAAGCACATAAAAACACAGTTTTACGAGAAAGCAAGAAGAAAATAACCACCCAGAACTAAGAGCCTATCCTGACGTGGCACGGGCTTCCAGCCCGTGAAAACACGGCCAGGTCTGTCCTGAGCGTGGCACGGGCTTCCAGCCCGTGAAAACACGGCCAGGCCTGTCCTGAGCGGAGCCGAAGGGATGGCCGTGCCACTAAGAAATTTCAACTGGCTAAACACATACATTTCTTTTGAATTACACCCTATCAGGATTCGCAATCAAAGGTACAGTATTTCCCTTGCCACAGGACTCAACACAGCAACAATCCGCCGAGAAAACCGATGGGGGCAAAAATTTCGAGCTCGCAGCTAACGCCTCGACTTACAGCGTCAGCTAAGTAAAAAAAATCCGGCTGTACACTTGACGAACGCCCAATAATTCTTTATTCATTATCGATAAGTCAGATAGAATAACCAGCATCACCCATATTAAAACTGGATGTAGTATGAAAGTCGAAATTGATGAAGAAACCTGTAGCGCCTGCGGGCTTTGTGTTGATACCTGCCCTGAGGTCTTCGAGATGGGAGATGAAATAGCTCAGGTAATCGTCGATGAGGTCCCTGCAGAACACGAGGAGTCCGTAAGGCTGGCGGCTGAAGATTGTCCGGTCGAGGCAATCATCATCGAATAACTATGATTCGGCCATTGGCCGGTAGTCAACGGGCCGACTTCCCCTTTCGCGAAGATTTTCAACTCTGCTCGGTCAGGGAACGGGGATCCATAAAGTGCAGCAGGTAATCGGGGCCGCCGGCCTTTGTGCCGACTCCGGACATCTTGAACCCGCCGAAAGGCTGTATCTGGACCATCGCCCCGGCGCAGCTGCGGTTGAAGTAAAGATTGCCCACCCGGAAGTCCCGGCGGGCCCTTTCGAGATGCTCTCTATTCCGGCTGAACACGGCGCCGGTCAGGGCAAATCTCGTTGAATTGGCCCACTCAAGGGCCTGGTCGAAATCCCAGGCCCTCATAACCGCCAGCACCGGCCCAAAGACTTCCTCCTGGGCCAGGCGGTCTTCCGGCGTAATACCCCCGACAATAGTCAAGGGGACATAGAAGCCCTTATCCGGAACCTCGCTGGAATAAAGGATATCGCCCTCTTTGGCCGCAAGTTCGATGTACCCGAGAATCTTCTCCTGAGCAGACCGGTCTATAACCGCTCCCATATAATTTTCAGGGTCCTCGGCAGGGCCTACCTTTAGCTTGCGAGCACCTTCGAGCAGACGTTCGACGAACTTGTCATATACAGCGTCAAGCACGATAAGCCGTGAGCACGCCGAGCACTTCTGCCCCTGATAGCCGAAAGCCGAATAGAGAACGCCGGTAACGGCCTTATCGACATCGATATCATCGTCAATTATGATGGCGTTTTTGCCGCCCATCTCGCAAACAACCTTCTTGACCGAAGGCTGGTTTTCAGGTGTACGGCCGGCCTTTTCTATGATTCTAAGGCCAACCTCCATAGAACCGGTGAAGGCGATAATATTCGTCCTGGGGCTGTCAACGAGCAAATCGCCAATAACCGAACCGCGTCCCGGGATGTAGTTGAAAACGCCAGGCGGCAGGCCCGCTTCACAGAATATTTCAACGAGGTGATGACCTACCACAGGCGCCTCGCTGGAGGGCTTGAAAACCACGCAATTGCCCGTAACCATAGCGGCGGCACACATACCACAACTAATGGCAAAAGGAAAATTCCAGGGAGAAATGACAACTGCGATGCCCTTCGGCTGATAGAAGTATTGATTAACTTCGCCGCCGTAGCTGCCCATATCACGCTCCTGCCCTAAGCGGAGCATCTCGCGGGCGTAATACTCCAGAAAATCAATCCCCTCTGCCAAATCATTATAGGCCTGGGCCCACTGTTTTCCTTCTTCGAGGACCTGCCAGGAAGCCAATTCATAAATTCGCTCACGGGCAATCTTAGCGGCTCTAACCAGGTAATCGGCCCGCTCAGAAGCGGAAGTATCACGCCAGGTCTGAAATGCTTTTTGCGCAGCCGTAAGGGCCTCTTCAGCTTCCTTGGCCCCGGCCTGACAGACACGGCCTACCACCTCATCGGGTTCGGCAGGATTTATCGAATCAATAATTTCCTCCGTAACCACCTCTCTGCCGTCAATGAAGAGCGGGTAAGTCTTGCCCAGTTCTTTTCTGACCCGGGCAATTGCACGAGGAAAAGCATCCTTGACCTGCGGGTCGTCACAGCCCGGAAAAATCTTTTCGTTCTGAAAAGGAGGCAGTTCCAACCTTGGCGTAGTTTCGGTTTGTGTAATGTCCATTTTCTTCGGTCCTTTCATAATTCAATCTGCTCGGTCACACTGCCGGGCTTCTAAGCTGGCGTTACAAAGCTTTTAGACAAAGAAAAGCCTCCGTAAACCGTGATGTCATTCCTGCGAAGCTTGTGCCCGCGAAAGCGGGCAGCAGGAATCTATTCTTTTAGCGATGGAGGTAACAATCTGATTGTCTAAGAACTTATTGCAAATAGCTTAGCCGGCCGAAAGCTCATGGCTTCTTTCGCACGCCCTTGTTAAGGCGGCGGTTACCATTGGGCCAAAGTTACCATCGGCAAAAACCTTAAACGCCGCTTCCGTAGTACCGCCGGGAGTGGCAACTTTGCGGCTGAGCTGCGCCGGTGTTTCGCCGTCTTTGTCGGCCAGAGAGGCGAGCAACGCAGAACCTTTGGCTGTTTGCAAGACAAGCGTTTTTGCAAAATCTTCGGAAAGCCCGAGCTGCACGGCCGCCTTTATCATTTCGTCCATCAAAAGGAAAAAATACGCCGGGCCGCTGCCGCTGACCGCCGTAACGGCATCTATCAAATCTTCATCATCAACAACAAGTGACTCGCCTATACATAAGAATATCAATCTTGCTTTGTCTAATTTGTGTTCCGCCTTTTCATTGGCAAACAATGCGCTGGCGCCCTCGTCAACCAAAGCCGGCGTATTGGGCATAACCCTCACTATTGCCACATCACCCAGCTCGGCAGATATATTGGCGATTTTTTTACCGGCCACAATCGAAATAATAAGCACATCTCCCTTGAGACGCCCCTTTACACTCTGCAGGGCATCGATTAGGTTTTGGGGCTTGACACTCAAAACAAGAATATCAACCTTTTCGGCAAGCTCGGCATTATCCCCGAGAGTAACAACATTGTACTTTTCAGCGAGATATTTGAGCCGTTCGGCCCTGATATCGCTTACATAAATATTTACAGGCTGGTAAACATGGGCGGTTATTATTCCCCTCATCATGGCTTCGGCCATATTGCCCCCGCCGACAAATCCTATTGTGTCCACTTTCTTCTCCTTGTACGGTAGCCTCTGCGAAAAACTATTGCATTTGACTTTAAAACAACCTTGAGCTTATAATTCTACTGGAAGTTTGCATGATGTAAATATATAAAACCAATTATGGAGAAAAGCAATGCAAAAACAAGCTGATTATAGCGATGCAATAAAAACCAAGTATCCCGAGCAGGTCGTCATAGCCATTGCCGGGGACAAAAACGGCAAAGCCAATCCGATTACGCTCGGCTGGACGATGATTGTATCAGGCAGCCCGCCGATGATGGCGATAGCGGTCGCAAGGTCGCACTATTCAATCGAAGCCGTCACGCACTCAAAAAGCTTTACGATTGCATTTCCATCGGCAGAGATGGCCGATGCTGCCCTGTTCTTCGGCTCAAGGTCCGGCCGCGACACCGATAAATTTGCCGAATTCGACTGCAAAACAGCCCCTGCAAATGCCATCGATTCGGTGCTGTTGGCCGAGGCTGCGGCGAATTTCGAATGCACGCTCGAATCACAGACAATCGCCGGCGACCATATAATATTTGTCGGAAAAGTAGTCTGTGCCCACGTGAACACAGAGCCCAAAAAGCGGCTCTACACCGTTGGCCCCGGCCATAAATTGGGCTCGGCTTCCTGAAAAACCGCCTCTTATGGTTAATGGGTAGTATTGCGTAAAGTTTGAATATGTGACTTGTCACCCCTGCGAAAGCAGCGAGCAGGGGCAGCAATCCGAATATTTAGTTTAGCCACCTGTGGGCGGGGTTCTTTTTACCGCCACCTGTGGGCGGGGTTCTTTTTACCACCACCTGTGGGCAGGGTTCTTTTTACCGCCACCTGTGGGCGGGGCTGTTTAGTCCCCATGACTGGTGGCAGCCACTGACCGAACGTAGTGAGCGAAGTGGATGGTAGTTTTCCCGCAAATTTTTACTTTTCCCCTAATCAGCAGGGAACTTCGTGCATTCTATTGAATTCTGTTGAATCGTGCGTAACGGCACACATCACCCGCGCCGTCCTCGGCGTCGGGTGGATGCGCTTGTTCGGCATCAAGCCGGGACGCTATTTCTCGTCCTCGTACGGGACGTCCTTCATGAATTCCTTCGTCCGCTCCGCGGTCGGTTCTACACGAACAACTCTGCCTTTTCCACTTCCGGTCCACCATCCACGGACACTTACCTTGATGTCATCATAAATCAGATCCGCCGACCCGGACTCCGCGTGGACATTACATTTGTAGTGCCTCCCTTTCTTGGCAAGCACCTCGTCGACTGCCATTCCGTACTTGACGCCCCCGAGGACCCTCGAACGTTCTTCAAGGATCTGGTGTATCTTGAATTCTTCGTCCACCTCTGGACTTCGTTCAAGTCGATACCTTGCTATCCAGTCCCATCCCTTGCTCTCGTACTGCGTTAGTTCTGCAATCCAAATCGAATCGTCGCCAAAGGATTCAAGCGTCAGCCAATATCCCCGCCAGTCATCGCCTTCTTTTCGGCGATACGTAATCGCATAACCCGGTTTGTAATGCTCATGCCTGCGTGCATATTCGGCTTTCAGAGCCGTGTACTTCTCAAATGACATCTCTCTTGCGACCGGTGCCGCATCACGGAACGCGGGCCTGTCCAAGATCTCCAAAACCGTGTGACGCTGACGTAGCTTAGTAGCCTCCTCATCACTTCCTGTATCGGGAGGCGACGATTGGGAGGGGTGCCTCTCAGAGCATCCCCAAAGGAGTAGGAGGCACAGTATTCCGAGGACATATCTCATGACTACTCTCCTTTCTTATGCAGAACTATGTATATATGGTTTCCGTATAAAACTCCTTACCTCTCCGAGTGTCAGTATAACACCCCTTTGCCCAAAGTCCATAAGTAATCCCTTGAAACAGCGATTCCGCAAGAAGTTTGTTTTGGGATGTTTTGAAGTGGGTAAATTGGGGTTTGTCAGATAGTTACGGCAATTTGGGGACTTGCTACTAAGTCAAAGCATTTTCGCAGGGCTATTTTGGCGGCAAAAATGCTCATAC
>JAUWPZ010000164.1 GCA_030611315.1 Sedimentisphaerales bacterium
GACGTGGTCAATTCTGGCTGCTGACTTGATAACAGCGGTTGGAACCTTGGTATCGAAGCCATGGGTGGGTGATATACCCTCGGAGACCGGCTCGCCGGCTTTTCTGCCGTTGGGCAGCGCACCAACTACAGAGCCGAAATAAATATGTACCGTTGTGGGAAGCAGGTTCACACGGTACTTGCCGCCCTTGGTATTCGGACGGCCGGTGAGCAAATCGTAGTAAGCGTTAAATACTTCTTCGGCAATGCTGTCTGCGTAATTATCGTCATTGCCGTATTTGGGTGTATGATGCAGCAGCATTTGCTGCAGGTGTTCGTGTCCTTTAAAATCAGCCTGCATCGCCGTCAGTAATCCATCCATAGCGATGTCTTGCTGCTCGAAAACATGAAACTTTACCGCTGCCAGCGCATCGGTTAGCGTACCGATACCAACGCCCTGAATATAGGTTGGATTATACCTTGCCCCGCCGTTATGGTAATCCAGCCCGCGAGCGATGCAGTCGTCCATTAGAATTGACATAAAGGGAGCCGGCATGTAATTAGCATAGAGCCGTTCGATTACATTATTAGCTCTGATTTTCAGGTCGATGAAATATCCGAGCTGTTCCTTATAGGCATCCATTAGCTGCTGATAAGAATTGAATTTGCGGGCATCACCGGTTTGGGGACCAACCTGCTCGCCTGAGTTCGAATCAACTCCATTGTTGCAGGCCAGTTCAAAAATCTTGGGCCAATTTATGTAGCCGGTCAGAGTACAGCTTTCCTTGCCGAACGAACTGACTGTTACACATCCGCTGGGACCTCCTGTGCGAGCGTCCGTCATGTTCTTGCCGTCCTGAAGCATTTCTTTGATGATGACGTCGGTGTTAAACACGGAAGGTTGGCCGAATCCGGCGCGAACCACCTCGCAGGCACGCTTTAGGAACCGGTCCGGATTTCTCTTACTGATTTGGATACAGGAGCTGGGCTGGGGCAGACGCATCTCTTCGACCACATCCAAAATCATATATGAAATATCGTTGACTGCATTACTTCCATCGGCCGGTCTTACCCCGCCAGTATTAATCAATGCAAAGTCAACGTAGGTTCCGCTTTGTTCTTCGGTAACCCCAACTTTCGGCGGAGCAGGCTGATTATTGAACTTTATCCAGAAACACTGCAGCAGCTCTTTAGCTCGTTCGTCTGTCAAGATTCCTTCCTGCAAACCTTTTTCATAGAACCCCAGCAAGTGCTGGTCAAGGCGGCCGGGATTGAAGGAATCCCACGTATTCAATTCCGTAATCACGGACAAGTGGACAAACCAGTACGACTGCAACGCCTCCAAAAAATTGCGAGGTGCATGAACTGGTACATGTGAACAAACCTCGGCTATCTGTTCCAATTCGCTACGGCGAACAGCATCGCTCTCCTGTTGTGCTAATTCCCTCGCCTTGGCGGCGTACCGCTGAGCGAAGATAATAACTGCGTCGGCACAAATGCTCATAGCCTGATATTCCTGGTCCTTTTCATAGGCGCACGGGTCATTAAAATAGTCGAGTTTTTTCCGGTTTTCTGCGATGTCACGTTTAAAGTCCAGCATACCCTTGTGGTAAATCTTGTCATCAAGAATAGCGTGGCCGGGAGCACGTTGCTCCATAAATTCGGTGAATACTCCTGCGTTAAATGCCCGGTGCCACTTTTGGTCCATAGCGCCGAAGAGTTTTTCCCGCATGGTTTTGCCTGCCCAGAATGGAATGATTCTCTCGCTGTAGATTTTTCTAACCTCTTCCGTAACCACAAAGGGTGTTCTTTCCCGACTATTCAGTATGCGCAGGTCCTCCAGACTATGGCAGCACAGTTCGGGGTAAGTCGGCGTGGCTTTGGGGGCTGGACCACGCTCACCCACAATCAGCTCACCGTCGTTAATACATATCGTCTTGTTCTCCATAAGGTACTTAAATGATAAAGCACGACAGACTGGAACAGATTCACGTTGGGGAATATCGCTCTTATAAAACTCAGTCAACAGTTCCGCCCGTTCAGTGGAAATGTACGGCCTGATATCAACACTTTGTTTCCGTAGTTTTGCTACTCTTTCGTTCATATTATTAACCACCAATCTTAACCTCAAATCCGTATTTGCTAAGATTCTTTGCTATCGAGTTCATTTTCTCCTCGCCGGGAGTTTCTCCGCAAGGAGTCCCAAGGACAACTTGCATGGGTTTGCTCTGGGTCATGAGTCGAGCTGATTTTTCTTTTCCTCCGCGGTTGAAGGGCAGAATATCTATTCTGCTGACACTTTGCAGTGACGCTGTAAATTTGCCCGTCGCTTCAATATTTGCCTTCTCGTCATTAAAGCCGGGAACGATCGGAATCCTGATAACGATTTCTTTGCCGGCCTCCGAGAGACGCCTGATATTATCCAATATCAAATTGTTTCCCACGCCGGTAAAACGCTCGTGAATTTCGTTGTCCATATGTTTGAGGTCGCAAAGAAACAAATCAGTTCTTTTGCTGACCATTTCTACAATCTTCGGTTCTGCATAACAGCTCGTATCCACCGCTGTGTGTATCTGCTGCGCCTGGCATTGATTCAGCAAAGCAAGAAGGAACTCCGGCTGCATCAGCGGTTCGCCTCCGGAGAATGTAACACCACCGCCGGACTGGTCGTAGAAAATAATATCTTGTTCAACTTCAGCCATGACCTCACTAACGGTCATCTCTTGTCCAATTATCTCCCTCGCACCGGCTATACAAGCCTCCACACATTGGCCGCAGAGATTGCATTTGTTCATGTCTGTTATAGGCTGGTTTTCAACTATCTCCGTTAGAAATCTTCTCTTTTCGCCCCTGCTGCCCCGTGGTAGAATTTCTCCCGAAGGAATGCCCTTTGGCCATAACGGGGCAAGCGAAATCGCCTGCTGTGGGCATGCCTCTGCGCATTGGCCGCATCCTATACATCGGTCTTTGCGCAGGCCGTGTTCGGCGTAACTGCTCCAGCTTTCCGGATTGTGGCACCACTGGCACTGCAATGGACAGCCTTTGAAGAACACTGTCGTGCGGATACCCGGGCCATCATGTATGGCGTACTTCTTGATGTCGAATATGAGTCCCTTTATCTCTAATTCCTATTTAAGATTATATAGATTTGCCGTTTAATCTTTCTTTACACTAAGATACCAAATCTGCCTGATAATAGCAACTATCTTGGGCGTCGTTTTGCAAATTCTGTCTCATTTCGAATAGACCAGTTTTCGGGGAGCAGGTCAGTGTTCTTTGCTTAGAATGCGAAGCAGCACCTGGCAAAATTTAGTAAAGTATCGGGCGGCTGCACAGCGAAATCTTCCGATAAAATGGGATAATTTATGCTTATAAAAGCCATTAGGTGCTTGAAGAATCCACCTACAAACGACAGATGGGACCGAAATAATATGAAGAAGTAGATTTTTCTTGCCTTTCAGATTTCTTTCTGCTATAATGTGTTTAATTGGGGATAGTACAGTAGGTCTTGCCATTTTCCAACACAGGATGTTGCTGGTTCAAAGAATCTTTGGGCGTGTATTGTGCCTTTATTCCGGACCAGCTTAAGGAGATAGCTAATATGAATGGCGCAATAAGTAAGGTGTGTGTTGTTTTTTTCTATTTATGCTCAGTTGTTTGTGTTGCTGATGCTCCCCAACAATCTTCACAACCCTCATCTGGTAAGACCAAACGCGAGACGCAGATCGAGCAACTGAGTTTACCCGAAGATACGAGCCCACGCTTGACCGTAAGGGAGCTGCTCATCAGTGGCAATATTCGCATATCAACTGAAGAGCTGCTGGAAGGCATGCCTTTGGTATATAACGCCTCCGATGAACCTTTACTGAAGGCCGAAAGCCAATATCTTTATGACCTTAGAGTCATCCATGACATAATATCTCAGCCAGACCTGCCCCGCATGGTTTCGTCGAGGACTATTCAGGGCTTAACGCAATATATACTGTCTGTGTACGAAGACAATCATTACGCGGGTATATATGTTTATGTGCCGGAGGCGTCGATTAAAGACGGTGTGGAGTTGGTGGGTGAGCTTTTATTCATAAAAGTTCTCGAAGTCCCGATTACTGGAACAAAAATAGAGTTTTACGATGCTGACCAGAACAAGGTTGAAAAAGGTTATCTTCGCCGTTCTATCCTCCATAAGTGGTCACCGCTGAAAATGGGTGAAGTGGCAAACCAAAAAGCACTGGATGATTTTGTCAATCTGCTCAATCTCAATCCCGACAGATATGTAGCTGCCATTGTCTCGAGAGGCGTCGAGCCGAACACACTGGCCTTAGGGTACAACGTTTATGAAACGAATCCCTGGCATTATTTTATCCAATTAGATAATTCCGGCACAAGGGACAGGCAATGGTCTCCAAGAATTGGCCTGATCAATACCAATCTTCTGGGCATAGACGATAGATTAACCGCTGTTTATCAGGCCCCTGCGGATTCGAGTATGGATGACAATTATTCGTTGTTCGGAAGCTACGACTTTCCACTAATCGGTCCTCGACTTCGCCTTGGGCTTTACGGCGGATACAGTGAGTTTGACATAGTCCCGGAGGCTGGTCTGTTCAATTTCCTCGGCAGCGGTTCATTCTATGGCGGTATATTGCGTTACAATGTCTTTCAAACGAAGGGTTGGTTCTTTGATGTTACCGGTTCGCTAAGCCACGAAAGAAGCAAGATCACTCCTTCGTTGTTCCCTGAGTTTCTCGCCAGTGATGTAGGGATGGATTTATGGGGAATTGGGGTTGATATTCATCGTTCAGATGATATGTCACGTACCTCTTTTACCTTCAACAGGGTTGAAAGCATGGGTGGTTCGGACCGTGCCCAGTTCGCGCTTGCCCGAACGGGCGCAGACCCGGATTTTAGTATTTATACCACCTCAGCTAACCACAACCGGTACCTGGATCAAAACAAAATTCAGCAGCTAAGGGGTGCTTTCAGATACATAAAGCCCAACGAAAGATTAATCCCTGCAAAAATGACTACCTTCGGAGGAATGTACTCTGTTAGAGGCTATGATGAATATGAAATCGTTGCCGACGGCGGCATACTTGCATCCGCTCAATATGAGTTTGACTTGGTGAAATATAACCAAGCCTGGCAGATTGACGAGCCAGAGCCAGACGAAGTTGAATCTAAGAGACTTCAACTCAAAAAGCTGGCCCCGTTGGCGTTTATTGACTTCGGCCGAGCCAGAATAAAAGACCCTGTCGGTAGCGAAAAGGGACATGAGACACTTCTTTCGATAGGCATAGGCACAATCTTGGAACTTGGTGATAATTTTAGTGCAGGAGTGTATTACGGCTATCCACTCAAAGCAACAGATGATACCAAAAGAGGAAAAGGCCGACTGAGCGTAAACCTTATGTTGCGGTGGTAGCAATCTTGCCTGGCAATAACAGCCGAGATTGAAATATAAGGCGACAATAAGCGTGCAAAATTAAGATCGATGTAGGCAGGAGAAAAGGTGATGAAAATCATAAGAAGATTGCATAAGGAATATTTTAGGCAGAGCTTGGCGTGCATAATAGCATGTTGTTTGTTTCTCAATATGTCTCTTCCAGTTGCGCAGGCCACACCGGCCGCTGCAAACGTTGTGGCAGGCTCAGCCGCCATCGTTCAAAACGGCAACACCATCGATATACAGATGGTCTCCAGCAGGGCCGTGATCAACTGGGATAGTCTGGACACTTCTTATAACGAGACTCTCAATTTCTTGAAGGAAAGTAATTTTGCTGTGCTGAACAGAGTAATTAATGGAGGCCCAACGCAGTTTGACGGCTCATTGTTTGCTGAGAATGGCAGTGTGTTTATTGTTAATACTCAGGGCATTGTCTTTGGCCCTACCGCCTATATTCGAGCCAAACAATTCGTCGGCTCCAGCCTGGATATAAGAAACACCGATTTCATGAACGGACAATACGCATTTGCCGGCGGCAACGGGGCGGTCGTCAATCATGGTGATATTACCGCCGAGAGCGTTGCTCTCATCGGCAAGAAGGTCCTGAATGCCGGCACTATTACAAGTCCGGAAGGATATGTTGTAATGGCTGCCGGTGACAGGGTATTGCTTGGACAGCCCGGCGAAAGTGTTTTTGTTGAAGTGGACTCCGCTGGAATTCCAGAGCCGATGGATACTAAAATATCGGATGTGCCTGCTGATGTTACTAACGAAGGTTTAATCAACGCTGAAGGCGGGACGATAGTTCTTGCTGCCGGTGATACCTTTTCCATGGCTGTTGCTAATATCGGTACTCTCGCTACGGCGGCCGGGAAAATAAAGGTCAATGCTGCACGCGTCGAAAACAGGGGCACCATCAATGCAGATGCCGTCGATGGTGATGGTGGCAGTATCAGCTTGACTGCCACTGAAGAAGTTGTACTTGGTGCAGGCAGCCTGACCACGGCAAATGCCGGGGCCAACGGCGACGGCGGCAAAGTTATCGTACAGTCCGAAGGTACAGCTATCCTAAACAAAGGCTCGCTGATTGAAGCAAAAGGTGGCAGCGAGTCAGGCAACGGCGGGTTTGTAGAAATCAGCGGCGACCACTTTGTTTTTGCCGGTGACGTTGATGCCTCGGCGGCAAATGGGAAATTCGGCACGTTACTGATTGACCCCGACAATATTGTTGTTAAAGATGGTGATGGTACCAATACTACGGATACTCTTTATGAAAAACAGCTTGAGACCCAATTAGCTGATATCTTTCTACTGGCAGATGAATCCATTATTATGGAAGATTTGATTGATAATGAGCTTGATGCGGACACCAGGAACGTTACCTTTCAAACGACAGGCACTGATAGCTTCATCTCTTTCCATCAAAGCGATACAATATCAACAACTACGGGTAATATCGTTATTGAATCTGGTGGAGGCGGCATCAATATCGGAAGCCTGGAAACCGGTAAAGCTGGCGGCAGAGATAAAGTTCCTTCGGGTAAAATTATTGTTACCACCGATAACGGAGGTGACATAACAACAAGAGACCTGCGTATCGAAAGTGGATGGGGCTCTGGTGAAATTGATGTTGACGCTTCCGGCAGCCTGACAATTGACGGCGATGTTTCGGTTGGAAAAAAGGGAGCTGCGATACTGAATGTTCCAAACGGCGCGGATGCCCAAGCCACGATACGTCTAAGTGCCGGTGAAGATGTGGTTCTCAACGGTGACGTTGGCGCCTATTCTCACGGTAAGGAAGACTCCCTTCCAGGGGGCGTAACCACAGCCGAAGTCAGGATTTACGCAGGTACTAATGATGAGCCTACAAGTGGGGATGTATTTATAAACGGTGATCTAACAGCGATGGCAAAAGCCTCAAAAAATGGGACATCTGAAGCGACTATAGAGGTAGATGCATGGGGAAATATCGAATTCGGGCCAGAAGCCGCAAAGCCTTTGGCTGATGCCGACAAAGCTCACGTGGAAAGTTATGAGTCAGCTATAGACACAGATGGTGAAGATACGGCAGAAATAATAATCAATGCCGCAGGCAACAGTGAGGACGGAGACGGTAACGGAGACGACGATAACGGAGACGACGATAACGGAGACGATGATAACGGAGACGATGATAACGGAG
>JAUWPZ010000202.1 GCA_030611315.1 Sedimentisphaerales bacterium
GTTATTTTGTATCGACGGTAGGTATTGAGGAGGAAAAGATACTGAAATACGTGGAATGGCAAGGTCGCCAGGATTCAGGTCAAACGAAGTTTGAATTTTGATTTTTTAAGTGCCACGGGCTTGCCCGTGGGTATCTACAAGTCGTACAAAACCAATCACGCTCTCAAAGCCTTAAGGCAATCCGGGCAGAAAAATTGGCCGGAGTCAATTCTAACCAGCTCATCCTCCGGAACACCATCCCGGCCGCAACATTCGCAGGTCCCCGTACTGACCGTGCTGCCAAGCATCTCAGCCAACTTCGCCTCGGCTTCCGCCTTTGCTTTCTCCTGTGCCTCGGTCACCGCCTTGGTATAAGCACCGACCTTCTCTGCGAATACCGCTTTTTGCTCGGCTATCGTTTCGGCTGCTTCAGCCTTGATTTGAGCTATCTCCTTAGCATGCGCTCTGGCCTTTTTTTTCGCCATGGCCCAAGCTTGCGCTCTTACCTCTGCTTTGGCAACTCTCTCTATAGCAGCCTGCCAAAGTCCCAGCGCAATCTCCTGCGCTTCTTCAATCTTCTCGGTGGCAAATCGCGCACCCTTCGGCTTCAACGCTCGCTCTCTTATCCTCTTCTCGCCGGGCAATCTGACTTTCCACCACCACCCTTTGCCTTGTTGATAGATAATTCCCGGCGGTTCAGCCTTATGTATTTTCTCGGCCATCTGACAACCTCTCGTACCACTAAAAAGTTATAAGGATTAATTCCGAATACCGGACTGACAAATAATTCGCCGATATCGCCGGGCTCAAAAATACGACCGAACGGTATTTTGCACTCACCCTTTCAGCTTGCCTGGCTTCCCGGAACAATAGTTTTTATGTGGCCGAAAGCTCGAAATGAAACAAACAAAGCCTTCTCACCACTTCTCCTTGAATAAGTTATATTGTATCTGATTTGCCTGACATTGTCAAGCAAATTCAGCCCTAAATGTCGAACAATCCCTATGAAGGCAAAATGAAAGCTTTTCAAGGCAGGAAAAATAAAAGCTGAATTTCTGTCCGTTTTTACTTTGAGAACGAAATTATTATCGAACCTATTGAGTAGCATCTGAGGTCATTAATGCCTGGTATGTGCATCCAATTTTCAGCAAAAATCACAATATCGCCAATGCCCATCAAAACTCTGCCGCCTTTTTTGTAAATCAGATTTACCACAAAAGTTCAAACAATATGCCTACATTCAACAACAAATAAATCGGAACAAAAAACCAATACTTTGACTAAGCTCGACTTTTGCACTTTTGACTATAGCTGACTAAGAAACTATAACAAAATAAATTTCCAAATTACTCAACATTTCTGGATTCCCGCTTTCGCGGGAATGACAGAGAAAACGCTTTCTTTTTGTTAGATGCTCTAAGTAAGTTGTTGTGCTGAAAGAAGTTACGGCTAATCACGTCGGCACAAAGCCTACTGCTGTAAGTACTGTAACTACAACAGGTTATGACAAAATGGCAAAAGTCGAGCTAAGTCTGAGACGGCAATCAGCCGGCCCAAACTTTTTTTTTTCGAAAACCTCCATTTTTTTCTTGACCCGGCCGCTGGGAGCAGACATAATTGTAACGAAGCTTCATTTTGAGTCCCTGCGTTATATCTCGCTTTTTCCTCTCCCTCCGCAGCGTGGGGGCTCTTTATTATCACTTTTACCAACGCTCACCCATCTCAAATCAGCCTCTCCATTTCCTCCCTCCAGTCCTTTTTCTTTGTCCGGTCACAATCAGGCATTTCAGTATATTCCCGGCCTCGCTTGAAAACGCTTTCTTCAAAAATACGCTTCTTCTTTTTTCGACATTAAACATACTCCCACAAGTAATAACACGATACCTGAGACCTGCATCACTGTGACTGTCTCTCTCAAGACTAAAAAGCCGAACAATACCGCAAAGAAAGGCGTTGAAAGCTCCATCGCCGAAACCTGAGCAGCCTTAATTCGTTTCATACTCTCATAGTACAGTATGGTTCCTACACCGACTATGACGCCGACCAGAATTTGATAGACGTTGGAAATGACCAGCGACCGGCGCGCCGTCAGATAAACAGCAAATACCGCCGAGGCAATCAAATATCTATAAAACGTCAATACGCCGGCATTGAGCTCTTTGAGATATTTCCTCATCACTATGGCCGTTGTCGCCCAGGCCACCGTCGCCAACAGCACATAAACATCCCCGGCCGTGCACAGTTTCATCATGGACAAGTTCTCCGCCGTCCCGCTCGTAACAAGCAGCCCCGCCGTTATCATAATGAATATGCCGAGGTAATCAAACTTCGTCAGCTTGTCTTCCCTCAGGATGAAAAATCCTATCAGGACGATAAAAATCGGCTGCATGTGGCCTACCAGAACGGCGTTTATTACCGGGATTTTCGTAAGCGCAAAGAAATAGAGCAAATCCGCGCATATCGTGCCCACTATCGCAATATAAAATAATTTCGAGAGCTGTCCCCGGGTAACTTTTAGATTCCTTTTACCCGTGAGAAAAACATACACTAATGCGACCAACGTAACAACCATCGCGCGAACGGCCGAGGTTTGAACAAAGTCGGCATCGGGGTATTTATAAGCCAGCTTGGCACAAACCGGCTCAAGCGACCACATTAAGCTCGCTCCGAGTATCGCTAAAACACCTGTTTTCTTTGAATTCATATCGCCTGCCTCAACAAAGACATTCTTGATAGCATATTTACATCGCCAACGCAAGAATGTAAACTGCGAGCGTATGGGTAGAGCTTTTTAAGAAATTCGTCACGCTGCTGCCTGAAATTCGCGGGCATATTTCCGAAGTCGGGCAGCATTCGGCAGAAGGTACTATTCACAGCCTTGATGATAACAACGATGTTGTCCGGATTCGAACTGGAGCCACCGTGGTTTTCAATGAGGATTTTGACACCTGTTTCCTCGCCGTATTCAGCCAACTGCCGAAACGAATCGCCGGTAACCGAAACGTCAAGCTTTTCCTTGGCCGAGCCGCCCGTATTAGCACGGAGCGACGTCGCCCCACAAGCGGCCGCCCTGTCCATCCACCGCTTGACGAATTCGATGCTCTTGCTTCTTTGGGCAGGGTCGTTAGAGGAGAGGTTGTAACCAGGCTCATCAAGCTGGATGTTGATAACTTTGGAGCCGACTTTTTTGGCAGCGGCCCTGAGTTTGCGGCAGTATTTCAGCGAGGTGTCCTCGAAATGCCTGCTCCAAAGCTCGATATTATGCACCCCGAGCTTTTCAGCAAAAAAGGCCGGTGCCTCCGGCAGCTTTAGAGCAGGAACACTGGCCGAGTAGTTTTTCGGCTGAGTCTGAGGAAACCGCATCCTGAAGCACACGGTCGTGCAGCCGAGCCGTTTGTTTTTTGCTTTGCTGTCGGATGTAACTGTTTTAGACAAGGCGCCGGCAGATAGTGCACCAGAGCACGCAACCGCCCAGGCTCCGCGTCTAATAAATTCTCTCCGATTCATCATAATACTCCTTCTATATGTTCTATTGATTCCAGTTTTTCTAAGGTAACGCAAGCAAATGTTCCGATACCATATATATGAGACCAAAAGGAAGCGCAGAAGAAATGGAACGCCGCCGTCGGCGAGCGGTGAAACTAATGCAAGAGGGCGACTCGCCGACACTGATCGCCCGGATACTTGGTGTATCGCGTCAGTCCTTGTATCGCTGGCGGGATATGGCATGCGCAGGGCCGGAAGGTTTGTCCGCCAAGCCACATCCTGGTCGGAAGAGACGACTGAACGATGCGCAACTTCAGCAGTTAGAAGCACTTCTGCTACGGGGTGCTCAAGAGCACGGCTGGCCCAACAACTTATGGACGGCCAGGCGAGTAACCGAGGTGATTCGCCGGCATTTCGGGATAAAACTTCATCCGGAACACGTACGCAACATCCTGAAGCAACGATTGGGTTGGACCAGTCAGAAACCCGAACGACGTGCTCGGGAACGCAACGAGAAAGAGATCGAGCGGTGGCGGCGAGAGGAGTTTCCGCGTATAAAAAAAAGCCACTCGAAGGGGGGCGCATCTGGTTTTCCCCGATGAATCGGGTTTCATGCTCACTCCGACCGTTCGCCGAACCTTGGCCCCTCGGGGCCAGACACCCATTCACTATTGCTGGGATCGACGAGATCGCATCTCGGCCATCAGTGCCATCACTGTCAGTCCCATTCGTAAACGCCGGGGATTGTACTTTACATTGCTGGTGGACAATGAAAATGTTCATGCTGAGGATGTGGTGGGCTTTTTGCGTCAGCTTAAGCGTCATCTTCCCGGCGCGATCACGATTATCTGGGACCGCGGCAGGGTACATGATCGCTCCAAGGTGGTTCAGGCATATCTGGCCAAACATCCGGAAATTGTTACGGAAAAACTTCCCGCTTATGCGCCGGAACTCAACCCTGATGAACAAGTCTGGTCGAATATCAAATACGCCCGCTTGGCCAATTATGCTCCACGGGATATAATACTCCCCAAAAACTGGGCGCATAATTAAGGTGGATTTGTCGCCTGAGACGATAACAGTTTCAGGAGACAGATTTATGAAAAACAAAAGACGTAATCACAGTGCTCAGTTTAAGGCAAAAGTCGCACTTGCAGCGGCTAAAGGCGAAATGACGATAGCTGAACTGGCCAGTAAGTTTGAGGTTCATCCTAATCAGGTGACTCAATGGAAGAAGCGGCTG
>JAUWPZ010000157.1 GCA_030611315.1 Sedimentisphaerales bacterium
CTTTGGCAATCGGAATACTGTCTGCAAACCGCTCACCAAGAAGTGGCAGCATACGGTTGACCGTCTCAAAAAGAGATTTGGTGTCGAGCAAGCACTTAAAGAGTCTACGGCTGCTGGCCAATAAAATACGAGAGATATTATGAAAGAACAGATTCGTGATACGCTTGTAAAAGCAGCAAAGAATCGAAAGGTTCTTTATTATGCAGAAGACAGAAGTTGGTAAACTCAAGAAAAAATTTGGATCCGCCTATGGTGGATTATATCTCATAACTTTAGTTCACTTTAGGCACTTTTTAAGAATACAAAAATATTTTGCGATCATACGATGGAAATTACCATACAATTAGGTTCGGCTGACAAGCAGCTCGAGTTGTTCGGACCAGCGGACAGCCACCTTCGGCTTCTGCGCGAATCCCTCGGCGTCCGCATAACCGCCCGACAGGACAGCCTGATTATCACAGGCAAAGAAAAAGACGTAAAAAAAGCCGCCCAGATTATCGATAGAATGCAAAAACATCTGCTCAAACACCACTCTCTTGCCGCTGCAGAGGTAAAGGCCCTGATTAACCGCGACGAATCGTCTAAAGCTCCTCTGTCCGCCGATGCTATTACCGTTTATTCCCACAAAAAGGTCGTCGAACCATCAACTAAGGGCCAGCAAAAATACGTCGAAACTATGCTTGCCAACGACCTGACCTTTTGTATAGGCCCCGCCGGTACAGGCAAAACATACCTGGCAGTCGCAATTGCGGTCTCCATGCTCAAGAAAAAGCAAATCAGGAGAATCGTACTTGCACGACCGGCCGTCGAGGCAGGTGAAAAGCTCGGCTTTCTGCCGGGCGACATACAGGCAAAGGTAAATCCGTATCTTCGTCCGCTTTTTGACGCTCTCGAAGATATGATGGATTTTACGCAGATGAAAAAATTTGTAGAGCTCGATATTATCGAGATCATCCCGCTTGCCTTTATGCGAGGCAGGACACTAAACGAGGCTGCAATCATCTGCGACGAAGCCCAAAACACCCTGCCTCTGCAGATGTTAATGGTCTTGACAAGACTGGGCCACGGCTCCAAAATGATAATAACCGGCGACATAACTCAAATTGACCTCGAAAAAGGCAAAAAAAGCGGTATGATAGAAGCAATTGAAACGCTCAGACGAATCAAAGGCATAGGTTATGTGGCATTGACGCAGAAAGATATCGTCCGGCATCGATTGGTACAAAATATAGTACGGGCCTACAAAAAAAGGCAAAAACTGATTAGTAACCGGTAATTGGTAACTGGTAATTATTTGACCAATTAACCAATTACCATTTAACCATTTAACCAATACCAATGGCGATTCTGAAAAAAACCAGTCCGCGGCGAAATCAGGTACGCAGGAACATCCCGGACGAGCGGTTCTCGCTACTGGGCCGGCTCGCCGAGACCCACTGCCTGTTCTCGCTGCTGATTTGCGTCCTCTTTGTCGTTCTCTGCGTACTTATCCTCTCTTTCAAACTCGCCCGGCAGACTCTTGACGTGATACCAATGGCCGTCGTTGTTACGCTGCTGTGTCTTGCCGCAGCTATTTACGTCTATCGCTTTCAAAAGCGAATAATAACAAACCACGCCAGGGCACTCATCCTCGTCTGTTTATTTAGTTTATTTCTGGCTGCGACAAAATTCGGCGTATCATCAACCGGCCACACCGAATGGGCCACCGGAACGGCTTTCGCAGCAGCAGTCATTCTGACAATCGCCTATGACCAGCGCTTCGCAATAGGTATGAGTCTATTCTATTGCATCCTGGCCTGTCTCGCAGCCCGACCAATCAACACACCCCCGGGAGAACTACAACTAACCGATATCACCCTGCTCCTGACAATATCCACCGGTGCAATTGCCGCTTGTTTCTCCCTCAGGGAAATCCGCACAAGAATGAAGCTGCTCAAAGTCAGCTCCACATCCGCCGTTATCGTTTTCATTGCTGCGGCCGCTTGTTTGAGCCTGCCCCTGGAAAAATCTTTCCAGTGGAGCAGAAACATCTTCATCAACGCCGGCTGTCACGCATTGACCGTCTTCCTCGTGGGCCTGCTCATCCAGAGCTTGCTCCCGCTCATCGAAAAAGCC
Source organism: Sedimentisphaerales bacterium (assembly GCA_030611315.1). Classification (GTDB taxonomy): domain Bacteria; phylum Planctomycetota; class Phycisphaerae; order Sedimentisphaerales; family Anaerobacaceae; genus JAUWPZ01. Next base: position 2,116 of record JAUWPZ010000157.1, read on the forward strand.
TTCCGAATAGCAACAAGCATGACACTGCTGGACTACAGCGATGCCAACCAGCCCCTGCTGAAAAGGCTGGCCATGGAAGCGCCGGGCACATTCAGCCATAGTCTGCTAATAGGTTCTATTGCCGAGGCCGCCGCCGAAGCAATCGGACGTAACGGGCTTTTATGCAGGGTCGGAGCATATTATCACGACATCGGAAAAATCAATAAGCCGGGCTATTTCGTCGAGAACGAAATGGGCTCGACCTCTCGGCATAAAGAACTCTCGCCGGCGATGAGCCAGTTGATTATCGTGGGCCACGTCAAAGACGGAATAGAAATGGCTAAGGAATACGGCCTGCCCAGCGTGCTTCGGCAATTTATCGAAACACACCACGGAACCACGCTCGTCGAACATTTCTACCACGAAGCAAAAAAACAAAAATCCAAAAGCGCCAAACAAAAAACTGCCGAGCCCCCTTCTGAGAGTGAATTTAGATACCCCGGCCCGAAGCCGAGAACAAAAGAAGCCGCCATTGTAATGTTGGCGGACACCGTAGAAGGGGCCGTCAGAAGCCTCACTGAAGCAACCCCAATGAAAATCGAAGCAGTCGTCCACAACATGGCCATGAAACGTCTGCAGGACGGGCAATTCGACGAATGCGAGCTCACCCTGAGGGAATTAAGTCAGATTGAGGCAAGCATATCAAAGACCTTAGCCGCACACCATCACAGCCGAATCGCATATCCCAAAGCCCCGGATATCCCGGACGACATGCAATCTGAACCCGAAGAACCCGAGCCGAAAAAAAAGTAACAATTATGGCATCTGCCAAACATGAACAAGATATAGTCGTTCAAATCGCCCAAAACTTCAAAGGCATAGATATTAACCCGACCAAGCTCAAAAAACTGGTCAAAGCCGTCTGCAAACATTTTACGAGATGCGAGATAGGAGATGCGAGTTACGAGATTAGTATCGCAATAGTCAACGATGCCCAAATCCGAAAAGTGAACAAACAGTTTTTAAATCGAGTTCATTCTACCGACGTTATCAGCTTTGACCTGTCGAATGATGAAAACCGAAAATTGTTTGAGCTTGTCGTCAACGGCGAAATGGCCGTCAAAGAAGCTGCATCGCGAGGCCATTCAAGTGAAGCCGAATCGGCGCTTTACATAACACACGGCCTGCTCCACAACCTCGGATTCGATGATTCAACGCCGGAACAGGCCAAAAAAATGCACGATGCCGAGGACAATATTTTACAACAACACGGGTTTGGTTTGGTATATAATAAGGGCAAGCGAATATCGAATATTGAATGACGAATGATGAACTTCGAAATTCGATATTCCTTGTTTGATATTCGACATTCTCTGTCTAACTGAAAGGCTGTTAAAAAGTGGATTACGTTGTTTGGGCGGTTTTACTGATTTGTTTTCTCACGGGCGGCGCACTGTTCTTTTCCGTCAATACCATCGCCCTGCGAACATTTTCACGTGTCAAGCTGCAGGAAGCGTTCAAGGCAGCGGGCAAAGAAGCCGATTCGGAAGACCTCACCGACCGGTTAGTTCAAAACTCTGAAAAACTTATCCTGAGCTGCTCATTGTATCGGCTCATCTGTAATATGTGTGTATTGCTGCTTTTGGCCGCCGTTCTAACGGAGCTGCGTCCGGCCGGCGCACAATTGTCCAATTTTCTCCTTACATTCGTCATCGCAATAGTAATATTTCCGGTGTTCTCCCTGGCAATACCCCACGCCTGGGCAAAATATGCAGGCGAAAAATTCCTCAGCCGAACACACAAGCTCCTGTTCTTATTTGCAATCACAGCATCACCTGTTCTTTACACCTGGAAATATATCGACGGCCTTGTTCGACGACTCGCCGGTATAGCCCGGACAACTCCAAAAGAACAACACGAAGAAAAACAGGAAGAGTTCCTGACCGGCCTCGAGCAGCGCAGGGCCGAAGGAGTTCTCGATGAAGAAGAGCAGGAAATGATTGAAAACGTTTTGGAGTTAAGCGACACGGCCGCCGACGAAATTATGACGCCCCGAACCGATATTGTCGCAGTCGAAGTCGATTGCGACCACGACAGCGTTCTGGACATCATAACCGGTGCGGGCCATTCAAGAGTGCCTGTTTACGAAGGAAATATAGACAACATAATCGGGCTTATCTACGCCAAAGATTTGCTGACCGAAATCGGCAAAAACCCGGCAGACTTCAAACTTCGCGACAAAATGAGGAACGCGTATTTCGTCCCTGAAACAAAACTTCTCAGGACCCTGCTGCGCGAATTTCAAAATCAGAAACTTCATATAGCAATCGTGCTCGACGAATACGGCGGAACAGCCGGCATCGTTACATTAGAGGATATTCTCGAAGAGCTTGTAGGCGAAATAACCGATGAGTACGAAAAAATCCCCCCCAAGCCCATCAGAAAAATCGATGATAATACTATCGAGGTCGATGCCAGAACATACGTTGACGACCTCAACGACCAGTTCGACCTGAATCTGCCCGAAGACGAGGACTACGACACATTAGGCGGCTTTGTTTTCTCGCGCTTAGGATATATTCCCAAAAACGGAGAGTGTTTCGACTATGAAAATCTAAAATTCACCATCAGCTCCGCCGAGGCTCGAAGAATAAAACGCATCGAAATCTTTAAAAAGCGTGAAGCGTGAAGTGTGAAGCGTATCTCGAACGAGATGCGAAATACGAAATACGAGATATGTTGACTAAAGACTCGGCTATTTGCATACGCACTGTAGATTTTTCCGAGACATCCCAGATAGTAACATTTTTTGCCAGAGCAGCCGGCAAAATAAGCGCTATCGCCAAAGGCTCGAAACGGCCCAAATCGCCGTTTGACGGCACCATCGAAATACTCTCGCACGGCAGAATAGTCTTTTCCGATTCAACTAAAGAAAAACTCGCCGTCCTCACCGAGTTCGAATCCGCCTATGGCGGACCAAGCTTTAGCCCGACTCGAAGCAACCTCTTTGTCCTGAACTGCCGCCTCTTCGCCGCAGAACTACTCGATAAGATGACGGATGAACACGACCCACACCCGGCTCTTTTCGACAGCTTCCTGCAATTCCTGCAGAACACCCAAAACACCCCCCAAAAACATGAAATGATAACGCTTCTTATACTATTTCAATTGACCCTGCTAAAAGAGGTCGGCCTCCAGCCGGTTTTGAGTTACTGTGTGAATTGCAAAACGAGATACGAGAAACGAGATGCGAGAAGCGATTTCTATTTCAGCAGCTCAGCCAACGGCCTTATATGCAGAGATTGCGAGGCAAGTTTCCCGGACAAGATAAGACTGTCCAAAGCCGCCGCAAACTCTCTGAGCAATTTGAAACTGCTCGCCGAATCGCAGGAAAAAACCCTCAACGAAATCGAAAAGTTTCTCGTTTACCACTTCACCGAACTGCTCAACCGCCCGCCAAAAATGGCAAAACACATCCTCAGGCAGATGTCGTTATAAGGTTCACGAAGCAGGCCGTGGTAATCTAATAAAAAAATGTGAACTCCGGTCACCAAAGCTGGTATATCTTATAATTCTGCGTTAGCTACCACCACCCTTTGAATTCCTAACCGCGAATTTGTGATATGGCCTCCCGCAAAGAAGGCAAATCTTTTTGCAGGATTTGCCAAACAATCTGATGGTCTATACCGAAATATTCATGGACTATCCGGTGCCGCAGCCCTACTACTTTGTGCCACTCTATCTGCGAATGACTATTTTTGAAGTCAGCCGGCAGTCGATTCGAAGCTTCTCCTATAATCTCAAGGTTCCTGACTACCGCATCTACGGACTTGCGGTCGTTTAAAAAAACATCAAACGACATACCGCTTATATACTGCTCGATTCTGTCGAGCGCTTCACAAATATCTTCCAGCAGTAAATCAACGGGTCTTTTAGACATAAATCAGTTCCGGCTCGATGAATTTCATCGCTTTGGCAGTAACAGCTCGTATCGACACCAGGTCAACAGATGTGCCAAGCAGTTTCTCAAATCTTTCTGCGAGGGTTACAAACTCCAGGCCTATAGACGGGTCGACCTCGACAAGAATATCCACATCACTGTCCGGTCTCTGTTCGCCTCTGGCATAGGACCCGAATAACGCCAGCCTGCTCACCTTAAACTGCCTCTGCAGTTCTGGTTTGTTTTTAGCAAGCGATTCGAGGATTTCTTCTTTTGTTATCACAATAAATATACCCTTAAGGGTAATAAATTCCCGCGATTGGGATTGTAAATTACTGTTTTAAGGTTACTTACCCGCGAACAAACGGAAAATTTCAATCGTGAGCACTATATATACCTGTGTACTTGTGTAAAATACCGATTATTTCGTATTATAGGGCTCTTACCGCGGCTGTCAATCGTCTACTATATGGAATCCGGCGCGAAATGCGAGAGCCTGATATCGACAACTGCAGTGCTTTGGCGGATGTCGTTATAAGGTTCACGAAGCAGGCCGTAGCAAATCTCTTTTTTCAGCGGGAAAATAAGCTGATGGTGATAAATCTACTTCTCGCTCTGTTCAAATAACTCGGGCTGGTCGGAGTCTTTTTTGCTTTTGCGCTTGTGGAGCTTTAGCCCCAAATGCTCGCAGGCGGCCTTTGTAACCTCTCTGCCGCGTTTGGTTCGACGCAGAAATCCTATTTGTAAAAGATACGGCTCGACCACGTCCTCCAGGGTATCTCTCTCTTCGCCAAGTGTCGCCGCGATGGCGTCAATTCCAGCCGGGCCGCCGTCATAAACCGTGACCAGCGCACGCAAAACCGCCCTGTCCAGCTCATCCAGCCCCAATGGGTCTATCTGCTCCATCTCAAGGGCGCTCTGTACAATACCGATGCTGAGCACCCCCGAGCCCTTCACCTGAACATAGTCACGCACACGTTTGAGCAATCGATTCGCCACCCGCGGCGTTCCGCGCGAGCGGTCGGCAATCAATTCCAGGGTCCCTTCCTCGCAGTGCAAATCGAGCAGCTCGGCCGACCTGCTCAAAATTTTTGTCAGCTCCTCGCTGTCGTAAAACTCCAGGTGATAGAGCATCCCGAATCGGCTGCGAAGCGGGGCGCTGAGCAGCCCCGCACGCGTAGTCGCGCCTACCAATGTAAAACGTTTCAGCGGAAAATTTATCGTCTTTGCGTGCAGCCCGCTATCGACCGTAAAATCGACCCTGAACTCCTCCATCGCCGGATAAATAAACTCCTCAACGGTCGTACTCAGCCGGTGAATCTCATCGATGAACAGCACGTCCCCGGTGCCTATGTTGCTCAGAAGGCCCATCACGTCGCCCGCCTTGACCAAAGCCGGCCCCGATGAGCACCGTATCCTCGCCCCCATCTCGTTCGCCACAACGTTCGCCAGCGTCGTCTTGCCGAGCCCCGGCGGGCCGTAAAAAAGAATATGCTCCAACGGCTCAGATCTCTGCCTGGCCGCTGTGATGGCAATCGCCAGCTTTTCCCGCACACTGCCCTGGCCCACGCACTCGTCCAAACTCTTCGGCCGAAGCGATACGTTGAAAGTCTCCTCCTGCTCGTTCAAGGATTGACCGCTTATAATTCTGCCTATCGCCATAATATACCCTTAAGGGTAATAAATTCCCGCGAGTAAGATTGTAACTTATTGTTCTAAAGCCACTTACCCGCGAACAAACGGGAAATTTCAACTGAGAGCACTATAAGTTAAGATATTTGGTCGGAAAAATTTTTACCCGCCCCTTACTTTTTTTACACTTCTGGCTTTTTTTACCTTCCCTGCTGCGTCCGGTAAACGATACACTTCTAATACCATACTCATCATTATGCGTCTCTTCCCCGACGAATTTG
>JAUWPZ010000123.1 GCA_030611315.1 Sedimentisphaerales bacterium
TACTTTTGACGCCAGCATCAATTAAACCCAATTTATGCCATAGGTATTCCCCTGCCCCCAAACCTCCCCGCCTGCTCATTACCCGCATGAAACCTCTTTGCAAACCAGGCAATGTTCGGTATTATATCCGGCATATACGCCAATGTAGCTCAATGGCTGAATACAGCTTTCGTAAATCTGTGGTTGAGCATTCGAATCGCTCGCTCGGCTGTGAAGTTGTTTGTGATTGCATTCGTAAAGGGAGTAAATAATGATTAGATTTAACTGCAGCCGTTGTGGTCAGGAAATTCAGGTTTCCGATAAATACGCCGGCAAACAATTTAAGTGTCCGAAATGCCTGGAAGTTAATACGGCTCCTAATATCAGTGAGGCGGCGGTCGGGCAAGCCGATATACCTGTCGCCGACATCACATTAGATGCAGGCGGCCATGACATAACCGGCCAACAGGAATTTTATTATGCCGGTTTTTGGCTGCGTTTTGTAGCGGCCCTGATTGACTCGCTGGTTTTGACGGCAGGAGGAATGGTGCTGGGGGGATTTCTGGGTTGTTTGATCGGAGGGGCCTTAGGCGCTGCGAGAGTGGATATACAAACAGTTCAGGCTGTGAGCGTGGTGGTTGGTTACATAATTGGCATTGTCTTGAACTGGCTGTACTTTACCATAATGGAATGCTCATCCAGACAAGCGACTTTAGGTAAGATGGCATTGGGAATTATTGTTACAGATATGGATGGGAACAGAATTTCATTCGGTCGGGCAAACGGGAGATACTGGGGGAAAATCATTTCGAGTTTGACTTTGGGTATCGGGTATATAATGGCGGGATTCACGGAGAAAAAACAGGCCCTTCATGATATGATGGCGGGATGTCTGGTCGTTAAAAAATAGAATTAGTGAAATAAGCTCATAGACAAATTGGAGGTGGGTTCAGGTTGGCTGTATGAATCTCCAGGATAAATACAATTCGCTGCAGGAAATACTCAGTCGGCTGGGCAAGGTCGTTGTCGCGTATTCGGGCGGCGTGGATAGTACGTTTTTATTAAAGGCGGCAGTCGATACGTTAGGGGCTGAGAATGTTCTGGCCTGTATAGGCATCAGCGCTTCTCTGGCCGGGAGCCAGTATGACAAGGCGATAGAATGCGCCGGAATCATCGGCGCGAAGGTCGATGAAGTTACGGTGGATGAGGTTGAAGACAGCAATTACTCGGCCAATAAGGCCGACCGCTGTTTCCACTGCAAATCGCATCTTTGCAGGATTCTCCTGGATATTGCCCGGCAGAGGAGCTTTGACCACGTTGTTTTTGGCACAAATTACGATGATTTGGACGACTTTCGGCCGGGAAACCGGGCGATGAAGGTCTTCGGCGTCCGCTCACCTCTGGCCGAGGCTAAGCTCACCAAGGACGATATCCGTGAGCTGAGCAGGCAAATGAATTTGCCCACGGCGGACATGCCGGCATCTCCCTGCTTGGCGTCGAGAATCAGCTATGGTCTGGAAGTTACGGAGCAGCGTCTCAAACAAATCGAGGACGCCGAGGATTTTTTGCGGACACTGGGCCTTGTTGAATTTCGCGTTCGCCACCACGAGACTATCGCCCGAATCGAAGTTAATCCGGCTGATATCGACAAAGTTACAACAGAGCCGGCCCGTTCGCAAATAATCGAGAAATTCAAATCAATCGGCTTTCAGTTCGTAACCGTCGATTTGCAGGGCTTCCGCTCCGGCTCGCTGAACGAGCCGCTCACAGAAGAGGAAAAGCAGAAAAGCCTTTAGCCGGGGTGTCGGTGATTTGATATGCCGGGCTTCTTTACCGATGTGATTAGCCGGACGACGGAGGAACATTATTGCACGTTTTCAACGCAACGGCCCAATTGCTTTTTTCTCCTCGAACTGATTACGATAACGTGCAGGATGGTAGAGCCTGAAATCTATGGCCCGAAGGTATTCTTCGGGGCCGCAATGGCGAACGTTCTCAATAAGCGAAGATATCTGCTTCTGCGAACGAAAAGCGGCGATGGCCTTGAGTTTATTCTCCAAGTATGAATTCGGAGTGCGCATACGCAGGGTCGGAGGCGCGGCAAAATCACAATAAACCGCAAAAGTGTGGACGTACGGCACCTTATCCAAAGGCTTGCCCAGCTCCGGCCAGATGTTACCGGCTGAGTGAAACAAACTGATAAGAAACTCATCGTAAATAATACGGTGGTCCGGATGCAAATCGTTACTCGTGGGCAAAAAGCACTGCGTAGGATTTATCTCTCGCAGATAATAAGTGAAGTTATTTTGCAGCCCGGTAAAGCCACTGATTGCCGGTGGATTGTCCGTCTCCGCCGGGATCCTGCCGCGATACTCGTTTAAGCGGCAGTCCGGAAATCCAAGCCAGAGGATATTCTCCTTCGGCACACCCAGACCCTGGTAGCATTCGAGGCTTTCATCGTATCTGATTTGGGCGATTGTATCTTTTTCCTCGGGGCTGCAATAGCCCATGCTGCCGTCGGTAACAATTAGTATCTGCACCGGCACATTTTCCCTCTTGGCCAATTGAATAAGCAAACCCGCCCCTAAAACCGCATCATCATCGTGCGGGCTTACTATCAAAAATCTTTCCTTCCCACCATGCCAGTGTCGCGATACATCGGCAAGCAGCGAACCAACCCGCCGTTCGTTTCCTACCAAGCGTACAAACTCGAATTCTTCTTGCATTTGCTGAAACTCTCAGTTAAGCTGACCGGCGAAGAACAAACAAAACTACAACAAGCCCTTTCGAAAAACAGGAAAGCAACAAGTATGGACATTGTAGCCGGCTTCAGAGAGAAGACAAGAGAAAAAAACTTCTCTGTTGTTTTGCCGGAGGGCAGAGACGAGCGGGTAATTCAGGCCGCCCGCAGACTTAAAGACGAAGACATTGCGCAGCCTATTCTGCTCGGAAGACCTGAGCAGATAGAAGCGGCGAGAGAAAAAACCGGGGTCAATCTCGACGGTATCCAAACCATCAACCCTAAAAGCAGCGAAAAACTCGATTTCTATGCCGAGAAATACAGCCGGCAAAGAGAAGGTATCTCCGCCGCCGTGGCAAAACGCATAGTCGCCAAGCCGCTGTGCCACGCTGGTATGATGGTGGCCTGCGACGATGCCGATGCCTTCGTCGGAGGCGCTGCCGGCGCAACGGCGACGCTTATCCAGGCCGGGATTTTAACCGTTGGCCTAATCCCCGGCATCCAAACACCTTCCAGCTATTTTCTTATGGTCATTCCGGATTTTCTGGGGGAAAAGAACAAACCCTTCATTTATGCCGATTGCGCCGTAAATATCGACCCTACGGCCGAACAATTAGCCGATATTGCCCTGACCTCGGCCGCAAGCGCCAGAAAAATTCTCGGGCAGGAGCCGCGTGTGGCTATGCTGTCATTCTCCACCAAGGGCAGCGCTTCCGGGCCAATAGTGGACAAAGTCAGAAAGGCCCTCGAAATAGCGCGGAGACGCGAACCCAAACTGGCCATCGATGGTGAATTCCAGGCGGATTCGGCCATAGTGCCCGGCGTGGCCGCCAAGAAAGTCAAGGAAACAAGCGCCGTCGCGGGCAAGGCCGATGTTCTCATTTTTCCCGACCTTAATTCAGGCAACATCGCTTATAAACTCACCCAATATATGGCCGGCGCCCAAGCCATCGGGCCTTTCCTCCAGGGTTTTGCAAAACCTATAACAGACCTCTCGCGGGGAGCAAGCGTCGATGACATAGTTTCAGCGGTTATATTAACTTTAGTGCAATTAGTGTAGAACACAATACTAACGAGAGCTGTGAAGAACAGCTTTCAGTGAAAGGATTTAAGTGAAAATGAAAGTGCTCGTCATCAATGCGGGAAGTTCCTCCGTCAAGTATTATTTATACCAGATGCCCGAGGCCCGGATTCTGGCTAAGGGGCAGGTCGAAAGAATCGCAGAAGAAAGCTCGACACTATCGGCCTTCTTCGGCGAGAAAACCTACACCGCACAAACAGAGGTCGAAAACGTCGAAGAGGCGATGGAACTCATACTGGAAACTCTCGTCAGGCCGGAGGGGGGAGTTTTAGGAGATATTAGCGAGATTGGCGCTGTCGGCCACAGGGTCGTTCACGGCGGCGAGGAGTTCACCGGTTCTGTGGTTATCGATGAGAAGGTAATCGCCTCAATCGAAAAGTATGCGGACCTTGCGCCCCTGCACAACCCGCCCAATCTTGCGGGCATACGGGCAGTGCAGCGCAAAATCCCGGATATAAAACAGGTCGCCTGTTTCGATACGGCATTTCACGCCACCATTCCGGAGGTCGCCTATATGTATGCCCTGCCCTATTCGCTGTATGAGGAATTCGGCATTCGCCGGTACGGCTTCCATGGGATTTCGCACAGATATGTCGCCCGCCGCGCCGCTGCCATATTAGGCAAGGGGAAATATGACATCAACGCCATCACCTGCCATCTCGGAAACGGCTGTTCTATTACCGCTGTAAAACAGGGCAGGTCAATCGACACGTCCATGGGCTTTACGCCTCTGGAGGGCGTGCCGATGGGAACACGCTGCGGCGACCTCGACCCGGCGATACTCTTTTATCTCGAAGATAAAGGTTACGATGGAAAGCAATTGAAAACCCTGTGCAACAAGGAAAGCGGTCTGCTCGGAATATCAGGGCTATCGAACGATGTCAGAAACCTCGAAGAACTCGCCGGAGAAGGCAACTCACGGGCAAAGCTCGCTATAGATATTTTCTGCTACCGAATCAAGAAGTACATCGGGGCATACGCGGCGGTGCTGGATAGCGTCGATGCGCTGGTCTTCACCGGCGGAATCGGGGAGAACGCCGTGCTTTTGCGTCAACTGATATGCACCGGTCTTGGCCAAATAGGCGTGCAGATTGACGAAGCCGCGAACCAGGCTGCTACGGGAAAAGAAATGCAGATACAAACAGAGCAAAGCAGGGTCAAAGTTATTGTTATCCCTACAAATGAACAGGCCGCCATCGCAAAAGATACTTATGAACGCGGATAAGCCGCGCCGCTGAGTTTCACATTGGCTAACAAATCAAAGGAGGAATAAATAATGCAAAAGCCTAAAACGACTGCTGTGATACTAATTTTGGCAGCATACTTATTGTTCATGAATGCAACACAAGCTGCGGAGAACCAGCCGGGAAATGTGCGCGACTACCTGACGATTGTGAAAGCATACGCCAACGCTATGATTAAGGATGGACGTGATACCTACGGGACAAAACATTCACCACTTTTCGCCTCTGCTTTGGATCGTAGCACCATGCGAATCGGCTCTTTCGACGACATCCCGGGGGTACGGAACGGAGACCGTTCTCTCGGAGGAGCAAATCCCCAGGTAGATGCCGACCTATATGCAGTATTGTATCGACTCACGGAACTCAGCGGTGAGAAGAGATACGCAAAGGAAGCAGACCAAGCGCTAAAGTTCTTTTTCTCTCATTGCCAAAGTCCACTTACGGGACTGATGACCTGGGGAGAACACCTCTATTGGGACTTTAAGCGAGAAGGAATGGGAGGACTTGACTCAAAACATGAGATTCGTCGCGAGTGGCCATTTTGGAATGAGTGCTACAGACTTGCGCCGGAAGCCTGCTGGAAATTCGCAATAGGTCAATGGGATCACCAGGTAGCGAATAAGAAGACGGGTGACTTCTCCAGGCACGCAAAATGGTCTAGCCACGGCCCCCAAACGGGTGCGGACTTCCCTCGGTACGCGGGGCAAATGATCGCAAACTGGACTGATGCCTATGTTCGCAAAGAAAACAGAGTTATGGCACGCCGGCCAGAACTCGTGACAGCTATTTCCATCATCGTCGCGCGAATGGAAGGCAATATGAAAAAATCACCGACCGGATATCTCCTCGCCGGCACAGACGAAAACCATAGTCAAATCAGCTGGCCCAAGCATAATCTGGAATTGGCAAGGTGTCTTTGGAACTCCGCACCGCACATGGAAGGTGAACTGGCTCAACGGATGAAGAATCTGGCACTGAGACTAGACCTTGATTTCCACCGCATGCCGCATATTATCAACGCCGGCGGCGGGTTCGTTGCGACAGTTGATTCTACCACCGGGAAACCGAGATCGCGTTCTATGAACAGGCCATATACGACGACTTGGACCTTAAACTACGGGCAAGGGACACACGCCCGTATGGCCAATCGCTGCTTTGACCGCTTCGAACAAATAGAGAAAAACCATCCAGAGCTCGCAGGAAAATACAAACAACTTATCCTGTCTGCGGCAAACCTGTATCTCACTGCGACACCGGACCCCAAGAATCTCGTGAAACCTGAAACGATCGCAAACGTAATCACATTGATGATCAACAGCCATAGAATCACCGGGAAAAAAGAATATCTTGGGCGCGCCAACTATTTCGGGCAACTGGGAATCAAGCTGTTTCTTGATGATGGTCTATCACTTCCCAAGGCGACGAACCTGCATGATCACTACGAAAGCATTACAGGTGGACCCCGTTTCATGCATGCACTGCTCAAACTTTATGAGGCATTGGACAATACTTCACAAACAGACAATTGAGGAGCCAACAAGTCATGGTAGCAGACCCACGCAAGCGCGTGCTGCTACATTCAAACGTTAGGCATTACAAGACTGAAGAAAGGAACAATGTCGTAAAAAGATACTCTATATTGGTGCCTATGCTCCTTGATATTGCCAGATATGGCTTATATTAATTACAGTTAATTAGAGCCGATTAGTTACTATCTTCATTCCCGCGAAGGCGGGAATCCAGAATCCTTATTGTTTAATCTGCTAATCGTGGTATCGGCTCTTTCTTACTGAAATTATTACAAGTTACCAAGGCACGAAACAAGAAAGGGGCAAAGGTTCAAAGCAAGCATGACTTGTGAAGCGTGAGTAGGCCGCACACGGACTATAAGATGCGGAGCTTAAGAGGCAAGGCTGATGCCCCAATGTCTTTCGCACATCACCGAAAGTTGACCTCGCGGGCTGTGGTGCCTTCGCAGTGCCAGAGCTTGCCATCTTTGACGACGTAAGCGATCCCTTGGCCCCTTTCTGTTACCCCGACCGGATATACGCGGATGTTTACCGGGGCGACCACCGGCCGTACAGTGGATGGAACTGTATTCAGCCCTGGCTGTACAATGATCCGCTCATCGGTAGGCAGCTTAGCCGCCGCCGGCGATGAACTGAGACTGACAACCAATACCCCGCCAACAATACCGGCCAGCACCAATAGAACCGCATAAACTTTGTTACTCATGGTAATCTCCTTATCCTGACATTTTCCATATAGCGGCGTTAGAGGCTTACAACAAAACATTTTTTCTCCGTACGACACAAACAACCTCACCAAATTCACCTTGAACTGTCAAGATATTTCCTTTCCAAACTTATCTAACGGGGACGCAGGATGACCACATGGCCGTCGAAGTTGCCTTCTTTGAGGTATGACAGGTGTAGCGGTGTGGGGCCTGCGTGGATTATTATATCGGCGCCGTCGAGCAGTCCGTTTTTGTTGGCGTCGCTGTAGAGTGCGCCAATGTGTGCGTACTGTTTGCCCGAGGGATATCGCACTGCAATAAAATCGCCCGGCCGGACATCGCTTCCCCAGCGCGGTTTCTTTGCGGTATTTCCGTAAGGCACATCGAACTCGGCGACTTCCTCCAGGCTGGTCACCAGCATCGCTACGTTATAGTTCTTCTCCAGGGGCTTTTTCTTCCACGCGGCCAGCGCCGCCATCAAAACATCGGCACAATCGACGCCGATATAGTTACTGCTCTGGTAGTTTATCGAACCAAACAAACCGGGCACATTGAAAAAAGAAGTCAGGTACCCGATATAGCCTTCGCCGTTGCGAACCGACATGCGAAACACCTCCGGCAAAATACCGCGCTTGTCGCAATCTTCGATGCCCGGTGAGCGGTAGATTGTGCCGTCGGCGGCGACCTCGGCCTGGAACCAGAAACTGCCCATATCGTTGCGGTAGTACCGCGAGTTGATGATAGCATCCCCCGGCTGCAACGAAGATCCGGCCGCAGGCAGGGGTAATATCTGCCATTTGCCCCGAAACTGCGTCAGCTCCTTCCTGTGGTAATCGATCCTGGCAAAGCCGACCCATTTATAGGCATCGGCCTCCCACGGCCAGTTGGCGTTTTTGTAGTTTTTCGAAATATCCGGGATGATCCGGTACCATCTTACCGAACATCCCGGGACTTCTTCGACCTTCAGCGCGACGCTTTGGCCCTTCAGTGGACATATCCCGGCTTCGCTCACCCATCGTCCGCCCTCAATGCTCGATTTGATTGTAAGGGTCGCCTCGGCATGTCGCGTGCCCTCTGCAAAGTCATCCTGTCGTTCCGGTGTCGGCGGTTGCTCCAGTCTTGATGGTTGCCCCTGGAGTTCAGCAGTCTCAATGTCCGGCAAGAGTCCCTTACCGGAGGTCTTGCTCTTGAATATTCGGATGGAGTGGATTTTGCTTTGGTACTTTGAAAGCTTGTCAAGCTCCTTGCCGTCACCCAACGGGTCCTTGATCAGATAATCTTCACCCGCCTTTGCCACGATCAGCACCCAATGCTGGATTTTGCCGCCGATCATAACCTTTGCGATCACCGGGTAGTTCATTCGCAAAGTCGAATCGATTTTCTCGACTGTTGGTTTCTCCGGAATTTCAATCGTGATCTTACCGCCGGTGACGCCGGCCACCGTAAACCACTTTAGCCATCCCCGGCCGGTGTATCCGTCATGGGCATTGAGAAGTTCGTTCAGTCGGCCCGGTGAGATATTGATCCGGCAGTACTCCAATGCCATGCATGAACAGCAAACGGTGCATCCCACATCTCGCATCTCCTCATCGCTGCCGCCGATCCTGTCGGAGGCCCATCGGGCATCCGTCTGAAGATAAATGCTGCCCTCGAAGCCAACGTGCGTATCCTCACCGGCATCGGTATGAATCGGCCCCCTGCCCGATCCATGCATCAAAAACGCACCGACGCCTGCTAAAACAACTACGCAAAGAAGAATCCCCAGATGTCTAATCTGACATTTCCCATTTCGCCCCGTTAGAGGCTTACAACAAAACATTTTTTGTTTCCTCAAATCAACATATATAGTGCTCACGATTGAAATTCCCCCCGCCGCGGCGGGTTCGCCTGCCCCATAGGGGCGGGCAACTTGTGCCACAGGTAGTAACCTTAAAACAATAATTTACAATCCTAATCGCGTGAATTTATTACCCTTAAGGGCATATAAACCATTTCAACTTCGCGCAAATACAATGAGCCTCTAATGGGGTAAACGGTTTTAATAATAATTTTCTCCGTACGACATCAAAAATCTTACCACATTCACCTTGAACGGTTAAGAAATTTCTTTTTCTGAGACAACTTTTGTGAAATCTGCACAATAACACGGTTTTCAATACCTTGCTTTTCTCCCAAAACCGCCGTTTTAGAGATTGGGCATGTTCAGGATAAAAGAAAAAAGGCTGCAAGCGTTGAACTCACAGCCCGTTGATTACAAAAACAGATTGTAGTTTAAAGATTCTTGCTACTACTTATTAATCAGTAGCTGCGTTTGCCGCCGTTACGACCACCTCCGCCGCCGCCATAACTGCTACGACCACCTCCGCCACCACCATAACCGCCGCCACGACCGCCGCCGGAACCGCCTCGCCCACCACGACCACGACCGCCGCCACGGTTGACTTTCGGCTTAGCCTCGTTGACGGTAATGACACGCCCTTTCAAATCCTTTTCATTCATCTCTTCAATTGCAGTTTGAGCTTCAGTCCTGGTAGGCATTTCCACGAATCCAAATCCTCGTGATTCGCCACTGACCCTGTCTCTTATCACATTAACGTTATCGACCTGGCCAAACGCTTCAAAAGCCTGACGCAAATCATCCTCAGTTGTCTCGGGCGCCATATTTCCTACATAGATATTCATTTTGATTTCCCTTTTTCAATTCTAACATACATTTCCTGTTTTCCAATTCCTATTACGCTTTGTTGTTTGCTTAGGCCGGGATTACGTTGGTTGCACATGGGCCTTTTTTGTCTTGTCCGGTCTCGAAGTCGACTTTCTGGCCTTCATCGAGCGATGCATAGCCTTCTGTCTTAATTTCCGAGTGGTGGACAAACAAGTCATCGCCGCCGTCATCCGGGCTAATAAAACCGTATCCTTTGCTTGAATTGAACCATTTTACCGTACCTGTACTCATTTATACTTTCTCCTTGGCCTGTTTACAGGCCGACCAAATAACATCTCTCGTTTTCATTTCTTAGGGGCATACTCTTGAGATGAAAGAAAACACCCCACAAACGCTCTAATATACGAAGAAGAGCTGCAAGAGTCCAACAAAAATAAAATAAGATTTCCTTAAGTTCAAAAAACATAATTCAGTCCTTTCGATGTCAATAAGCTTATGTAAATCACTTTGAACTGTCAAGGATTTTTTTTCGAGACAGTTTTGTTGAAAATTTGCGTGAAAACACGTTTTTTTATGGCCCGGACTTCTTCCAACTCCTGCTTTTGTGCAGGCATTGACCGCCATCATCTTCATAAATTCAAGTTTTTCAGCAATTTCACAGCCGATGGAGCGATTTGAATCCTCAACCACAGATTTACGAAAGCTGTATTCAGCCATTGAGCTACATCGGCGTATATGCCGGATATAATACCGAACATTGCCTGGTTTGCAAAGAGGTTTCATGCGGGTAATGAGCAGGCGGGGAGGTTTGGGGGCAGGGGAATACCTATGGCATAAATTGGGTTTAATTGATGCTGGCGTCAAAAGTA
>JAUWPZ010000069.1 GCA_030611315.1 Sedimentisphaerales bacterium
TGTAGCTTGTCATTCTGAACGAAGTGAAGAATCTCAATTGCACATTGAAAGTAATTGTATTGCTAAAGCCGGATGCTTCGCTCCGCTCAGCATGACAGCTTAATTGCGTTAATAACAAATACAATTTTGACAGAATACTAGTTTCTGTTGCGGAAAGCCAAAACTGGTGATGTTACCCCTGCGGAAGCAGGGGTCTATATCAAAAAAACCTGGATTCCTGCTACCCGCTTTCGCGGGCACAAGCTTCGCAGGAATGACAAATGTTGTTTCCGCAACAGGAACTATCTACAGTTTAACACTCACTACAAAAACAACCATAAAGAACGAGGATGGGTCTTGATTCGAAAAGTACTGATACCTGCAGCCGGTAAAGGGACGCGATTGATGCCGGTTTCAAGCGTTGTTCCAAAGGCCATGTTTCCCCTGGTGGACGAGTGCAATAATATCCGCTCCGTTCTGCATGTTATATGCCGGCAGGCTGCATTTGCAGGGATAGAGTCTATTGGAATTGTAGTTTCTCCCTGGCAGAGAGCGATGGTCCAGGAGTACTTTAAGACCGTTCAGCAGAGCAATCCCGACGGGCTGCCGGGTGATATCGAATATCTCGTTCAGCCTCGGCCCAAAGGCTTCGGCGATGCAGTAATGCAAGCCGCCGAGTTCGTCGGCGATGAGCCGTTTATGCTGCTTTTAGGCGACCATATATATATTGAAGAGCGCAACAGACCATCTTGCCCTGCCCAGGTAGTCAAGGCATTTGAGTCTGTCGGTGGGGCGGCGATGATAGGAATGCAACCAGTTTCGACAGAGGAACTCTCTAAGGTGGGCGTCGCTGCCGGGGTTGAAATTCACAAAGACATATACCAGTGCTCTGATTTTGTAGAAAAGCCCGACCCTGTTACGGCACAGCAGCAATTAGTCACGCGAGGTTTGCCGGAAGGGGCTTTTCTGGCCCACTGTGGAATTTACGTTTTTACGCCGGAAATCTTCGCGTGCCTTCAACAGCTTAGCGACATGATTAAGGCAACCGACAAGGAAATCGAACTTGCCGAGGCCCAAAACATGCTGCTCGAGAGATATCCCAACAAGTACTATCTCTGCAAAATCGCCGGACGGTCCTACGATATCGGAACTCCTGAAGGTTATGCCGCTTCACAGACGGCCTTTAGAAGCAAAGAGATGACAATGTAGTGATTACTGCGAAGGACATTCGCGTGACGAATTGTTCATTGCATTCGTATCATCAGGTGGAGAAAAAGATGAAAGAGAACTTCCAAGAGCAACAAGTGGAGCTTACTATCCCGGGGCGGCTCTGCCTCTTTGGCGAACACAGCGACTGGGCGGCGGAATACGGCATACATCAGGGTTACTGTATTGTGATAGGTACGGACCAGGGTCTCTCTGCCACCGTGCGACCAAATGACCGTTTCGTGGTTGAAACGAAGTTGTGTGACAGTTTGGGTCGAGCCAATAGCAGAACTCGCCAGGCCGCTTTCCTCTGGGAACGTGAGGTTTTGTTGGCAGCCGCCCATGATGAAGCAGAATTCTTCAGGTATTGCGCAGGTGTCGCCTATGAGATCTTGACTCAATTTAATGTTCCCCATGGCATCGATATCCACATAACAAAGATGGACCTTCCGTTGAAAAAAGGTGTCTCAAGTTCTGCAGCGGTCTGTGTACTTGTGGCAAAGGCTTTTGACGCGGTCTATAAGTTGAGGATGTTCCCCCATGAACTAATGGAGCTGGCCTATCTCGGTGAAAAATTGACCGGCAGCCAATGCGGACGCATGGACCAGGCTTGTATCTACGGCAAAACTCCTGTTCTGCTGAGGTGCGAAAAATCGAAAGATATACACGTGGAACCTATCTTTGCCGGTGGCAACATTTACATGTTTTTCGTGGACCTGGCCGGAGAAAAGGACACCGTGCAAATCCTGGATGATTTACAGAGTAACTATCTGGGTAGTAGTAACCTGCAGCGGGCATTGGGCGAGGAAAACGAGAAAATCACACGTCGGGCATATCGCGCAATCCAAAACGGCAATGCGAAGGAACTGGGCATACTAATGACGGAAGCTCAACAGATTTTCGACCGCCTGGTAGCACCGACTTCCCCCAGACAATTGGCAAGCCCTCTATTACATGAGGTTCTCAACTTTGAGGGGATTACAGAATACATTTATGGAGGCAAGGGAGTCGGCAGTCAGGGAGACGGCACGGCCCAGTTTGTTGCCCGCAGCGCCTGCGCTCGGGATGCCGCGATGAAAAAGATAGAAGCAGCTTTTCCACAAATGCAGTGCCTGCCGCTCACAATGTTGAACGGTAGTCCCTGAACCGCTTGATTTTAAAATTTTCTACATCAGCCCAACCATACAAAAAGAGGAGTAAGAATTGAAAATCATTAATATTGTAGGCGCTCGACCTAATTTCATGAAGATAGCGCCGATTATGACGGCTTATGCAAACTATCCGGATATCGAGCCGATTCTGGTGCACACCGGCCAGCACTATGATGAGAAGATGAGCGACCTGTTTTTTCGACAACTGGGTATTCCTGAGCCCGCCTTGAATCTCGGAGTAGGGTCGGGTTCTCATGCGATTCAGACGGCTGAGATAATGAAGGCGTTCGAGCCGGTAGTGATAGAGTATGGGCCGGATGTTGTACTATTAGTCGGCGACGTTAACAGCACTATCGCCTGCGGACTGGTTGCGGTAAAGTTAGGAGTCAAGCTCGTGCATGTAGAGGCAGGATTGCGCAGCGGCGACAGGACGATGCCGGAGGAAATCAATCGAATACTGACCGATTCCATCAGCGACCTGCTTTTCTGTACGGAGCAAAGCGGCGTGGATAACCTGCTCAAGGAGGGAATCTCCACCGAGAGAATATATATGGTCGGTCATGTCATGATTGATACGCTGTTAAAAAACAGGGAAAAGGCCGAAGAGTCGAATATCTTAAGCCTGTTGGGTCTTGACGGAGATGATTTTGCAGTGCTTACTTTGCACCGTCCCTCAAATGTTGATGACCCCGCCGCCTTTGGGAGAATTCTCGATGCCATCGAGACCATCCAGAATGATATGCCGGTAATCTTCCCCATCCATCCGCGAACCCGGAAAAAACTGGAATCTTCGGCCCTGAGCAAACGTGTTAATGAAATGCCCGGCCTGCGTTTGACCGACCCGTTGGGCTATCTTGATTTCTTGAAGTTGATGTCTCATGCAAAAGTAGTGTTGACGGACTCAGGAGGAATACAGGAAGAAACAACGATTTTGCAAATTCCCTGCCTGACACTACGGGATAACACCGAACGCCCAATTACAACCGAGCTCGGCACCAACCAGGTTGTCGGGACCAATCCAATTAAGATTATTGAAGCCTACAAACGAGCTGTGAACGGCGGTTGGCGTAAGCCTGCGATACCACCACTCTGGGATGGCTGCGCCGCCGAGCGCATAGTAAGAATCCTTCTTGAGGAATTATGATATCATAATCATAAAAACAAAGGCATAACGGCACCGTTAGGACGGTTCGGTGTTCCCACGAAGTTCCACCGAAACCTGCCGTCACCTTAGCGGTGTCAGCATGGGAGGGTCTGTTACAGACCCTCCCATTTTTTTTCAGGGCTTATTGCTCTATTGAAAAGCCTCTTTGTCATTTCTTCGCTGCCGCTCGAGGATAGGTCTGAGCGCAAAGAGCCGTTAGCCCTGAGCGAAGTCGAAGGGGAAGAATCTCACGCTCGCAGTCGGACAAAATCCTATGTTAAGGCCAGATGCTTCGCCCCCGTGCTTTCTTGCGAAAGCAAGAACGGGGTCTCAGCATGACAGTTTAAAAAGTCAGTCGAGTTGAGTATATACTTGCTTAGGACTTGTAAAAAAATAAGGTTTCGTTTTTGGCTGAGCGAGGACAAGACTGGCAAGGAAGCAAAACGCAGGCCTACTGGTTGGTAGTCCGAGTTTTGCTGACACCGCCAGCCGAAGCCACAGCCAGCCAAAAATGGAAGATAATTTATTTACAGGTCCTTAGCTACGCCGCCGAGCCTCTTTTTAACATACTACTAAGTCTATCCTGAAAATTCATCCTTTTTCCCTGCATTTAGTCCACCAATCATTCCACATCGCGGTCATTTCCTCGACCCTCTGCGGGTATTGTCCCGCCAGATTTTTCAATTCTGTTCTGTCCTCCTCAAGGTCGTAAAGCTCCCAGTCGGCATCGCCATACTTAACAAGCTTCCATTTGCCTGTTCGGACGGCTTTGGCCCTTCCATACTGCCAGAAGAGCACATCATGGGGTTTTCTTTGCTCGCCGCGGAAGACCGGCAGCAGTGATTTGCCCGCGACGGGCTTTAGCTTTCGACCTTCGATTTCGCCGGGGTAGGCGGCGCCGGTTATTTCCATAAACGTCGGGAGGATGTCAATTATGTGTCCGACCTGGTCGGTCATGGTGCCTGGTTTGATAACGCCGGGCCAATGAGCTATAAAAGGAGTACAATTGCCTCCCTCGTAATCGGTCGATTTGTACTTGCGGTACGGCGTGTTGCTGGCATTTGCCCAGGCCGGTCCAAGCGAGCGATAGCTTTCAACAGGGCCGGGCGGGACATTCGGGGTTGTGTTCGGGGTTTCGGCGCAGCCGCCGTTATCAGCTAAGAATATCACAAGCGTGTTTTCCCATTTGCCGAGCTGCCTGACTTTTTCAAATACCCTGCCCACCGCCTGGTCCATCCGGTCCACCATTGCGGCATACACCGCCATTGTCAGGTCGGCCTTGTCTCGTTCCGAATCGCTCAACGTGTCCCAGGCCGGCACTTTTTCATCGCGCGGAGAGGATGCGTATTTCGGGTCAATGATGCCCATCTTAGTCTGGCGCTTATATCGCCGGCGGCGAAGCTCGTCCCAGCCGATTTTGTATTTGCCGCGGTATCTGGCAATATCCTCGGGCCAGGCGTGCAGCGGATAATGCGGCGCGGTCTGCGGAAGATACAGCAGAAAGGGCTTGTCCTCATTTTTATATTCTTCGAGCCTTTCGACGGCGTAATCGGCGAAGGCATCGGTGGTGTAGAAATTCTTGTCTTCTGGGACGTATCCCATAATGACCTTGTCCTCGATTGCCCATCGGCGAGGCGACTTTCTCTTTCGGCCCGGTTCGCCTTCTCCCGGCCTGGCCGTCATTCCGGGGTTCCAGAAATTGCAGCAGCCGTCCGCCAGGCCGTAGTACCTGTCGAAGCCGCGGGTCGTGGGGAGGGGTGATTGATGCCATTTGCCGGAGGCGATTGTTCGATAACCGACGGCACGCAGGACCTCGGCGAAAGTTGCGCCGTACTGCATGTTTTGGACGCCTACGGCCTGGTCGTACTGGCCGGTCAAAAGAGTTGCGCGTGTCGGACTGCATTTGGCGCAGTTATAGAACTGCGTGAAACGCAAGCCGTTTTCCGCCAGGCTGTCGAGGTTCGGCGTTTTTATTTCTCCTCCGTAACATCCTATATCGGAGTAGCCCAGGTCGTCTGCCATTATCAGGATAATATTGGGTTTGCCGGCCGAAGACCGGGGCTTTTGGCGCTTCGCCGTCTCTATGCATCCCGGTAAAGTCAATGATGCGATACCCAACCCAATAGTCTTGAGGAAATCACGTCTGCTTTGAATAGTTCTGTTCATAAGGCTCTCCATAACTTTCGGTTGCACTGTTGAGACAAAGATTTATTATCATAATACAGGGAAAAGTTCAAACATATTTATACCCTTAAGGGTAATAAATTCCCGCGATTAGGATTGTAAATTATTGTTTTAAGATTACTTGCCCGCGAACAAACGGGAAATTTCTTTTCGTGAGCACTATAGAACCGCAGGGGAAGACGGGTGTAAAAATTTTTTCCCGGCACAGTTGCTCGTCGGTAGTAGAGCTGCTGCTGCAGAGGATGGGCCGTTCCATATTTTCTACGAGCGTAGAGCGGCTGTGAGAGGTTTTCCGTGAGATTGTGAAAGTCTCGGCCTAAAAAAAGGGGAGGCGCAGGCAAACACTTCTTCTCAGTCACCCCGCCTCCCTGTTGCAAAGTGCCTTTACCTTCCTTGTGGCGAAACCGCCCGGTTGCACTTGCAACACATCAATTGTACAAAAACAACCCGATATATGTCAATTGTGATAACTATGGGGTTTCGAAAAATATTTTCAAAGAAGGACGATGTTTTTGGGCTAAATATTGCCTTTTATCCCCAAATCCCGTAGAATTACGGATATGGAAAAGACCGAAATCAAGCATAAAGTGTGGCAGCAGCGTGTAATGGAATGAAAGCGATAAGAAAGGGCAAGAAAAATACACCGGTTCCGTGGTCTCAAGAGGAGCTTAAGCTGCTCAAAAAGCTCTATCAGAACACAAAGGCACGGGAAATCGCAGAACAAACCGGAAGGACGATAGGTTCATTGAGAGAAAAAGCTCGGAAATTAGGGCTGCAAAAAAAGTCGTTTCGTCTCTGGTCAAAGAAAGACCTCGGTATTCTCAAAAAACTATATCCCACTGAGAAGGTGCAGGTCGTAGCGGAAAAACTTGGACGGTCTATTTATGCACTTCACGGAAAAGCGGCTAAGCTTGGCCTCAAAAATCAAAATACACCTGTTCCCTGGTCAAAGCAGGAATACGCTCTGCTTAGAAAACTCTATCTACATAAAAGTCATCAGGAAATAGCAGGACAAATTGGCAGGTCTGCCTCGGCTATAACAGCAAAAGCACATAAGTTGGGACTTAGAAAACAGGCCCCTCCGTGGTCGAAAGAAGAGCTGGCCCTGCTTAAGAAGCTATATCTAACCCACGAAGATAAAGAAATCGCTGCCCGGATTGGAAGGACAGCAGGTGCGGTGGGAATAATGAGGTTCAAGTTGGGTCTCAAAAAACGAAAAGCAAGGAATGTATCGAGCAATGTTTAGCGGTAAGAAACTAAGAGAAAATGGCGGAGATGAAGATGCGTGTTCAGAACACTGTAAGGGGATAGAAAATGAAAAAGATACCGTTAGCCCCGTAAGGGGTCCTGTGGGGGAACGGCCTAAACGCAAAAGTTGATGACGAAGATTACGAATGGTTATCCCACTACAGTTGGTATGCCTACTACGATTCAGAACAAGGAAAATCGTATGCAGCTCACGACACACCAAGCGGAAGACGGGTATTTATGCACGATGTCATTATGGGTCTTGATACGTTGGAAGACGGGTCGTTGAATTGAGCTTAATCAGCCATTCGCACGAATAGACCACCCCACAGAATTGCCGAGAATCTCGTAGCTCACCCACCAAGGGGTATCTACGGTACGAACGCAAGGATGGTGTTTGGGTCAGACCGGCTCAGGATTTTCTGTAGGACCGCTATCAGAGGGGATTTTGGCTTGCTACAATGGCCAAACTCAAGCTAAGGGGGTTTTTTAGAGGTATGGTCAAAAGTAGTTCGTCCATTCTACGAGCGTAAACTGGCCCTGAGAGGGGCACGTCGGCAAATATGCTAAAAGGTGTAGCTCGCCGCAAACAGACCAATCCCCCCCAGTACAAACACTAACGGCAGCAGCCGGAGGCAGATGTTCCGCTCGATGAACAACGTGACTATCGCCACAACCAGAGCAATAGGAGCAAGGGGCAAAAACAAGCACCATGACAAGAAGTACAAGATGACCAAGAACAACCCAATGAAGTCAAAGTCGTGCCCAGCTTCGGGATATCTGAACCACAGAGAGGAGAGAAAGAGCAACAACCCGACAAAGAACGTAGCAACGCCTAAAACAAGTGCGGAGACCGACACAACCCTCATTGCCCCCATTCCGTCGCCTTTTTCATTTTGGACGGAAGTCTGCCAACACAGTACCCAGCCGCATGAAGAACATAGCGGGCTATCATCAGAGTTCTGTTTGCCGCAATTTGGACAATCCATTCTCTGCTCCTCATCTAAACCTCAACACCTCCACCATACCACATATCTGGCCAGAATAGAAGGAGATAAATCTGCCACTATGACCATGATTCTACGGGCGTAGAATGGCCCTGAGAGGGGTTCTGTTGGATTGTATGGGGTGGTTTAGCTGCGTTTTCCAAGCAATCCAAATTGGTTGCAATTCGAGGAAGATTTTGATATTATCGTGAAATTGGAAGGTCTGGCTGCGTAGCCGGGCGTTTGATATGGGAAATATCAGGTTAGAATAATAGGGTGAGAAAATGAAACTCAAGACCGTTCAAGTGATGAATTACAAGTGTGTGGAGGATTGTACGCCGTTTGAGGTCGGTCCTGTAACGTGCCTTGTTGGAATGAATGAGGCGGGCAAGACGTCGCTGTTAGAGGCGCTGCACAAGCTGAACCCGGATGTGGCCCAGATGGGGGAATTCGACGTTCTGCTCGAGTATCCGCGGCGGCGGCGCAAGGCGTACCAGCGTCGGGCCGAGAGCGAGCCGGATGATGCGCTCGTAACCAAATGGGAGCTTGGCGACGAGGAATTAAGGGTCCTCAAGCAGGTCTTCGGCGCCGAGGCGGTAACCTCCCAAATCGTGGAGATAAGAAAGGGATACTACAAGGGCAGATGCTGGACGTTCGAGGGCGGCCCAGCCTGTGAGGAAGAATCGCTGTCGGCTCCCGCCCGGGGCAGGCTGGACAAGCTGCTGCCGAAGTTTCTGTACTTTTCCAAGTGCAATATCATGGAGGGGCGAACGGCCATCGATACAATCCTTAAGGACAAAAAGCGGGAGAAATTGTCGGGGCCTGAACGCGTATTTCTGGCGCTGCTGGAGATGGTGGATACGGAGCCCGAGCATTTGAGCAGTATCGAGAGTTCGGAAGAATTGATAGCGGACCTTGAGGCGGCGTCGGCGCCTATTACGGACCAGATATCCAAGTACTGGAGTCAGAACACGAGCCTGCGGGTGAACTTTCGTCTTCACGAGGGGATGCCGCAGGACCCGCCGCCGTTTGACACAGGGCTGGTATTCGAGACGCGTATCCTCAACACGAGGCATAACCTGACACTTAACTTCGACGAGCGGAGCACGGGCTTTACGTGGTTCTTTTCCTTCTTGGTGTGGTTTTCGCAGGTCAAGCGGACATTCGGCGAGAACCTTTTCGTTCTGCTGGACGACCCGGGCATCGGGCTGCACGCCCGGGCGCAGGTTGACCTTCTTCGGTACATTGCGAAGGAGCTGGAGCCGCATTTCCAGGTTATCTATACGACGCATTCGCCATTTATGGTCGATGCGACCGACTTAGGCAGGGCGCGGACTCTGGAGGATATTACGGTCATCGGCGAAGACGGCGCAGAGCAATTCCTCGGCACGAAGGTTGGGGAGAAGGTCTTCAGCACAAATCCCGATACGCTGATTCCGCTGCGGGCGGCATTGGCTTATGAAATCACAAAGTCCATCTCTGCCGGGGGCAAGACGCTGCTCGTGGACAGTCCGACGGAGGCGCTATATTTGAACTGGTTCTCTCGGCGGCTCAATGAGCGGGGCAGAGGCGGTCTGGGGCCCGATTTTTCAATAGTACCTTGCGGCGGCGGTGAGAGAGTCGGGGCGTTTATGGGGCTGTTCGGGGCGAATGAGGGCAACGTTGCGGTGCTTCTGGATGCGGCTGGCGAGGAACAACTGGCACAGATGAAGGGCTCGGAGCTTATGCGGGGCAGCCGGATTTTGATGATGGATAAGTACATCGAGGGCAGCGAAGGCGGGATTGAGCAGTTGATAGGACGAGAGACGTACTTCGCCCTTGTGAATCTCTGCTATAAGCTGCCGCGAAGATGCCGGCTGGCCCCCGGCAGCGAGGCCGAAGACGTCCAATGCATCGTCGATGAGGTTCGGATGCGATTCGAGCAGGGCCAGGGCGAGATGCCGACGTTCGACAGGTTTGCCGTGGCGGAGTTTCTCGCAGAGAACACTAAGAAGTGCAAACGCAAGCTGCCCGCGCTCGATGAGGCGCTCGAGCGATTCGAGAAGCTCTTTGCGGATGTCAACGCGTCCTGAGCAACATGATATTCTATTAAAAATAAGGCTCAGCAGCGTAGCTGAGCAAGTATCAACGGGAAATCAAAG
Source organism: Sedimentisphaerales bacterium (assembly GCA_030611315.1). Classification (GTDB taxonomy): domain Bacteria; phylum Planctomycetota; class Phycisphaerae; order Sedimentisphaerales; family Anaerobacaceae; genus JAUWPZ01. The sequence goes on from JAUWPZ010000069.1 coordinate 10,040, forward strand.
AATAAACTGCTGCCTTTTCATTAACCCTACATCAAGGAGATTATCATGAAACGATATAAACTATTGACTGTGATTTTGTGCGTCGGTCTGGCTGGATTCAGCGTGCTTCTGGCCTATTCCGCCGAGCAGGACAAGAGGAGCCCTCAGTTCCGAGAACAGTTCGTCAAGAGCTTTCAGCGGCTTTCGCTGAACACGACTATTGGCGACGCCATGATGCTTCGTATCCTCGTGGAAAGCGCGAATGCTAAACGCGGGATTGAGGTAGGCTCGGCCACCGGCTTCGGAGCCGTCAACATGGGTATCGGCTTTGAAAGAACCGGGGGGCATCTTTATACTTTGGAAATTGACCCAAAGATGGTGAAGCAATGCCGCGAGAACCTGCAGAAGGTCGGCTTAGAGAAGACCGTTACCTGTATCGAAGGAGATGCTCTCAAGACACTGCCGAAGCTCGAGGGCCGGTTTGATTTTGTTTTCATTGACGCCGTCAAGCGAGACTACCTCAAGTATTTCAAGCTGATTGAGCCGAAACTAAAACCCGGCGCTGTAATTGTCGCTGACAATGTCATACGTTCCGCCAGAGCCATGGAGGATTTTCTGGATTATATGCAGAAGAGCCCGGATTACGATACGGTAATTATCAGGGCTTCCATGGAAAAGAACGACGGCATGTCCGTCAGTTATAAAATCAAGTGATTCGTTCTCTTATTTAGGACATTGCAGCCCGGAGTTGAGCGGCCCTCAACGCAAAGCGTTTGACGAAGCGGCAGGTATGGCTTGCCCGGGTGTTTGCGGCAAGGCGAACAAATTCACTTATTTATTTTCCCCGCCCGGCGATGCTTGAGCATCTTCCCAGTTGTTGGGGTCATTGCCATAATGCTCGGGTACCTTTCGGCCAAGCGAGGGCCCAAGGCCGTCCGGCTCCGGAGGCCACAGGTCCACACCGCCAGGAACATCCTGCGGATGTGAGCCGTCGCTGTAGTTGACCCTTTCGGCGCGAATGTAATAGCGCGTGCCGGCTTCATCGACGTCACCGGGCATTGAAAACTCCAGTTTCTCTCCGCCGTTACTCAGCGCCCCGTCGTATGGGCCGAAAATCTTATCATCAGGAACCGTCGGATACAGGGCCTTGAAGGCATTGGGGTCTCTAACAACATATAGATAACCATCCTCAAGTATCGTCACTTCGTCCGGCTTAGCCGGGAATGTATAGTCAATGCCGTCCGTGAACTTCCACGGCTCGTTCGCATCAAAGTCAAACAGGGTAACGGAATCATTGATGATGTTTAACAGCATGATATACTCATGGTCCCGCTCGCCTGTGCCGGGGTTGTACATAATCTCATTGAAAACAATCGGGCCGACCTTCGGATAGGCATTCTTATAACCACGCGTGTTATGATGCATATACACAAAGTTATAGTTACCCGTACTGCCCTTATGGTATCTGCCGAAGGACACTCCTCTCTCTGAGGCGCCGAAGTCTTCCGCTTCACGGTAGCCCATCAAAACGCCGGCTTCAGCAGAAGTCAAATACAACGCATCGCCGTTCTCGCTAAAGGCAAAGCCGGTAATTCGACCGGGGTCGGTACTGTCCAGGCCGAAATTCACATCTTCAACAAAAACTATGTAACTGTTCGCATAAATCTTCGTACCATCGGATATCCTGTATTTCTTCAGGTCCGAAGAGCTGTCGCTTAGATACCAGCCGCCAATCTCAATATCGGCATTTGTCGTGTTGTACAGCTCAACCCAGTCCGAGTCCTCATCGGGTGAATGTGCCAGAATCTCGTTTATCGCAATAGCACCCGGGTTGGGCAGAATGCCGCTGTCATCGGCGCCGGGCGAGCCGCCGAGACGCGCGCTTGCACGCCAGGAGTCTTTTTCGCCCCAGCTATTCGGGGCGCCGGCCGGGTCTATTATGGTCAGAGAAAAACCTTCCCCGTCGGTGATTGGACGCCAGTCGTCGCCGTACTTAAAGTTATGAATCGTTTGGCCGATAGCGTCCTGAACTTCGATTCTTTCACCTCTGTTTTCCAGGCTTCCGGAATACTCGCCGCCGATGAGGCCGGTAAAGGCATCATGTTCGGCTTCAAAGGCCGACCGGTTTTTGACGACCACCAAGCGCTGCCCTCTTGGAAGTACAAAAGAAGGGAACGTAAAATCGATACCGTTGGTGAAGCGCACCAGGTTCAGGTTCAGGTCGGTCGTTTCGCTGATGTTCATCAGCTCGATGTACTCTTCGTTCGGGTCATTCGGGTCGCCGGTATTCTTAGGATGGTACATAATCTCGGTAATCCGCAGATTGTCCGCGACGGGGCCTACGGCAAAGGTCCCCTCGTTCAGGGCGCTCCAATTGCCGTCAAACGTACGGGCTTTGAATCTCGTGCTTTTGTTAAGGGTGATAGGACTGTATTCGTTGGCGTCGGCCGATACTGCTCCCTGGCTGACCTCGCGCCCGACCAATTCGACCGAGATGAGCAAATCGTTATCGTCGGGGGCGGTATTTAGAGCATGTACGGCCAATACATTTCCATTGGCCCGCAAAACGCTCGTATAATCGGAGACGTCGAAGGCCTCGAACTGGCGTGCTTCGAGGTCTTCGTGCGAGTCGTTTGCGGCGGAATTCCACGAGGGCGTGCCCTGGTCGTGATTAATCCTGACAAGCTCGGCGCCGTTGAGGTAGGCGATAAAGCCGTCGTCGTAGCGCACATTGAGCGTCATGTCGCCGAATTCTTTGTTGCCGACGTCAAACGGGATTCGTATCAGGCACGTTGCATTGACGCCGTACATTTGCGTCTTGATGTCGGTATCGATGAGGTCGGTGTAGTTGACCGGGTCCTGCGGGCTGTTCTCATATCCGACGGCGCCGGCCGATGGCGTCCATTCGGAATCGTCGAAACTGATGCCGGTCCACTCGGTCGCGGCGGGCGAGAGGTACTGGCCGTCGATAATCTGCCTGTTGAAGACCCCTTCCAGCTCCCACGCGACCGCCACGTTGTCACCGCCGGTATTTTCCTTATGCAGGGCCTCGATGTAATACTTCTGCCCGGCCTGAAGCTGGATTTGCTCAGACTCCTGCTCGGGGTATTTTTCCCATTGACGGGACGAAGCCCAGCCGGGTACGTGGCAGATTGTCCTTGTATTGCCGCTCATGGCATCGGTGCTGAGGTTGAGCTCGCCGCCATCGTCGGTGGCAATCCAGAACGTGTAAAAACCGGTTGCCGGCGGATGCAGATAACCTCTGATACGAGACCCGTAGTTATTGTCCCAGTCGGTCGGCTCGGTGGGCGCTTCGAAGGTGCTCAATTCATCACTGCCGGTCGGATTATCCGGATAGGCAGGGTTGCTTGTCAGGTCGGTAACGCTTCCGCCGCTGATACCCAGCCACCATTCGCGAAGAATCGTACCCGGAACCGTATTGGCAATAACCGGTCCCGCGGGAACGAGGTATCGGCTGGGTGCGCCGGCTGCAAGGATAACGACCGGGTCGCCGGAGCCGGATTGACCTGCCGGGATTCTCGGGTCGCTGCCGTCTGTTGTGTAGTAGATGGTGCCCGTAGATGAAGTCATTGTGAGCAGGTCGCCGACGTTGGTCTGACCGCCGTTCATCTGCTGACCGTTGATATGGAACACCGGCGCTTCGACAGTTGGATACAGCCCGGCCGTCTCCAACTGACCGAGCACTTTTAGGGAACGCTGCGGCATATACGTATAGAGGACCCAGTCGCGCTGTGGGCGCCAATTGTTTTCAATGGTATATTGCGTTCCGCCGACGTCGCCCCATCTGGCCGTCTCGCAGACCATCGCAGGCTCGACCAGGTCGGCAAGCTCGGCGTATAAGGCCGCCGGTCTGTTTCGCTCGGGATGCGCCGGGTCCCAGTTGGGATGGTCAGTGTCAACGTACAGCGGCCCGGCGTTGAAAAACGCCTTGTGCACATGGTCAGCAAAACGGAGTTTGAACTCATCATTCGAGCGAAGGTATGTGTAGGGCTTGTTGAGCCAGTTGTTGGTGGTCGTGTCATTGACGCTGTTGTCGTTAAGGTCCGAACGCATTCCCATGACCCATTCGGCGTCCCACGTGTATCCCTTCCAGCCCGTGCTTTCGGGACCGCGCAATCTGCCGGCGTACCAGTTATGACTTCCCCAGTCGTTGTTCCCGCCGTAGAAGTTGACTATCAGGAAGTTGATGTACTGGTCGATATCGAGGTAGTCTTCATACAAGGGATTGTTCGAGCCGTTGGGATTATTGCCCTGCAGTTTCTGATACTCGACATTGCTCGCCAGGGAGTCGTTACACATGCCCATAAGGGTATTCCAGGCGGTCTTCGGGCTTTCATTAACAGGATTACCGGAATTGACACCGTCCCAGTCGTCCTTGTTCGACCCGTAGTAAGTCGCCGAGAAGGCCGTATCGGGCCGCTGCGTGGGATTGTACAAACCCCAGTACAGCCCGTTGACGTACAGATGTACGAACGTGCCTATTGCCGCGGGATGCCCCGTGGCCTGATTTGCCTGTCGCATCCATTCGTCACGGATAAACTGAGATTCACCCTTACCCCAGGGATAGCCGTCATTGAAGTTTGCGCGAAGGATGATTGTGTCGAATTCATCGGCGGCATCCGGGCCAAAGAGCGGATATCGCAGCTTTGTTTCCCCGTATATCCGCTTGAACAGCAGGCGGAACGTTTTCTTCTTCTCTCGCCGTCCGACATTGCCGTATATCCGTATCCCGCAATTAAGCTGAATATCAACCGACCCATTCGGGTCGAAAATCTCGACCGATGCGGGCCGTTCCCACGCGACACCGCTTTTGTTACTTTGCCAGTTGGTATAGATGCCGCTCGAACCGAACAGGCTGTCCATGTCCATCACCAGCGACATCGTGGGAAGTGACTTCAAGTCGTCCTTGATTGTGCTGATATGGGGATTGACAATCTCCGGGTCCATCTCATAATCACCATACCAGGGATTACCGTCCTTATACCACATAATATCTGGAAATCCGTCGGCTCTTGCTTGTGCCTCATTTTGTGTGATTACATCGTCGAGAAAAATATAGGTCTGCGTATCGACATCGGACGACATCCATTTGTCTTTGAACGCAATCGCTCGCAGGCACGTCGTTGTGTTTATTTCGATTGGGTTCTCGTACTCATCGCCGTAAGTCTCGGTAGGCGTACTGCCGTCGGTAGTGTAATGTATCGCAGCCCCCTTGGTTTCCGTCTCGATTTTAACGTAGATTGTCTCGTCCTTGTCATAGAAACCACGGTCGTGGCTGAACGTGGTATCGGCCACAATATCAATCGAGCCGGAAGTATTAAACTGCCCCGGCGTCGCCTCGGCAAAGTACTGCCGGACATCAACGCTGCCGGCGACGGTCAGTTCGGGCATAATCAGAAAATTCGGGTCTCCTGGCTCATCGTTCAGGCCGTGGATTGCCAGGACGTTGTTACTCTGCCGCAGGAGGCCGACGTACTCGGAGATGTTAAAGGTAACAAAATCCAGGGCAAGGGCGTTGTCCCGGTCGCCGTCGGCGGCGGAGTCCGGCGCGGATGAGCCGGTAAAGTTGTCCCTGGCCACCTCGACGCCGTTGAGGAACGCCACGAAGGCGTCCTCGTACTTCATCTCGAGCATCATCGTGTCGAAAATAGCCGGGTCCTCGTCGAGCAGAAATTCGACCCTCGACCACAGCGAAGAATTGACGCCCAGCATCCGGCCGCTGACATCGGTGCCTCCGAAGCCCCCCTTAAGCATGAAAACGTCGAAGGAATACGCCTTGTTACCGCTGGGGCTGTCGGGGTCGGCTTCGGCGCGAACCTTGAACGTGCCGTCGGAAGCCCTGATGCCCGTCCAGCGAGCCACGCAGCCTTTGTCGATATTGTCGCCGGTATTGAACTTGACCGCTCGTCCATCGGTATCGGCAATCTCATCGACTCCGCTCGTGCCGGCGTTGGTCCATGTGTCGGCTCCGCTGATAGTATAGCGAGTATATCGGTCAAGGTATTTGGCGCGAGCGGCGGATGTTGCAAACGTGTATTCAGTACCCGGATTCAGGTCCGTGAACGTCATGTCAACCCACCATCCTGAGTCGCCGTAATAGATAACGCCTGTCATATCAGTGATGCCGCCGAACGTATCGTAGGCATCGGTGCCGGGGTCGCAGTCGTGGCCTCCATTGTTGGGAACCGGCTGCCAGTGCACGCCTTTGTCCTCGGTGAACGTTACCGTTACTCCTGTCGCTTCACCCGTGGCCTGATCCAGCAGCGGCCCGTTGGGCTCACCGTCGAATCCACCACCGATGCCGTAGGTCGTAACGTTTTCGGCTATGTACTGGTCGTCGCTTCTGTAAACGCAGTCGTTGTAGGACACCCTCGGGACGCCTCCGAAACCGAAACCCAGGCTCATCGCTCCGGTCTCCCACGCCGAGTCGTTGAAATCGACGGCGGTCCAATCCGCGCCAATGTCCCCGCCCGTCGGTATGTAATAAGAAGCATTTGCCCCCACCGGCACCAGCACCTTCGCGTACTGCGCCAGGCCGTAAGAAATATCCTCATACTGGTCCGGATATTCCGGCCAATACTCATGGATGATTGTGGAACCGTCACGCCACACCAGCGCCAGATAGTCTCCGCCTTTGCCGAGATTGAAGTTGGTGTGCAGTTCGGAACCGGCTATTGCCCTATCCTTCTCGGAGGCAAAAACTATCATAAACTCGCCGGGACCAAGCTCGACGGCCGGGAATTGCCACATCTTCAGGTCGTTCGGCTCGTCCGTCAGGTACCAGCCCCCTAAGTCAGTGGTTGTGTCCGTGGGATTGTAAATCTCGAGCCAGTCGGAAGAATCACCATTCTCATCCAGCAGCTCGCCTTGTTCGAGGGGGTCCTGGCTTTGATTGCTCGCCATGAACTCGGAGATGACCGCGGTGCCCCCCCAGTTTCTTATCATCAGGGCAAAGTCAACAAAATTAGCCCCATTGGCGCCGTCAAAGTCTGCCTCGCAGCCTATGGTAAGACAGGTCGGATCCAGCCAGCTTTCGGCAAACAGCATTAAATCATCGCAGTCAACATCTCGGCCCTCGTCTAAGTCGCCAATCGGGTAATATACTGCGCCGGCCCAAACAGCTAAAAACACGACCAGCAGAAGGCTCAACAATGATGTTTTTACAAACAGGCACATCTTCTTATATCTTCTTCAATATATTCCCTACGATGCCGATTTGACTTCCTTTTTGGGAAGTTATCGGCCCAAAACCAACCTACCGTATTCATTGTAATATAATCGGCTAACTCTGTCAAGACCTTTTACCCGGAGAATCGCCTATTTCGGCAAAATAAACCATGAAAACAACTCAAGGAGGCAAAAACTGTTATGACAAGACTTCATCCCGTGTAAAATCCAAAAATGCCGACTATCGCACAGTATTTGCCTTGCGAGCCCGCCGAAGGCGGGGCCCGCCCCTTGATATTTCCAGGATTTATGCTATAACCCTGTATGCTCGGTCAGAGCTTATAACCCGGATCAGGCAGTTGCGGTTTCTGACAATACCTGCGAGGCTGGGATGATGCGTGCAACTGCTGAAAATCGGGCTGAAGGAATGGAGGGCAACAGTGGACGTATGCCAAAACAGTAAGAAAAAGTGGGTTCTTCACAGAAATATGTCGCTTTTCTTGTGTTTTTTGCGACATGGGATGCTGAATCTGCCGGGAAGTTGTTGACAATGAGATGAAATCTTGGTATTTTAGGGCTTGAATTGTACAGGAGCATCTCAAAAAAATTGCAAATGGGAAGTCCCAGGAAAAAGGAGGTAAGTAATGAGTCCCAAACGCCACGCCTTTACCTTGATTGAACTGTTAGTGGTCATTGCGATCATCGCCCTTCTGATGGCCATCCTCATGCCGGCGCTTCAGAAGGTGCGCAAACAGGCCAAGTCGGTTATCTGCCTGTCGAATTTGAAGCAGTGGGGGCTGGTGCTGAACTTCTACGCTGATGATAACAATGGCTTCTTCATGGCCGGTGCAGGCAACTATTTCGAATGGATGGAGCCAGTTGAGCCTTACTACAAGACCAGCGATATGCGCTATTGTCCGATGGTCGGCGAGCGCAAGAACGTGGGGCAGTCGAGTTGGGGCGATACGTTCATGCTTTGGCAATCCGGAGATTACACCGGCAGCTACGGCATCAACGAGTTCCTTTTCAATCCACCCTCAAGTGTACAA
>JAUWPZ010000184.1 GCA_030611315.1 Sedimentisphaerales bacterium
AGCTGGTCAAGGCCGCGCCGGATGATGTAAAAGTTATGCACTGCCTGCCGGCCAAACGCGGCTACGAAATCACCGACGAAGTGACAGAGTCGCCCAATTCGATTATGTTCGACCAGGCCGAAAACCGCCTGCACTTCCAGCGGGCTCTGCTGAAAAAACTGATGAGTTGACAACCCATTTGAGGATAACAAGGCTGCGGTCACCATTCTCAATTGTCTCTGCTAAACTTGGCGAAGGAGAAAAAGGCGTGGATTTCAAAATTAGCAATTTCGAACATTACATATCACTCCCTGGGTTGAATGTAGATGAGATTCTAAAAACCTACGGTACTTCTCTGGCGGACATGAAAAACGCCATGAAGAATGAAGTATTTGTTCATCATCGCATCAATCAAGGTTTTCAGATGGATTTGGCCAAACAACTTGAGGCTCTTTTGAAAATACACTTCCGGACTGGGGGGGCCCACTTATATATGAACGGATACTCTCCGACGATGCGCGAGACCCCGGATGTTGAGGTTGGCCGAGAGGGGTGCAAAAAAAGAATATTCATAGAAATAGAGTTTAGACCAAACGAACATAAGGACATCGTAAAATTTTTGATAGGACACAAAAAGCAAAGCCTTAAACTTGGGATTCTTATTGTTGCAATAAATAGAAAGGCGATAAACAAGGGCTATTACACCATGCCTGAGTACAAGAAGTGTATTCAAACCATCAGGGAGCTACAGTCTGATTGCCCTATACTGGTTTTGGGAATAGATGGCAGATGGATTCCATCATAAGGATAGAGATATGAACGATAGCGGGTTGAACCTAGACTTTAGGTATCTGGAATAATGGACGACGAATATCTACCAAATTACATCAAAGAAAACTCCGAAGTATTCGACAGGTTCACATTTGATTATCTGTTTAAGAAACTTCTTGCGGATGGTTATGACCACGAAGAGGCAAAAGATATAATACTGTATAACTGCGCACTTAGTGCGTTAGTAATGCAAGAGAGGTTATATAATGAGTATTATTTGGAAATTAGGTCAGACGACATAATAGCTCCTGACCTTCTGGACTTATATTGCGAGGCATTTATTAAAACGCTTGCTAATAGAAATTAAAGTGATTTATTTTTTATTTCTGTGTCCTCTGTGAGCTCTGTGGCTAAAAAAATACTTGTTGCTAGTACCAATCCCGGGAAGATTGCCGAGCTGAGGGCGATGCTCGGCAGCGATGTGCGGTGGGCCGGTCTTGCCGAGTTCGAAGGTATCGGTGAGATTGAAGAGGACGGCGATACGTTTGCCGAGAACGCACGTAAAAAGGCGCTCGGCTATGCCGGGGCGACCGGCCTGTGGACCATCGCAGACGACTCAGGGCTGGTTATCGATGCGCTCGGCGGCGATCCGGGGGTTAAATCTGCGAGGTTCTCCGGCGAGAAACGAAAAGGCGAGGATAGAACGCTAATCGACCATCGAAACATTGCCAGGGTACTGGAGCTTCTCAAAGGTGTGCCCGAAGAAAAAAGAACGGCGAAATTCGTTTGCCGCCTTTGCTTAGCTGAGCCTGATGGAATCCTTCTCGAAACCGAAGGAACATTACAAGGCCTGATAACCGAAAAGGAAATCGGGGAAAACGGCTTTGGCTACGACCCGATTTTCTTTGTGCCGGGCCTGAACAAGACCGTCGCCCAATTAACAGCCGAGGAAAAGAATGCAATTTCGCACCGCGGCAATGCCATTCGAGAATTAAAACCTTTGCTCGACAAACTCCTTTGTGAGATTATATAATCGCTGGAATAATTGAAAGGCGAAGCTATGAAACACAGCAGAATCGACAGAATCATGCAGATTTTGACAACGCTGCAAGCAGGAAAAAGCTATGCCGTCGGCGATTTGTCGAAAATGTTCGGTACGAGCCGGCGGACCATCTTCCGCGATTTGAAAGAACTGCAGACTATCGGCGTGCCGTATCACTACGATGCCAGGAGCGGCGGTTATACGATAGAGCCTGAATTTTTCCTTCCACCTGTAGATCTGAACCTGCAGGAGGCGCTGAGTCTGCTTCTGCTGGCCCACAAGGCAAGTAACCAGATACAGCTTCCATTCAAGAAGTCTGCGCTGCTGGCCGCGTTGAAAATCGAAAACAATCTGCCTGCCAACATCAGACAATATTGCAATACGGCGCTGCGAAATATCTCTACGAGGGCGATCGCCCAGGCGCCGATTTACAAGATGAGCGGACTTGACGGGACCTTCGCTCAATTGCAAAAGGCCATCGTGAAAAAGTACAAGGTGAACATTCGCTACCAATCGCTTTTCGATGGCGGCGTTATTGATATTGAGTTGTGCCCCTATCATTTGCTTTACAACAACCGGGCGTGGTATGTGATAGGCCTGTCTAATCTGCATAAAAGCGTTCGCACCTTCAAGCTGAACCGTATCGAGGAATTGACGAATACGGGGAGATGTTTTCTGGGCGGCGAAAAATTCGACCTGTATGACTACTTCGGCAGGGCCTGGTCGATGATACCGGAAGGCCGAATTTACAATATCAAGCTGCGCTTCCTGCCGAAAGTAGCCGGCAACGTTACCGAGGTGCGATGGCACAGCACGCAGCAGGTTACTCGCAACAGAGACGGCTCGGCGACGGTTGAGTTTCGCGTTGACGGCCTGGGTGAAATAAGCTGGTGGATACTCGGTTACGGCGACCAGGTACAGGTGCTCGCTCCCAAAATCCTCCGCAAAAAAATCCTCCATGTCGCCAAAAACATGGTCAGCTTAAATGAACAGATATAAATCGCACCGACCCGGGTTTTCCTTGTGCCTGATACGCTGTTAGCCGCCGGTTTGCCTGTTGCAGCCGGATTGCCACAGTGCAAATTCGCTCAGAGGATAAGAAACAGACTCAACTTTAGCATTAGTTGCTTGCAATGTTGCCGGATTTTTTGTAAAGTAAGGCCGTTGAGAAAGACGAACTATCGAGTAAATCCTGTAAACGGTAACGCCAACGTAGCTCAACGGTAGAGCTCTGGTTTTGTAAACCAGGGGTTGTCGGTTCGAATCCGACCGTTGGCTTTTTTTTCGTATTGTGTAGTGCGTTTTCAAATAATACGATTCAGCGAGTCAGAATACCCGTTACAGAATCAGAAGACTATAGCCGCGTAGCCGACGCTGTCGGCGCTTGTGGCGCCCATCTTGCGGAGCATTATTTCATTGCTGTTGGTGTGTGCGAGCAGCAGGCCTTGCTTAGAGCCAAGTATTTTCGCGGCGGCGACCGCCGCCGCGGCGGCGCCGGCTCCGCATGCATTGAAGTTCTCGGCGGCGCTGGTGAGCATCCCTTCCGTCTCGAGCCTCAAGGCCAGGTCAATAAACTCGCGGTCGTTGACCTTGCCGGCCCATTGCAAAGCCTGCGGGCCTGCTCCCATCGGTGCAAAACCGTAACTCGGGCCGTAGTGGGTCAAATCGGTCGAGCCGATGCAAACGATTTTCCTGTGCTCATCCCGACTGATAATGTCGCCGAGGCTTGTGCCCAGGGCCACCGCCTGTTTGCCCGGCGGGACCAGAATGGGCAGTATCTTCGCGCCGACAAAGAGATGCTGTACAAACGGGACCTGCACCTCGATGCTGTGCTCGGGTCCGTGGGCATTTGAGTCGCTGATAGCTGCGCCGGTACTCAATACGGCGTCGGCCAGTTCCTTATCAACAGCAACCTCGCCGAGCGGTGTTTCCCAGATGCCGTCCTCATAGACTGCCGCCGAGCTGCCGGAGTAACGGTGGGCGGCCCCGAATATTACGAAGGTATGGACCTTTTCGTGCCGCTGTTTTATCGCCGAGAAAACGAGCGCCGCCAGAGGGCCGCTGAACGTCCAGCCTGCATGTGGCACGATGCCGGCAACAATCGTTTCAGGCAGCGGCTCGGGCAGGGTCTCTTCATCAAGGCACTGGTTGATTTCGTCGAGACAGGAATCGTGTTGACCTGGATAAAACTGACCTGCAACGACCGGTTTTCTTGTTTGCATTTTCGAGACCTAATTACTTGCGTTTGCGACACCAGGCCGATATTATACCAGATAACCTGAGACTCTGAAATATTATAACCTACTGAAAAGAGAAAACAAATGGTATCTGAAAAAACAACTCCCGTGGCGGTTGTGATGGGCTCGGACAGCGATATGGGCGTGATGCAAAGCTGCATCGACCAGCTCGGCGATTTCGGCGTCAAGCCTGTGGTTCGCATAATCTCGGCCCACCGCACGCCGCAGATAGTCGCCGAATTTGCCCAAAATGCCGCCGAAAGCGGGTTCAAAGTTATCATTGCCGCCGCCGGTATGGCCGCTCACCTTGCCGGTGCGCTGGCGGCAAAAACGACGCTGCCTGTCATCGGCGTGCCGTTGATTTCAGGGTCCTGCTTAGAGGGAGTCGATGCGCTGTTGAGCACGATGCAGATGCCGCCCGGGGTGCCGGTGGCGACCGTGGCTATCGGCAAGGCAGGCGCGAAAAACGCCGCCGTTTTGGCTGTGCAAATCTTAGCGTTGACCGACGAAAACCTCCGTGAAAAGCTGGCCGAATTCAAGAAGAGCCAGAAAAAAAAGGTCATCGAAAAGGATTCAGCCCTGCAGTAACCTTTTCTGCGTCTCAGCAGCACCGGGAACTATTTACTCTGCCATAGTTTTCTCAGCAAACGGTACATGTCCGGGTCGTGCTGTTTCAATTCGGAACGAACAAAGGGGTAAAAATCATTGGTGCCCAAAAAAGCTTCTGAGGATTCGGCGAAATACTCCTGGTCATTGTTCAGGGCGTAAGCTCTTCTTTTGCTTCCATTGATGTGCATAACGGACTCGTACTTTTTGCTCTTGACGGCGTTATTGTAGGCCGCGCGGACTTCGGGATTGTCGTAACCAAGGACGTTATGATGGTAAGCATGGGCCAGCTCGTGCAAAACCATCCAGGGCTGGTCGATAGTCCAGGTAAGGAAATTCCCGGCGTTGGCTATCTCAACGCTGCGTTCCTTCTCGGGATTGAAATCGTTGTTTTTCAGCCATCTTCTGCTCGGATGGTAGCACATACAGGGATGTCGTGGGGCCTTGTACTCGACCCAGATCGGCACGCGGCGGAGCTTTTCGAGGGCCTGGTCCGATACCCGGCGAGTGATTTGATAAAGCTGGTACTTCAGAAGCCTCAGCACATCGCCGGCGAGCTTTTCGTGTTCGCTCAACAGCTCGTTGTTCACGAACACTTTGAAGCCTTCTATTGTTTGGACGGTGTAGTCCGATGTCGGGGTGTATTTGTCCGAAGCAATGCAGAAAACGGACAGTACGGCACAAATAAGCACGGTTTTATTCATTGGTGGTTGTCTCCTCGATTAGCTTTTTATTCAACGGCAATTTTTAGTATCCAGGTCGCGGCCCTGCGCCGCTGCACATTTATATTGTGATTTTACCCTCTCTGCCGGTTGAAGCCAAGCCCTATCTCTTTAGCCCGTGCCCTGCCGAATGCCCGGTTGGGAATTCACTGACCCTGCTTTTAACGGAGCAGAGAGGCCACGTCACAGAAGAGGACCTCGTTGCTCATAATCTCCTTATTGCTTTTCCCCCGGTGGCCGTGAGTGTAGATAAGGGCCGGTACAACTATCGGCTTGTGCCGGGTGGCCCGGTCTTCACTCCACGATTAGGCCATTTTTTTTGAATGTGAGGCAAAAATGGCATCTTCTTCCATCCTCCCCCGGCCGCCGGATGGGCAAGGAAAGTTTCAAAGGGCTCTCTGTCCAGCCGAGAGTAAATTATCCACG
>JAUWPZ010000091.1 GCA_030611315.1 Sedimentisphaerales bacterium
CATAGAATGAGATGTTACTGACCGAGCAAAGGAAACTCTCAGTTCGCAAGTCAGATTTTTCGCTGTCGCTCAGAATGACAAATGAGTGTAAGACATTACTATGAATAGGGTTACGATATGCCAGAAAATAATTTCGCACCCTTCCATGACCTGCTCTTGCAGCTTATTGCGGTCTTGAATAACTGCAGCCAGTTCCGAACTTGGGCTGTCTTTTGCTTTCTAACTTTTCGCTAAAGCCACTTGACTTTGTTCCTGTGCCGCTTTTGCTGACGCTGCTTCTGCAAGGCCTTGTTCCTCTCCTGCTCAACTGTTCGCCTGTTCAACTGCTCTCACCCGGGGGTTCTCTCCGCCACGTCACACGTGGCGTTTGTTTAGCCCCCCATACCCCGAAGGGCGTTGGGGGGTTCTCTTTGCCACGCAATACCCAATACGCAATCCGAAATACGAAAACGGTTTTTACTTTTTACTTTGTACTTTTGCCTTTTTTTCCCTTCCCTTTTACATCCTTTTGTGGTATTATACTTCTATAATCGCGTGATGTGGACATCTTGAAGAGTGCAGCGAAGCGTAAGCCCTGTACCGAATGGTACAGCGAAATCCCGCACTTACTCCGGTTAGTGTGGGGAAAAAACGTTGGCTTTGCCAGCCTCGAACGGCTAAATACTATATACTAACAACTATCGACTAAATACGAGATAGGAAAATATTTGGCGTTTTATGCAGTGCGCCAGAGGCGTATAAAACTGTATAATCATTGTTCGTGGAGAAAGCACTGAACACCATGGTGAAATCCAACACCACAGAACCGAATGACTCTGCTATAACGGAAGAGCCCCAGTCGCCTCCGCTCTTCCCCGCCAAACGCTGGAAGGAAATGAACAACGCTGAGAAGGCCTTCTACCGCCAAATGCCGGAAGAGACTATCCGTGATCGCTGGGACACCCCCCAAGGCCAAGAAGTTCGCGCCGTCATAATCGCCGTAAATACCTGCGCCACCTCGAAAGCCGACTACAGTTCCATCGTTGGCACTATCAAGACGTCGTGGGGCAAGAGGGAACACCCAAAAACCGATTTGCGCGGCCTTGATCTATCCGGTTACTCAAACCTGATTGACGACACAATCTGGGCGTTCGACTTGTCGGACTGTGCGCTCCACTATTCCGATTTCTCGGGTTGCGAACTCACCAGTTCCGATTTCTCTCGCTCCGATATTTTGTACGCAGATTTTGCTAATGCCATCCTGTCGGAGTGCAATTTCTCAAAAACAAACCTCACGTTGACATCTTTCTGCAATAGCGATCTCAACTTAGCCGACCTGCGGGGTGCTTGGATCACCGACATCGATCTAGTAGATAGCAACCTCGGATTCGTCAAGTTCAACCGTCGAACCACTTTTCATAATATGGATCCGTCAAAGGTCTCCGGGGCAAGTAATCCTTTGTTTCTTTCCTATACGCGTCGCCGGATTTTCCTGCAACACTTCAAATCCCAAAGCTTCCTCAATTGTGTACTCTACTACATCTGGTTCGCGATTAGCGATTGTGGTTACAGCTTTACCCGCTGGTTCGCCCTTTCAGCGATTATCTGCAGTGTTTTTGGCAAGGTTTACTCGCTAATACCCAGCGACTTCAGCATCATAAACAACCGCGTACCCACGGCCTTCTCTTTCTACTACTACAGTGTGGTGACTTTCACTACACTTGGTTTTGGTGACATTCTTCCGAAAACACTGCGTGCCGAAATCTTGGTAACGCTGGAGGTCATCGTTGGCTACATCATGCTGGGAGGACTGATTAGCATTTTCGCATCAAAGTTCATTATCAGAGAATAGCAGCCGAAGCGTATAGGGACAGTGTCACATAAAAGGGACGAAAGGATGTAATTTGTTGAAACGCAAGAGATTGAACGAGTATTGAAGAAGCAACGGGAACTTCTTATAAAGAAAGAAACAGTAAGGAGAAAATAGAAAGCTTTGGTTAGCCACAGAGGGACACAAGACGACAGACCATAGACTACAAACGAAAAGAATTGTTGACAGTTACTTCAGAATAAAATAGGATCTTGCTAATTCAGTTTTAGGGGTAACATTGAAAGGAATAGATATGCCACGTAAAACCATTGACAAGGAACTTAGACGCAGGATTTCTGACGCTCGCAGATTGATTGATAAACTGATGAAGGCTGATGGCAATGAAGCTGAAACTCGGCGACGGGTTGAGCGTATATTTGAAAAGGTGATGGGTTACGATGCTTTTGTACATCTCAGCCGTGAAAGAGCCATCAGAGGAGCAGGGGAAACTGAGCATGTGGATTTTGCTCTTCAGCTTGAAGCTGGGCCTGATGCAGAGCCTGTTATTATGATTGAATTGAAACGCGTGGGAGTTGATCTTGCGTTGAAGCATCTTAAACAAGTATCATCTTACTCCATTGATTCAGGGTGCGAATGGATTCTACTCACAAATAGCAGAGATTGGCGTTTATACCATGTTGAGTTTGGGCAACCTCCTAAAACAAAACTAATTGAACATTGGAATCTCTTAACAGACGATTTAACAGAATTAGCCGCTAAATTTGAGTTGATAAGTTTTAAGCAGGTGAAAAAAGGCAGCCTAAAAAAACTGTGGGAAAAAGCGACTGTTCTTTCACCGGATAGTCTTTTGGTCGCACTGGTTAGCCAAGAATGTATCAGAGTGCTTCGTCGAATTTTGAGAAAAAATACCAACGTAATGGTAGCCCCCGAAGACTTAGTAAATGGAATCAAAAAACTTCTCAATGAAAATGCAGCTATTGAACTATCCAAGATAAAGATAGATTTTTCAGAGAAAAAGAAAAGGGCACGGAAGATAACTAAAGGTAAACAAGAAGAACCACTTGAAAAAGATATTCCTAAGCCAGACGAGTCATCTGAAGGTGTATCGCCGATATTGTAATAGCCTTCCTCGGCGGATTTTATTTTTAACAACCGCTTTGGCAAGCGCAGGATAAGTCCACCATGACCGGCAAATCTCCCTCCTGTTACTGCTTTACTCATCAACTACCAATCTCAGTCAGCTTTTATTAAGGCCAATGAAATTGACCTTGTGGACGAAGGCAAAAGACTGCCGCAAAAACTGGTTTTGAGGACAATCTTTGCCGAGTACACTAAGCTGACTGAAATACTCTGCGCTCTCTGTGACCTCTGTGGCTAATTCTTTAGTTGTTAAAATCCGTGATAATTCGTGCCAATTCGTGGCTATCCTTTTCTTTTATTATAAAAACAGTGTAAATCGGTGTAAATCCGTGTCTAATTCCCTCCCTCTGTGCTCTCTGCTTGTCCCGCCAAAGCCGGTTCTTTCGTAGCCTTGGCGAAGAATGATGGCGACGGCGGATGCCCTCTGTGGCAAATTTTTTACCCCTTTTTTCTTGATTTTTGTCTGAAAATATGTTAAAATATTCCCATATTTGCACTTGTCCGCCACAGCTGGTTTCTACGTAGCCTCTGGCGAAGTAGAATAGCGACGGCGGAAATAGGCAAACGCCAACCGCCCGACAGAAGGGTAACGCAATACTCACTGGTGCGAAATATCGCACCTTACATGGGTGAAAGAGAAAGATGATACAGCCGATGGAACCCGGAGATACATTCACACCACAAGCCCGACGCCGGTGGAAGAAAATACCCGAATGGGTCCAGAAGAAGATCCTCGACAGTGTTTTCTGCGGCAGATGTCTCGGCTCTGTACCAATCCTTCTCGAAACCGCAGAAATGAATGGCAAAGACCTGATTCTCCGAGGGAAATGTCAGCATTGCGGAAAAGACATCTGTCGCGTGGTTGAACCAGAAAACGAATGAATAAGCAGCGAACCCGTGTGTCTACCTGAATGGTCAAAGCAATTTTCATCGAAAAACTTTCGCGCTTTTAGCGTGTTTCGCGGGCCAAAACATACCTGCCAATCCGTGTCTAAAAAACTTCGTGTCTTGGTGTCTTTGTGGCAAATTGTCTTTGCCTATATTCCCCATCCTGACAAAATGTTAAGATGAAAAACACGTCAATTTTAGGTCAATTTATTGCAATTCTTGTTCATTTTGTGCAAAAAAATGCAAAAAAGTGTAAATTTACGTCAATTTATGTTCATTTTTTACGCCTTTTTACTTGCCCCTCTTGCCCCGCTTCACCAACTTAACCCATCCGCCCCCATTTTTAGCTCAAAAACGAACATCGCAACAAAAGAAAACTAAAAAAACCTGAAAATCTCCAATTTTCCCCAAAATCCAATTTTCCAAATTTTCATTGCTATTAATTTACGTAACTTTCAAAACCGCGATTTTTCCTCCCCAATTTCGGCTTGAGCTTCCGAAAAAGCTGCTACTTCTTTTTGGTAGCCTCGAATATCCTGAGCGTATTCTTACCCGCCTGCTTGGCCTTGTACAGCGCCTGGTCGGCTCCGCTTGTAATATCCTCCGGATGGGCCTCCGCGTCATACTGGCCGAGGCCGACACTAATCGACAGTACTATCTGTTCTTTGTGCCAGGTCGTCGGCGAATTCGCAACCGTTTCAACCATTCGCCGCGCAGCAATTGTCGCTTTGCTGAGCGAAGTATTCGGCAAAATGATTGCAAACTCATCACCGCCGTATCGGGCTGCTATGTCGATTTGGCGAATACATTCGGTTATTTTTCTGCTGATTTGCCTGATAACCTTGTCGCCGGCACGATGGCCGTAGGTGTCGTTTATCCGTTTAAGATTGTCAATATCGACCATAATCAAAGATATTTGCCCGCCATATCGCCGTGACCGCCAGAGCTCTCTTTCGAGGATTTCATAAAACGTCTTGTGGTTCACCAGCCCGGTCAGGCCATCTGTCGTGGCCTGGCGTTGAATCTTCTCAAATAACTTTATATTACCGATAGATGCGCCGCATAGCTGGCTAAATAACTCTATCAGGGCGATATCTCCGCTGCTAAAGTGATCGCCTCGGATTTTATCCGCCAAATTGAGCACGCCAACAACCCTGTTCTGGCAAATAAGAGGAACAATAGCACAGTTTTTGGTCTTATAGTTTCGGGAAAAGGCACGCTGTGATTTTCGAATCATGGGCTTTTTGTGGGTGTCAATATCTCCGACCAATATGAGTTCCTTACTTCTCACAGCCATAACCATTGGCGTCGGCGGATTCTGGTTCAGCGAGACAATCTTGTTTATTAGAAACGGGTGATTGTGCTTATACAGATGCAGGATATTATTCGTCTCGTCAAGTATGAACAGCGAAGCAAACCTTACGCCCACCAAACTCGGAATGTTCGTAATGCAAACCTCAGCTATTCGCTCAAGGTCGAGACAGTTTATCTGCCGAGCCAACGGCGTAACCCGCTCAAGCAGCGAAATCCCGCCAGGTGGTTTATCAACATTACTATCACCATCGTTTTTTTTGCTTTGATGCATACTCACAACCGACGCTACTTAAGCCCTATTTGTTACAGTTTCCGCTAAAAAACAGGTTTATTTACCCCTGTATCGGACAATTTAGCAGGTGGATTTGGGAAAAAAGCGGCCTGTGAGTCATTGTTTCTGCAAATTTGGCCCGGCAAGGCGTGTTCCGTCACAAAGACGAGCGCAGCGAACTGAAGCAACAGAACACGCAAAATTCGCTCGAAAAGACAGATAACCACAAATATCGTATTGCGTATCGCGTATCGCGGACAAATCCGAAATTAAGAGCCTGTCCGAATAACCTCGTCGTTATGAGGCCGAGCGAAAAGTGCGAGGCCAAGGCGTAAGGTCAAAAACGCCCGGAGGCGTGGTTGACGCCACGTTGAGGACGTTTTTGGCCGACAACGCAGGCATCGGGATTTGCAGCCGGCCGCAATAGATTAGGTTATTAGGATAGGCTCTAAGTATTAATCGTGGAGGCTGGGGATTCTTACCTTCCTGTTGTTCCGCCGCCGCCGGTGGTCGTAAAGGTCCAGATGGGGCCGGGGGTTTTGCCGTCGGTATTGACCTCGACGATTTGCCAGTAATATGCAGTTGAGTTTTTTAGAGGGCCGGTGGCAAAAGACGCCCCTGCCTGGTTGTCCTGGAAAACGCCGGGAGGAGTAGTGCCGAAATAGATATCGTGAGACGTTGCACCATAGCCGGGCTGCCAACTTAAAACGGGAGTTGTACTTATTCCATCGGCTCCATTGTAAGGGTCGGGTGTGCTTGCCGGAGCGGGCGGGGTCGGCCGGTCGGGTGGGATAGGTGCGGACTCGAGCCAGGTATCAGCGACGATGGCGAAATCTTTCCAATCCACGACGCCATCGTGGTTGACGTCACCGAAGGGCCACCATCGGCTCATAGAGGCGTAATATGAGCCGCCATAGGCGCCGATATTTATTCGTCCGCCGTTGGGGTTTCGCTCGGCGGAGAAATCGGCATCGGGGTCGCCGGCGTCTATGCAGGAACTGGTGACCTCGTCGAGGACCCAGATATCGTGCTCGGGCCAATACCGGCCTCGCTCGGATTTCAAATGATAGTCGCCATATTCGGCATCGGCAAAGAGAGGGTCGTTTTCGGTCGTACTCTGATAAAGCTGTTCAACTTCCTCTGAGGACAAGGCGCGATCGTAGATACGGATGTCATCTATGAAACCGTGCAAGCCTGTAATGAATTGTGGTGATCTTCCGCAGTAGTCCCACATGCCTGCAATAATTAAAGGCTGTACATCGTTCATGATTGAAGAGACAGACAACGTTTCAGAAGCATCCAACTGGCCATCAATGTATATAACCGCAGCTCCATGTGAAAACGTTCCAACAATATGATGCCATACATTTAAGGAGGGCATGGCGTTGCTTTGAATTGTGTCCCATTGACTTACTGATTCGAATATCTGAAATTCCATATACCCAGTGTCCGGACTTATGTTGAGACGATAAGCTATTGAATTTCCAGGAGAGGCTAGTCCCCAGGGACAGAACGCCATTTTGTATATTCCCGCCCCTTTTCCCTCGACCTTGTTAATCCAATATGACACCGAGATCTCGTCGCTGGGTGTTAATGAATCGTCATCAGGAATTACAACATGGTCGCCATCTCCGTAAAAGCTCAATGCTCCGTAGATTTGGCCGGAGGTCCATTGTGGGCCGTTGACGAGTGTTCCGTGGTTTGAGCCGGCGGTGTCGTAGGCTGTATCGCCTTCGCCCTCGTCGAAGGTCCAGTGGGAGATAAGGCCATCGGGGGGAGCTTCGGGGATTGGCTCTTTCTGGACCCAGCTTTGGCGGGCTTCACAGCCATAGATGTCGGAGATTTCGTTGTTCCAGAGAATAGAATTGCTGATATCGGGCTCGGCGTCGGCGTAGGCCTCGATGCCGAAGGCGTTGTTGACGACGGTTACGTTGGAGATGGTTGGCGAAGAAGCGGCGATGAAGATGCCGGTAAGGCTGTTGGCGATGACGAAGTTTTTCAGGATGCTGCCTCGGCCTTCGCCGTAGTAGAATGAGACGGCGAAATCATCGGGGTTCTGGATGAGGGCGGCGTCGGCGGCGCTTCGGACGGTGACGGCCTTTTTCCTGAAGCGGACCTCCTCGGTATATACGCCGGGCCAGACGAGGACGGTATCGCCGTCGGAGGCGGTTTCGATGCCCTTAGTGATGGTGGCGAAGGGCGTGAATTCGGATAGGCCGTCGTTGGCATCGCTGCCGTGGACTGCATCGACGTGATAGGTAGTTGGCGGTTCAGGTTTCCTCACAACACGAAACCCGCATTCCTCCATGCGGCGGTCGGGGCCAAAGTAAGTGCGTTCCGCAACCCGGGAGTGGTCTGTAGGGTTGACCCAACCGCCGCCGCGGCGAACACGATAAGAACCGCTGGCAGGGCCCTGTGGATTATCGTATGGGCTTACATCATAGTAGTCTGGATCCCACCAGTCATTACACCACTCCCAGACATTGCCTGCCATATCATAAAGGCCGTAGCCGTTGGCTGCGAAATTCCCAACCACAGAGGTATATGGATAAATTCCCTCCCAGTCTGGATGGTAACCCTCTGTCGGACTTACATCGCCGGGGTAATACGGACTGCCTCCTACCCAGTAACTGACGTAATTCGCCTGACTGTGACTGATCGTATCCCCCCATGGGAACCGGTAATACGGACTGTGGTTTCCTCCACGGGCGGCGTATTCCCACTCCGCCTCTGTCGGCAGTCGATAACCATCCTGTGTGAAATCGCATTCCCACGTAGAAAGGTTGTAGCAACTCTCTTTGCCATCTTCGCTGCTTCGCCAGTTACAGTAAGCCGCTGCACCGTACCAGCTTACCTCAACCATGGGGTCATCCGACATATCACGGCCGCCCTTGGTCCCTACGCGGAAAACGCCACCTGAATAGTCGATTTGACTATCAGTATCGGCGCTGTGCGTATCACAATAGGGGTAATTATAACCGGTATCGTTGAAGTCATAAACAATCCCATCGTCAACTTTTATATCACCGGCCAATATGGAGGAATTGAGGTAATCGCAGTACTGCTGGTTGGTTATCTCATATTTGCTCATAAAGAATGAATTAAGGAATACCGCGTGGACGGGTAGTTCCTTACTTTCTAGAGGGGGTCTGTCACCATGATGGTCTCCCATTTCGAACTCACCGCCGGGTATCAACACCATCTCTGGAACGGTCGGTTCGGGGACAGAATATTCTACAATATAACCGCCACGCATATTTATATATGGTTCATCATTCCAAGTTCCCCATTTGCTTTCTGGTTCAGCTAAAGAGCTGGCTATTTCAAGAGCTGTCCCATCACCACTAGGTTCAGTCACCCACCAATTTGTGTAGCTCCATTCCTCAGCTGTGACCCACTGCCAACTACCGTCCAGGAATCCCCCAATAAAATACTTCATTGATGCGGGATTAGTATCGGCAGCGATAAGATTATCAAAAATAAACTGGTTTTCTGCCCCTGACGTGATGGTAGCTAAATATCCTTGTGAGCCATTAAAAAACCTATATTCTGCTTCTGTCCTAGCTGCAGGCCATACAATACCTTCAGGAACATCAACACGCTCGTAATAATGACCATTGCCGCCATCAGCAACTCTCCATTCAACTGGAACTGCCTCACGGACGCCGCTGATTCGTACCCACTCGATCTCGGATTGATTCCTCAGAATGTGGAGTACGACTTGGTCAAAAGAAGTCAATTGGTTGTCCTGGTAAAAATTAGGTGCTTCAATCAGATCATCTATGCTGAGCGACCACCAACCATCTGTATCGCGCATCCAGGCAAAATTATGCCAGACGTTCGCATTGATGGAATAAACGTGGTCATACTCCACGCCGTTGATGCCACTCCGAAACCATGCCGTTTGGTTACCTTCGCCATAGGCCGTTCCTGAGTAATAGTCGTAGCCGTTGAACAGATGTACTTTGGCTTGGTTAGGCCACTGCGGCCCCGACTTGGCGCGCATTTCGAACTTCAACTCACCTACATTGCTGAGAACCAAGGGATGTGAAAGATGCACGTTAAGACCGGGGTCATGGGAATAACCGCTGCCGACTCCACGAAGCGAATACCCCTCTGGAGAAGGTACGACATCAGGAGGAGTTGCCGGGTCACCAGTGGTAGGATGTGTAGCGCTCCATCCGTCGAAGTTTCCATCATCGAAATCGTCAAAGAAAACTTCTTCCATCCCAGCAGAGTCAGCTCGAGTTAAACCACCCATCATCAACAAAACCACAAACATCACTAACCATGTTTTCAGAATTTGAGTTTTCATTTTCTGCTCCTTCCCATATACACTTCACTAAAACACTCCTGTACACTTCAAGTACTATAATACCAAAATTTCATATAGGGTTTTCATTTAAAATCCTATGTTATATATAGCATTTATATGGACTTCATAAGGGTCATATGCTTGAGAACTACCTTTAATTAATCCCAACAAACCAACTCCTAATGCGGTTCTTTTAAAAAATTCCCTTCTTGTTAATTTATTTGGCATTTTATTACCCTACGCGCATGTTTCCTGTAATGGGACAACAGTTAAATTCCGGAAGGCGGGCCTGGTATGAAAACAACGAATAATTGAATTATGATGGCACAGAAAAGTATAATATTAAGGCATTTCTTTAGCCAGCCTTCACATCTCAATTAAACCGTATTATAACACAAATTGGAGAAGTTTGCAAGGAATTTTTTTGCCAAATTTCATACCTCGCCAATCGTGATTCGCGAAAATTCGAAACAAGAAACACCAAAATCCTCAACAAATAGAAAGACCAAAAGACCCCACACCAAATTACCCACGCCAAAGAAGTGCGGGGGTAGGCGGAGTGGCCTATTAAGAGCGGACAAGCTCAAGAAATTGGAAATCGGTCATATAAGACGGCGGAATAACGAAAAAAATCCGCCTAAAACTTAAACCACACCAAAATTTTCGGGCCTTGGACAAAATCTTTGGTCCCATATTATTGGCTCTGCAGGAGGGATACTTAGCGAGAAGCCAAAAAAAAATAAAAAAATCCAAAAAAAATCCAAAAAAAGTTGACATCCGGTAAAATGTGTTTTACATTTTGCAAAACGTAAAATATATTTTTATGATATAATGATACAAAGTCGCTGTAGTTTTGAGAGAAGTCATTCGTGAGAAACGGCTCGAAGTAAGGTGTTTTTAAGAAGCGAATCGAATGAGAACACTTGAAAGAAATTAACTGAGATGGCGACGTATTGAAGGAGTTACAGAAGAAGCGAACGAGTCAATCCCGAAGACAACGAACTAAGGCTAAAAGTGATGGTTTGGATTCGGGATGTGAGCCAAGACAAAACAAAAAATTAATTCGGCCGGTACGTCCCGCCCCGCCTGGCGATTGCTGAACAATAGAAAGGCCCGGGGCGATGAACAAAGGTGAACAGTTGTTTTTCGTTTTTGTGTTTGTAATCTTTTGAATTCTTAAATTGAAGGAAGCTCATCGAGATGCAATCAGAAGTTAGGAACCAGACGCTGCAAATTCCCGCCAAATTTTATCGAATCGGCGAATTAGTCAATTACACCCCCTTTTCACGCCAAACCATTCACAACTACACGATAATGGGGCTTATTCGCGAGGCGCAATGGACCGAGGGCGGGCATCGGCTTTACGACGAGTCGGTGTTTGAAAAATTATCAAGAATTATCCAGCTCAAGAAAACAAAAACTCTTTCTGAAATAAGGCGGATTCTCAAGCAGGAAGAAACTGACCGCCGGGAATCTGCCAAGAATAACTAAGTGGGGAACAGGCTGATTTTTAATAAAAAAAGATAAAGAGAAGTATTTTTTCATAATTCGACTTTTGTCTTGCTGTGAAAAAACAAGGAAGGACTGAGAGTATCATGGATGAGAGATGCAGTTTCGCCTTTGTTAATCGTTCTTTGCAGCTTTTGTACTTTGCGCAGAAACGTATGGGGGTGTGTTGGTTATGAAGGAACATAACTCCAACGCAGGTGCAGAACTGCTGTTTATCCTGAGACAGCAGCGGTATTTGTACCACCAGCTCAAGGACCTGACCAAGAGACAACAACAATTGGCCGGAGCAAACTTGCCTGAGCTGCTGTTGGAAGTCATCTCCGGGCGGCGGAAGCTTTTTGAAAAACTTCGGGAAGTGGAAACCAAACTTAGACCGATAAAAACGAACTGGCAGAGACTTCAGAGCCGGATTGAACCCGAGCACAGGGAGAAGGCACAGAAAATCGCAAATCAAGTGCAGGAAATCATCGGGGAGATTTTGACAGTTGACCCGGATGAAACATCCCAGAACCTTCCGCCGGATAAAGACCTGAAATTGAATGAGCATTTTGCTCAAACGCAATCTCAATCGTAAGGAATGAGCATGAATATAACGCCATTGATAACGGACAATATCTCCGAGCTGCTCGTTAAGGTAATCGAGTTCACGCAGAGCCGCCAAATAACTCTCACACAGAACATAAACAATATCCACGAACCCGAGTTTGTCCCTCAAGACCTTGCGGTGGACGAGTTCACGGAAGTGCTGAATCATGCAATCGAGGAGCATATCCGGCACCAGCGGCTGGTATTGTGTGACACTGAAAATATCAAATTCGGCGCCGGCGGCAGCTTCTCGGTTGAACCGATGATAGATGAATACGCCAAAGAGCTTCTTGAAGCCAGCCATGACGAATATATCGAGCTTCAGATAAGCAAGCTTCTGGAAAATTCGCTTAACCAAAGGATTGCAGCCGAGCTGCTGAAGCAAAAGCACGGGATGATTTCAATCCTGGAATAGCAGGCAGCAGAACGATACAGGTACAAAAGTAAAAGGAAACCGACACTTGAAACACTGAAAGCTATGGGGGGACAAGAATACGAATGAGAAAAGAATCGCTTTACCTACAACAAATGACGGCAAGCTGTGAACAGCCGGCGAGTGTTTTGGCGATAACCAGCGGTAAAGGAGGAGTAGGCAAGACCAGCATAGCAGCAAACCTTGCGATATGCATGGCTGCTTCCCGGAAAAAAGTCGTTCTTGTCGATGCGGACATATCGTTGGGCAACCTCGATATCATTATGAACATCAACAGCAAATACAACATTTCGCATATGGTCAACGGGCAAAAAAGCATCGAAGAGATCATCCATACCGGGCCCGAGGGCATAGAGATAATCTGCGGCGCATCCGGACTCGAAGGGCTTGCCAACATCAGCGAATTTCAACGGCATCGTCTGTTGACGGAATTGTCGAAGCTCCAGAATAACAGCGACGCGATTATCATTGATACAGCGGCGGGTATTTCCAGGTCGGTTGTGGGATTCTGCCTTGCCGCAGACCACACTCTGGTGGTTACAACGCCGGAGGCCACGGCTATGACGGACGCTTATGCGATGATTAAAGTGCTCGTTCGAAACAGGTTCGAAGGCCGAATCAGCCTTATTGTGAATATGGCTGATAGTCAGGCAGAAGGTAAAAAGGTCTATCAGCAGGTAACAAATGTTGCAAGGCGATTTTTGGACACGGACGTATACGACGCCGGTGTATTAGTCAGGGACGACCGATTGAGCAGTGCAGTTCGTCTGCGAAAACCGGTAGTTCTGGCTTACCCTAAATCACAAATTACCTCATCGCTGGTGGCCCTGGCAGCGAAATTGAGCAGTGGTTTGGCCGTGGAGCCGAACAAGGAGGGGTTTTTCAAGAAGGTTGTTGACTGGTTCTTCTAAAGTAATCGGCCAGAAGGCCGATAAGTGATTGAGACAGTCCCGGTGTCTGTCCGGCAAGAGCAAAGCCAGGACGTAAGGAGAAAAGTACTGTTGTTTATAGGACGTATAGCTCGGCTGTGCAAAACTATTAGAGCCCTAAAATATCACGGAGGAATCTTGTGAAAGCCAAGCAAGAACTCAGTATCAAAGAAATATGGGAGCAATTCCATAAGACCCGCGACGACTGCTCCCGCAATCTTTTAATGGAACATTACCGGGACATTGTAAGATACTCCGCCGAGCGTTTACACAGCAAATTACCTGATAAGGTTGAATTAGACGACCTGATCAGTGCGGGCATTTTCGGACTAATGGACGCCATCGATGCCTACGACCCATCGAGAGGCGTGAAATTTGAGACGTACTGCTCACCTCGTATAAAGGGTTCCATTCTCGATGAGCTTCGCAGTATGGACTGGGTTCCCCGATTGGTCCGCGCTCGTGCCCACCAACTGTCAAAGGCCACTCATTCCCTTGAGACAGACTTCGGACGCAAACCTACCGACGAGGAAATCGCAGAAGAACTAAAACTCGGTATGGAGGAGTTCAAGCGTCTCCAGCGTGATGCGAACGCGGCGAGCCAGGTATCATTGAACACGAAATATACCGACGGCGACAAAGATATTCGGGAAATAGACATAATCAAGGATGAAAAAAGCGAGAACCCCGTGGTCGAGGCCCAAAAGCGAGACCTGAAAAACCTTCTAACGAAAGGGCTGACGCGCGCCGAACGTTTGATTATTGTTTTGTACTACTACGAAGAGATGACGATGAAGGAAATCGGGGCGACGCTGGATTTGTCCGAGTCCCGCGTTTCCCAGATGCACTCATCGATTATCGCACGCCTAAAAGCCCAAATGAACACCCGGAAAAAGGAATTTGCAGTCGAGTAGTTCGTGAATTGTGACTCGTGGTTCGTGAATAGTCTATCATTCCCAGTCTGCCAGACGGAATAAATAAACTTCTGTAAATTCCCA
>JAUWPZ010000218.1 GCA_030611315.1 Sedimentisphaerales bacterium
GTCACGTCATGATTCAGTTCGGCAGCGCTGACCTGATATGTGGCCGTGAGGCCGAGGATTGCCAGCGCCACGGCGGCGAGGGTCAATACGGTCTTGATTCGGTTTTGTGTAATCATCATACTCTCCTATTAAATGAAGTAATATTAAATTAAAGCGAAAAGGCCAAGTACCAAAACAAAGTAAATCAATTTCTTAGACATGTTACGTCCTCCTTATGAAAAAAACATTTCTGTCCATTGCTAAGGAAATTGGCTTAAAAACCAAAATTCCAACGAATGAAACAAAATAGACGAAAACCTACAATCCTCATTATACTATTTTGCCCATCGTCATTTCAAGAAAAAAACCTTCTCAATTATCGAAATTAACAGGTGCCCCCCCTACACACCACCCGATAAATCCTTTTTAGGCCAATACCTGCAAATTCGCCAATTTGATAAGATTTTCTCCGTGCAGGCCGAAATCCTTTACTGGCATGGAGCAGTTGCCTTGATGGAAAATTGCCCATTCCGCTACAAATGTACCTCCACCTGTACGTACCGTAACAGGGAGTACGACCTTCCGACGCTTGACAGTTGCAATTCTGTCCCTAAAATGGCCGTCTATGGCTGATTCGACGGCACGAAAAAAGAAGAAAAAGAGACAAAATCCCATCGTGGACTGGCTTCTCTATCTTGCGATAAGAATACTCGAAGTTGCTGTTCATTTGTTTGATGTCGAGACAAATCTCCACAGAGCTTGTTTTTGCGGCAGATTGCTGTGGAAATATTACCATCGCGGACGAAACCGGGCTTTGGACAACCTCAGAGCGAGTTTCCCGGAAAAAAGCGAGCAATGGCTCTGGGAAACAGGCCGACGAAGCTTCGAACATATCGCGATGCTCGTGATTGACATAGTATTTGTACCGCGATTAGTGAAAAAACATAACTGGCGCCAATACTCTCGCTACAAGAACGTCGAAAGGGCCAAATGGCTGATGCAGGAAGGACGCGGCATGCTGATGGTCGCCGCTCATTACAGCAATTTTGAGATTATGGGATTTCTCCTGGGGCTGTTTGGTTTTAACGTTTACAGTATCGCCCGGCCGCTGGATAACAAATACATCAGCAGGCACTTATACGAGGTTCGGGAGAGGCATAGCCAGAAGATAATCGATAAAAAAGGCGCGGCAGAGCTTATGGGAAAGATCGCTTCAACGGGCGCTACTCTGTGCTTTATTGCCGACCAGGATGCCGGCAAAAAAGGAGTTTTTGTCGATTTCTTCGGGCGTAAGGCCAGTACCTATAAGAGTATAGGTTTGCTCGCTATCACAAATAATCTGCCGATAGGAGTGGGCTGCAGCAGGAGGCTCGGCAATCGTTTTTTCTTTGAAATACAGGTCAATCGAATTATTTTCCCCGAAGAATGGGCCGACAAGAAAGACCCTCTAAAGTGGGTTACGGCGGAGTACAACAAGGCGATTGAGGACTTTATCCGGGAAGACCCGACCCAATACTGGTGGCTGCATCGAAGATGGAAGACCCGCCCGAAAGAAGAAAGCAAAAAATCTTAACGAAAAATCTGAAATCTGACATTTGAAATTTATCGCCACAACACGCAATACGCAATCCTGCCCTCGAGCAGAGCGAAGGGACTATCGACGAGCGACGAATAATGACCGAATATACCAACAATCAAAACAGCCTCATGGGGAACCTGTTCCAATGGCCATGGACGCTCTTACTCATCTTTGTATCTATCGGTCCAGCTTGGCCAGCCACCTGCAGGTCCGACACCCAACTGAAAGTTTTTATGCCATTTGAGCTTCCACAATCGCTTAATCCCCACATGTTCGACATGCATGTCGACAAAAACCGCGTTTATCCCGCCACTGTGACGGTCAATGCACAACCACTTCATGGAATTTGAACTGTACGAGGCCCTGTATTCATCCCGTTCATGCTCGTCATTCATCGGAGCGCGATCAGTGTGCTTCGGGGCGATGTCAACGTATACGCTGTCTGCTACGAGAGGTACAATATGGGCGCCTTTCACGGAGGTTTTCCTTATCAGGTTCTGGATAGGGATACCGTCCCAGAACGGCACCTCCGCAGGGGGGTCTGCACACCAGTTATTGAACGCATAGCTGCCGGTAGCAAGAGCATCATACCACTCGGAACCACTCTTTGATGCGGGAAAAGGTCCCCAATCGATGAATGTCCCGCCGGGTTGATCTGCTGCTGGCGGTCTGTTGAGAGTTTTTGTTGAAGGACACATCCGCATATCCTTATTCTTGTAATACGGCAATGTGGCGCCGAGCATCCATGCTTCCTCCCAACTGACGCCATTGCCGGCATAACTTTGGGGAAAACTGTCTTCGTTTTCTTTGGCATAAAGAGCGAACACAAGACCCCACTGTTTCATATTTGATCGGCAGATGACGCCTTTGGCCTGCTTCTTTACCCGAGAAAGGGCAGGTATCAATATTGCCATTAATAACGCAATGATGGCTATCACCACCAAAAGCTCTACCAATGTGAATGCTGTTCGTCGCTTCATAGATCTACACTCCTTCTTTTGCGAGTTCAGCAAGCCGATACTTCCAAAGTTCCAGGTTGTCGCATGCGCACTTCATTCGAATTACTCAACCAAAGCCTTATAATGAGCCTTGACCAAATGGCCCAATTTCTCTTGCTACTCACTATGGCTTTTGGCCTATACCAACGGCGCAAATCCCCGGTCGTCCTCACAAAAAAAGCGGGAAACGACTTATGCATACCTCATCTTAAGCTTAGGGAAACATATCTTCGTCAAGCCAGTATTCCATCAGCTCAGCATAGTCGGAGAAGTTGACCGACCTCTCTTCCTCTGGCTCATCATTAGAGATGTTAGCAGGCGAATTTACCGGGAGAT
>JAUWPZ010000042.1 GCA_030611315.1 Sedimentisphaerales bacterium
CCCGCATTCCCTTGCCATCGGCTGGGAGCTTCGCACGGGCGAAGAGAAGAAGCGGATACTCGTGCCCAGGCTGCGAAGCCCGGAACATCACCATCGCTGCTATCGTAACAAGGCAACGGTGCGGTACTTGATAAGCTCCTACGAGGGCGCCGAGTTTCTCGATTTCCAGGCGGACAACCATTCGCAGAATAACTGGATTCGCGGCGCGTGCAAGTTCGGGATTGTTCCGTGTAACGGTATGCTTTATGTTCCGCCGGACCAGTGTTTCTGTCAACCGGGGGCGAAGCTGCTGGGCTTTTCCGCCTTGACGGCCGGACCGGATGCTGCTCCCGAACCAATTGCTGATGGACGGCGTCTTGAGAAGGGCCCGGCTTACGGAAAGGTTAGAAGCAGGAAATCGGCCTCCAAGGACGACTGGCCGACGTATCGCCACGATGCAGCACGCAGCGGCACGACCCGCAGCGATGTCCCATCCAAGGCAGCGAAGAAGTGGAAGGTTACGCTAAAAGGCACGCTGACGGCCCCGGTAGCCGCCGGCGGCAAGGTGTTCGTCGCCAGGTCGGATGCGCATACTGTTTACGCGCTGGATATGGCAAGCGGCAAAGAGCTGTGGCAATTTACCGCGAACGGACGTATCGACTCACCTCCGACAATATATCGGGGGATGGCGCTTTTCGGTTCGAGGGACGGGCGCGTCTATTGCCTGCGGGCCTCGGACGGGCAGCTCGTATGGCGGTTCCTGGCGGCGCCGAGAGACCAGCGGATAGGCTCTTTCGACCAGGTCGAGTCGAGCTGGCCGGTGCACGGCAGCATTCTCGTAGATAAAGGAGTGGCGTACTTCACGGCGGGACGGTCCACATATCTGGACGGCGGAATTCGTCTCTATGGGCTCGAACCGGCTACCGGGAAAATTCTCCATAAAGGGCTGCTGGAAGGGCCGCGACCATTCGATGAAGGTTCGCGTGATGTGGCCTTCTTTGTCACCGGGGCGAATTCGGATGTGCTCGTTAGCGAAGGCGGCTTCGTCTATATGCGTCAGAAGAAGATGACGCCTGATTTGAAGGAGGTCGAAGTTAAAGTCCTGTCGAGCAAAGGCGCTCAAGATGTTGGGCTGCATATTTTCTCGACAGCCGGCCTGTTGGACGGCTCGTGGTACAACCGCACGTTCTGGATGTACTCGAAGCGATGGCCGGGCTTTCAGTTAGCGAACCAGGCTTCGAAGACGGGACAGCTGCTTGTGGTCGATGACGCGAAGACTTATGCCGTGCGGACGTTCTACTATCGCAACGTGCACAGCCCGATGTTCTTCCCGGGCAAAAAAGGTTACCTGCTGTTTGCGGACCTGAATACGAACGAGCCTCAGATTGTCGGCGAAGAGGGCTGGCGCAAGCCTCTCGTGTGGCTGCCTCAATCGCACATTCCACGCGAAGGCAATCCCGGCTTGGACAACGTGAGCCGGGGATTCGGTGCGGACAAGGGCATCGGCTATACGCGGGCGGAGATGCCTGTCTGGAAGCAGTGGCTGGGCGTGCGAATTCGCGCGATGGTCAAAGCAGGCGATACCTTGTTCGTGGCGGGCGCTCCGGATGTTTTTGACGCGAAAGACCCATACGCCGCCTTCGAGGCGCGCAAAGGCGCCAGGCTCGTGGCTATATCGGCCAGGGACGGAAAGACACTGTCCGAAACAGAACTGGATTATCCGCCCGTGTTCGACGGCATGATTGCAGCCGGCGGCTGGTTGTTCGCATCGCTGCGGGACGGAAGCGTTGTGTGCTTAGGCCCCAAGCAGAGCCGGCCGTAGAGTGAATACCTATTGCTTGGTTGGTGCGCTTATATTTCCGCTAAACAGGGCGAAGTCGGCAAAATCGGAAATGCCGTCGTAATTAAGGTCGGTCCCTGCACAAAAATCGTTTACCGAATTACAGTCGTTGCCAAGCCAATTCGAGGCGAAGATTGTAAAGTCCTTGCCGCTTAATTCGCCGTCGCCGCTGAAATCGCTGCAGGAAGGCGACTTGCAAGGGAGCACATAAGCACGGTATATGTCAACCGTAGGATTGTGTGGGAAATGAGTCATTGACGAATTCACATAAACAGTATTTGTCTGTGCTATATCATCGACAACATTCATATCGCTTACAACCCGCCCAAAGACACAGTAGCCAAAACCATCCTCAGCATTTTCACGGTCGAGGTCGGGATTATCCATGTGATTTATAAAGAATTGTGACGTTGCCGAGTTCGGGTCACTCGTTCGAGCCATGGCGATTGTGCCACGAAGATTGCTCAGGCCGTTATAACTTTCGAGGATTATGGGAGCGCCCGGCTGGGCATAGTAAATATAAGGATGTATAAAATAATAACCGCCGCCCTGGAGCATAAAATTCTCGACAACACGATGGAAGATAAGACCGTCATAAAAACCACTGTTGACATAGCCGAGGAAATTATCGACTGTTATGGGGGCATCCTCGGGGTAAAGCTCTACAACAATATCGCCAAAGTTGGTTTCAAGAACAACATTGGGATTATTGATTCCGGAAGCGCAAATTGGCCAGGCTGACGATAAAACCAACAAGACGAAGGCTAACTTCAAACAACTTTTCATCAAAACCCTCCTCAGAGCCTCGAATCAATCCCAAAGGGCTGTTATGCCAACAATTATTATACCAAATCAGTGAACCGAAATCAAGGAAATTCGCAACTGATACACGCAAAATTTTAGGCCGGTCAATATTAAGAGCCGCGGGTGCATCATAAGCGGCCCTGAAAAGAATTTTTTTACTTGAAATATTACAAAAATCTGTTAAAATATTTGTTATAAGTTTTTAGCCTATTCAGGAGGAGAATAGCTAAAAATGCGGCTTTATTAGCACCTTCCCTGGAATAGCCATAAATCGGAGTGGCTTAGCAATGCACAAAAGGGAAAAAACAAACACTTCTTTTTCGGTAGGACCAAAAATGGCTAATAAAACAAACATAAGGACATCGGTGACAATTTCCATAATTTTTCTGGTGATGGGAATGGCTGGTGATGTGGCCCGGGCGGGTATCGACTATCGTGTGCCACCTGGCGGATGGACGTACATTTACAACGGCGACCAGGACACTAACGGTCCGACCAAAAACTTTGATTCCCTGGATGGCACGTGGGACCACGACAACGGCTCGGATGAGTGGGACGGTACGCAGATTTTCTGGGGCAGGCCGGGTGGCGGCGATGGGTACGTAATCCACGATGGCGGCAAGGGTATCGGCATCCACCAGCAAACCGGCGGTAAGATGGTCAGTTTCCATCTCTGCCTGGGCACCGATGGTGATGTTGGCAACGGACTGAAAATCCGTGTGTCGGCGGGGTCATATTTGATTGCAATTGAGCCATACGGTATAATTGATGACGTGAAGCTATGCATTGCGGCAGGTCGAACCTTTGGGAAAGCGAAACTTAATTACGGAGAAACGTAATGAAGCAACTATTCATCTATATGTTGGCCCTGATGGCCGGAAGTATATGCAACGCTGCGTCGACGAATGCTGATTTCTATCTGTCCACCAATGGCTCCGACGCGTGGTCCGGCACCTTATCCGATCCCAACACGCAGGGAACCGATGGTCCCTTCGCAACACTGGAACGGGCGCGCGATGCGGTTCGGGATTTAAAAAAGAGCAAGTCAGCGGATATCGTTGTTCTGGTTCGCGAGGGAACCTACCAACTGGAGAAGACGGTTGTGTTCGGTCTGGAAGATTCGGGAGAGGGTGACTCGACTGTCACTTACGCCGCCTATCCCGGCGAGAAGCCTGTGTTCAGTTCGGGGCGGGAAATCAAGGGTTGGAGAAAAGTGTCTTGCAAGCCTTCAGGGTTGCCGAAGGAAGCACGGGGTAACATATGGGTGGCGAATGTCTCTGACCGGTTCTTCACCCTCTATGACGCTGAGGGGTTGCTGCCGCGTGCGCGGTCGACCGGGTTCATCCCGCTGGAGGGCGGCAGTCGCAACAAGCTTCATTTCCCCGAGGGCCGATTGAAGAACTGGCCGAATGTGGAAGATGTGGAAATCGTGGTTCGTCCGCATCATGCCTGGATTGTGAATGTCCTGCCATTGGTATCGGTTGACGAAGAAAAGCAGATGGCCCACACGTCAATCGACGCAACCTATGCCATGAACAAACTCCATTTTCTGAAAACAACCGAATCGTGCTGGGTTGAGAACGCACTGGAGGAACTCGACGAGCCGGGCGAGTGGGTTCTGAATACGAAGGAAGGCAAGGTCTACCTATGGCCGAGGGGCAAGTCGCCTGTCATAGCTCCTCAGTTGATTGAGTTGCTCCGCGTTGAAGGCGAAATAGATGAGAAGGGGCCAAAAGATATTCCCGTACGGAACCTATGCTTCCGTGGCCTCACGTTTATGCATGGCGACCGCTATACCCTAACCCAGGACGATGCAGGGTTGCAGCACGACTGGGATATGCTCGACAAAGCCAACGCGCTGCTTCGCCTGCGCGGCACCGAGAATTGCACGATCGAGCAATGTCGCTTTGCCCACAGTGGCAGCGGCGCGATACGTGTGGACCTGCACGGGCAGGAAAATAAAATCTCCGGTAACCATATCGAGCACATGGGAGGTGCCGGCATCCTGCTCTGCGGCTACGGCCCGGGAACCAAGGATGTGAATAAGAACAATCTCGTCTACAGCAACCATATTCATCATACGGGTCGAATCTATTTGCACTCGCCCGGCATCATGGTCTGGCAGAGTGGGGAAAACCGCGTGGCGAATAACTTGGTCCACCACACGCCCTATACAGGGATTATTCTTTCTGGCTGCATGACTGATTTTTTTACGAAAAAAGGCCGGGAGCTTGGTAGAACCATAAGGAGGCATGAAATAGGTGACTTGCCTAAAAAGCCGGAACTGGAAGATGTTCGTCCATATCTTCACACCCATGACAATCTCATCGAATACAACGAAATCCATCACGCCATGGAAATGTTGGGCGACGGCAACGCAATCTATATTCGCGGCGCAGGCGCAGGCAACGTGATTCGCTGCAACTATGTTCACCATCTTGTCGCCCCGATGATAATGCAGTGTGCGATCCGAACGGATGGCGGGCAAAGGGATACCCTCATTGCCGAAAACCTGATCTATAAGTGCGTTTCGCAAGGGATCATGCTGAAACTAAACACCCGCTGTGAAAACAACATTGTCGCAGACATCATCGCACCGCCCCGTGGCTACTATC
This sequence comes from Sedimentisphaerales bacterium, assembly GCA_030611315.1. Lineage (GTDB taxonomy): Bacteria > Planctomycetota > Phycisphaerae > Sedimentisphaerales > Anaerobacaceae > JAUWPZ01. The sequence goes on from JAUWPZ010000042.1 coordinate 5,239, forward strand.
TGGCAGTGCGTGAAGGCCCCCTGACAGGGGCCGTCATCAAGCGGAACATCTTTTATTCTTCCAGTAAGGAATGTGTCTTCATCGATGAGCTACCGCCCGGCAAAGGAAGAACAACCGAGGATCGCAGAGGAAGAGTACTGGCAAAATCTAAGGATGCCGATACCGATTACAATATCTACTATTGTGCAGCGGATCCCGAGCTGGGCAAAACGATGCTGGAAAAACAACAAGGCGACGGAATTGATGCCCACAGCTTGACTGTCGATCCGCTCTTCGTCGATCCTGAGAATGGCGACTTTCGGTTAAAGCCCAACTCGCCAGCACTAAAACTGGGCTTTGTCCCGTTCGATATGTCTAAGGTCGGCTTGCGTACAACGAAAGAACGTTCAGCGGCAACTCGGCCGAAGATAACGGCGGCGGGATGTACAACTTCAATTTGAATACCAGCCCGACGGTGACAAACTGTACGTTCACCGGCAACACGGCACAGACCAGCGGTGGCGGGATGTGCAACTTCGCCAGCAATCCGACGGTTATAAACTGCATCATGTGGGGCAATACTCCGGATGAGATTGTTGATGATGTTGCCAGCTCAACGACCGTCACCTACAGCGACGTCCAAAGCGGCTGGGGCGGCACCGGCCAATATTGGTTTGGGACAGGATGTATCGATGCCGACCCGTGTTTTGTAGATACCAACAATCCCGACCCGAATTTGTGGAACTTACGGCTGAAGCCGGATTCGCCATGTATTGATGCAGGAGACACCACAGCGGTTCCCGCCGGTATTTTTGTAGATGCGGATGGCAATCCACGCGTAGTGGATGACCCGCAAACACCCGACACAGGTCTCAGTTTCTTAGGCGTGACGGTGGACATGGGCGCCTACGAGTTCCTCCGCAGCGACATTGACAGGAACGGTTCCGTGGACTTCGAGGACTATTGCGTGATTGCCGAACAGTGGCCGCAAACCAGTTGCGGTCTATGCGGAGGGGCTGACCTTACGTGCGATGGAAATGTTGACTTTAATGATTTGAAAGAGTGGGTCAATAACTGGCTGGCAGGCGTTGAGCCGGAATTGTAAAAGGTCCACTCCAACCTTCGCTTGTCTTTCGATAATCCCTGAAAAAGTTGGCTTATTCATGTTAGGGTAAGGGGGGTTTTACGCTGTTTCACGGTATTGAATCTGTACGCATCAACAACAGGTCAAACTACTTCCAAAACTGCCTCGTAATAGGAAGTATGAAATATGCGGGTTAAGCCGACAATGCCGGGGCGGAGAAGTCCTCTATTTTTTCAAGGGAAGGAGCTGGATTTTGCGGAATTCAACGGGATGGCTCTCGGACTGAAGTGATATGTAACCTTCGTGCAGCATCTTGTCGCCGTTTTTAATCAGGTTTTTGGCGTCCCTGTCCTTTTCGTCAAGCTGCGGTTTCTCATATTCCAGTACGACCTTACCATCCATAATATGCTTAATGGTTGAATTGCCGCGGACCTCCACCTGAATTGTAACCCATTGGTCGCCGTGATAAGTCTTTGATTTCGACGGATTGCAGTGGCGAGTGACGAGTTTGCCGTCCATTACGATATGTGTGCCCGGCGTGCACACATTGGCGGTCGAGCGTTTATCCTTGCCGTTACCCCCGAGCAGTTGAACCTCGATGGAGACCGGAAAATTCTGGTCCTTTCTCATGCTTTCGGGCGACTGGCAGTGCAGCATGATTCCGCTGTTTCGATAAGCCCAGCCCGGCCCTCCGGAAATCTGTTCACCCACGAACCGGTACTCGAGGCGCAGGATGTAGTGCGAGAACTTGTTCTTGTAAAAAATGTGTCCGAATTTTCCGCCGAACTTGTCGTACTTGTCGTAAGAGACTTTCATGACGCCGTCTTCTACCCGGAACGTGTTTCCATAATTATCATTCAACTCGTGCCCCGTGATTTTGACCTTCCAGCCATCAAGGTTTTTGCCGTTGAAAAGGTTGCGCCAGCGGCTCTTTTTCGAGCTGTCCGGTTCGGCTGCATATCCGCCGAGCGTACTCGCCAGAGCCAGGCACAAGACCAATAGAACGCTTTGCCACTGCTTCGGCGCCAGGGGGAGATATTTTTTTGAATGTTGATTTCCGGTCATTTTCATTGCTCCTTAATTAATTTTCATTCATTGCGTATGCCCAGATAAGCTTAACAGTTGAACACGGACAGTTCAAGCGAAAAATTCCTCTTTCCGGCAAAGGATGCAGCCTTGTATTATTGCGCATAAGCCAGCCGTTTTGCCAAGTCCTTGTATCCGTGGATTTGCAATATTGTCAACTGATGGTGCAATCTCAGGCCAATTAACCTGTCGCAATAGAGTTCTTTCTGTGCGGCAGCTTTTTCAATTTCACGGTCAATCTCTGCGCGAAAAGCGGCAGAATTTTTATCTCGAAACATACTGCGGAACCGGTTCTTGTTGATATGGAACGCAATTTTCACGGCCCGCAACGCCAGCTTATCATCAAAAAGCCGTCTATGACCCGTTGCGTCCAGATAATCCATAAATGACGAGAGGGCATCGGCTGCATTTTTCGCGTATTGCTGCGCCCGGGCAATATCCTTTTGGCTATAGCCGTATGTTTCCAGGTCGCTGATTATATTGTTTTTTATTGTGCTCTTTTTGTCCTCGCTTTGATAATCCAGGCTCCCGTTACAATATTCGTGGTCATATCTCATCCTCAAATCGGTCGCAAACTCAAAACAGGGCAGCAGCATCCTGTCGAGCACCATGGCGGCATTTTCATAGTTATCACCAAGAGTCCCCCGGATTATTGATTTCCTTAATTCCAGGACCTGCTCTTTTGCACCGGGGAAGTCTGCCAGCCATTGCGCACTTTCCTCACCCGGCCAGAGCAGCACCTGGGAATTGAACAAGTTCGTACCGTAGTTCTCATTAAGGTGCTTGACGGCCCTTCCCGCGCCGGCGGCAATCCTCCTTATTACAAGATTGAACCAGAAGCTCCAGGAAAGCTTCTTCGGGAGCTGCCTGATTGAGGCCATCCTGCCAAGGCCAACTTCTGCTTTAATATCAGTCAGAGTCATATTGCCCATGTACTGCTCAAAAAGCTTTACATCGCTCTCGTCAAAATAAGCGCCGTCGCGCACATCTTCATACAAATTGAGGCGAAAGCCAACCTCTTTTGCCTGGCTCGACTGCGGCAGAGCGTGCGTCAACGCATAAAGGGATGAAATGATGTATCCTTCTCTGGACTTTTCCATATTGTCTGAGAGGGGCCTGGCGGTCATTATTGCCGTGACAATACTATCGATGTCTTCGTCGTTTTTCGCCCCCAGGCGGTCCAGCACGCCTTTATCCCATCCGCTAATCCCGGCCTTGATATATTCCTTATCAGCGATTATCCGGTTACGTTCGGCCTCGGCCTCGTCACGACTATACCTGATATCCGACTCATACCTGAAAACCTTGTCCCAGAGCACATTAAGATGCTCGGTCACCTGGGACTTTCTGTAATCCTCCATCAGGTTCAGGTCGTTTGCTTCGGCAATCATTCTTAACCTGCCGGAAAGGGTCCTCGGGATATACTTTATTGAGGCACCGACGCCGAGCAATCCTCCACCTACCACGAAAGGCGCTACGATGGCCTGTAATCCCGTAAAGCCGGGAAGCCCAAGGTAGCTGGAGAGGTAGCCGGACGAGGTTATGCCCGCGGTCCAGATTGTGGCCCTGGGACTTTTTCGCATCATCAGCGTACCGGCCCTGCTGAGAAGGTCCTGGGCATTAGCCAGCCTCCAGAAGTCTTTGAAGGGCGTCGAATTTGGATTTCTCTGCTTTTTCATGCTCGAAACCTCTTGAGACTCCCGAAACCTGTTGATATTCGGGAGAATACTATATTACCAGATTTATCCCGAAGCTTCTACTGTTCTCGAACCATTTTCCTGGTTTGGAGAAGACCATCAAATAACTCTTTTTTGCCGTGTTGTGCCACAGATGACGCCAAGTGAACAAAAATTTCAAGTTTTGAGCTTTGGTTTTACGTTTTGAGTTTAACACTTTGCCTTTTGCTTCGGATTTTACCGGCTTTAACGGGCTTTCAGCCTGCCTACAAAGCTACCACCTTCAGGCGGTCGTAGTTCACTTGAGAAGTAGAGTGCGGCCTTTACCGCGGTCCAAAGCGGTATCAGAGATTCGTTTGGTATCAATCTCCAAAGGACTATACTCGATTGGGTCCTCAACAGGAACTATATTGGGGGCTGGTTCATTCGCCCAAAACCCCTTTTTATAGGGTTTATTGGCGATTTCTGAATAATCCCTCTGGGTGTGAAATTATTTTCCGGCACATTGTAACCCTATTCATAGTAATGTCTTACACTCATTTGTCATTCCTTCGCTTCGCTCGAGGACAGGTCTGAGCGAAACGAGCCTTTAGCCCTGAACGAAGCCGAAGAGGAAGAATCTGACTTGCGAACTGAGAGTTTCCTTTGTTCGGTCGGTAACATCTCATTCTATGACCAGATGCTTCGCTTCGCCTTGCGGCGATCTCCTATGGAGTCCGCCGTCAGTCCGCCTTCGGCGGACACAGGATGGCTTACGCCATTACGGGACTTACGGACAGCATGACATGAGGAAGTTTGCTTGCCAGAAAATAATTTCACACCCACAAATACCGCCTGGCAAAAAGGACCAGCGTAAGCTCAGCCGGCTCCGTCGCTTTGCCACAAGCGGCTTGTGGGACTTGGGAAAATCGTACTTGGCGGATTTCACTGTAAGAGCCCGGCCCCTCGCCGGCTGGCTTTATCCGCCGTCGGGAAATCCTCCGGCACTTTTGTCTGAGTTACGTTGCCTGTCGCGGCCCATTCGGCGCCCCGCAGTAAAGTGAAAATGAAACCAACGCTGCTCAACTGTTCTACGTTGTGACCGAGAGCGGTCTGGAAAATCCTTCCCTTGCCGTAGCCGATAGTGAACAGTATCGGCTCGTGCTCGCCGGTGCCTCCCTTTTCCGGGTCTGCGTAGGCCGTCGCAAGGACCGTCAGGTTCTTCGCAGGGCCTCGCAGCTTGCTGTACAGCTCGTCCTTGACGTGCATCCATTTCTCCGGCAGACCGGCGGTGATTGGATGGTTGCGCTGTCTCGTAATGAGTTGAAATTCGTGCTGGGGCCCGTGCGTTCCACCCCGCCCGGGTGTATCGTCAAACACAGCACTATTGCCTTTGTATCGAATCATTGGGCCGGACTTCTCATCCCGGCCGCCCCAGCCGCCTAAGCCTATCATCTCGTTGTATTCTTTCCATTTAGGAAAGGCATTGTCCGCGGCGTGATAGACAACAAAACCCCCGCCGCTGCTCATGTAATCCATAAAGGCTTTCTGAGTCTCTTCGGGCCAGTCTGCGCCGGTATAGTTGCCGACCGCTACGTCATACTCGGCAAAGTTCGGCTTGAATCCGCTCATTGGTTGGCCCTTGGCCGGGGAGGTTGCCACGTCAACCTCAAACATGCCGGAATCCTCCAGAATACTCTTAAGAACAGGGGTCGTGCCTTTCCAGTTGTGATTATTCTGTCCGTCAACGATAAGGACCTTAAGGATGGATTTGGCTGGTTTGGGTTTCGGTTGGGCAATGCGAATATTACGCCACCTGACCTTGTGGCCGGCTTCTTTGGAGCCGTGAACCTGCAGGGCAATAAAGCCGGTGGAGGTCATATCATCCTTCAGGTCTGAGGCGGGAACGCCGTTGAGCCAGGTCTTGATGGAATCTCCGATAGCTTCAACACGAAACTTGTTCCATTGGCCCTGCTTAAAGGCGCTGCGGGCATGTGGGCTGTTCTTGAGGTCGTAGAGCCAGCCTCGGCGGGCCTCGTCGTAGATGCCGCCGCTGTATGCTCGCGGCGATGGGTCAATCTCGACCTGGTAGCCGTGGACGCGATAGTTCTTGTAATTCTCGAGGCTGTTACTGCGAATCTGGACGCCTGAATTCATGCCCCCTTCAACGAGAAACTCCAATTCGAGGATGAAATCGCTGTACATTTTCTCGGTACAGAGGAAGCTGTTGGGCGTTTTCAGGACGGTGGCGCCGACTATCACGCCGTCTTCGACCTCGTATTTGGCCTTGCCGTTTCGCTGTATCCAGCCGTTAAGGGTCTTGCCGTCGAAAAGGCTCTCCCATTTTTCGCCCCGAGCAGCCCTGACCAGGCCGGTGTTCAGCGAAAGATACACCATGATACATATTGTCGATATTGTGAAATATCTTTTCATTTTGTTGCTCCTTCAATTTATTAAATGTTCTTTTTTCATAACAATCTCCCGGCAAAAGTCGTCTAAAACCCGAAGCCAAGACCCAAAACAACACAAGGTCTGTTTGTATTATTGCAATATAATACCAGAATTTACATCTTTCGCAATAGGTTACCCGAACTATAATTTCGTCAAGTCCTACTTTATCCGCTATTTCCCCATATTTACCATTTATGCTTACTTAGAGCTTTCCGGTAAAATCTTCTTCAAATTTCCAGCTGAGCAGTCTAATATAGCGGAAAATACTTGCATTGAGAGAGCATTCGCGCCTCAAGTGAAATAATTAATTCGTTTTTTGGAGTATAAGAAAGTGTGTAATAAAAAGTGGATATTTATCGCAGCACTTGCGGCATTCGCGCTCGGCGTCGGCCTGAATGTCTCACAGGGTAGCCAAAGGCAGGGACCAGAGAAATCCGTGGTTTTGATACGATGCGCCAAGCAGGATTTTGACTATGTAACGCCCTGGAAGCAGAAATCTATGCGTCAGGGCCTCGGCTCAGGTTTTATCATTAAAGGCAAAAGAATCCTTACCAACGCCCACAACGTCAGCAACTACAGGTACATCGAATTAAAGAAGGAGAACATCGCGAAGCGCTATCCCGCGAGGGTTGCCTTTATCGGCCACGACTGCGACCTGGCCTTGCTGAAGGTTGAAGATGAAAGTTTCTTCGAGGGCACTATTCCACTGGAGCTGGCCGATATTCCGAAAGTAAATACCACGGTATCAACACACGGCTTTCCGCTGGGCGGCACCCACATCTCCGTTACCGAGGGCGTTGTCTCGCGCATAGAAACAGACACCTATTCCCACACCGGAGCCGATTCACACCTCGTCATTCAAACCGATGCCGCCATTAATCCCGGCAACAGCGGCGGACCGGTCATGCAGAACGGCAAAGTTGTCGGTGTGGCCTTCCAGGGTATCAGGCAGGCCGACAACATCGGCTATATGGTTCCCACGACCGTCATCAAACATTTCTTAGCTGACATCGAAGACAGCAAATACGACGGCTTTGGCTCGCTGGGCGTCAGCCTTTTTCCGGGTCTGCACAGCCTCAGCTACAAGGATTACCTCAAAGTCCCGCCGGACCAGGACGGTATCGTAGTGGTCTTCACAATGATGCACAGCTCGGTAGAAACGATGTTACAACCCGGCGATGTAATTACAAAAATCGATGATTACAATATCGATAATGACGGCAAAGTGCAGATATACGGCTTGACACTGCATATGTCCGAGGTCATCGAGACCAAACAGATTGGCCAGACGGCAAAACTGACTTTCTATCGCGACGGCAAAAAAATGACGGAGACCGCTTCGGTCGCGTTGAACAGGCCGATTTTCGAGTATGCACGCCAATACGACCGCCCGGCTCAATATGTCTGTTTTGCGGGACTGACTTTTGTCCCGGCAACGCGCAACTTCCTCGAAACCTGGGGACGCGAATGGCTCACCAGCATACCCTACTACCTGCGATACCTTTTCAATAATTCCATGCAGTTGAACACCGACCGGCTGCGCGAAGAATACGTTGTCCTGTCCGAAATAATGCCGGACGAAGTCAACTCTTATGTCGGCGATTTCAAAAAGCAACCGATTGAGAGTATCAACGGCATTGTTATCCGGAGCCTTGACGACGTTCACTCCGCCTTCAAGCAGCCGGCCGACGACCACCATATACTAAAGTTTATGGGTAACAATCGCAGCCTGGTCGTTGACGCCAAAAAAGCCAAGCTCAGAAGCCCGCTCATACTCGAAAAATACAACATACCCGACGAAGCTTCATTGGAGGAAAAACCATGATAAAGCACACATCAATTTCGAATTTGAAATCTCAAATCTCAAATTCAATTGCCGTTATCTTCCTGATTTTATCAGGGTTCGCGCCGGCTGCCGAGCAGGGCCGTACCGATTTGACAGAAGCAATGAAGCAATCCATAGTTTATCTGAACGTTTCATTTTACGGTTACGAGAGGACCCAGCCCTGGAAGCATAAAGACCTCTCGGAAAACTGGGCATGTGGTTGTGCCGTCGGTAAATACGAGGTGCTTACGCCGGCCTGGAACATCGCAAATACGGCCTTGGTCAAAGCCATCAGATACGGACAAAACGAATTTGTCGGTGCGAAAATCAAAATAGTCGATTACGAAAGCAATCTCTGTCTAATCGAGCTTGACCCCAATGGGATGACCGAGCCTTTGAAGCCGCTTGTTTTTACCGAGGACTACCAGAAAGGCGCCGAAGTGGCTTTCTACTGGCTTTCATCGGACAATCATTTGTATAACGGGCGGGCCTATCTCGACCGCGCAAGGGTTGAGAAGACAAACACTTCCTACGAAAGAAGTCTCCATTACGTAGCCGCCAACGCATCCCGCTCCACCGGCAGTGGACAGGTTTACTGCGCCGGCTCGGAGCCAATCGGCATTGCCTGCTGGTATAATGACAACAAAGAGGCCGGCCTTATTCCGGCAGAGAGAATTAACAGGTTTTTGGCGGCTGCGGCCGAGGATGATTACAAGGGATTCGGCTCGGTCGGCTTTGCCGCATCGGAGCTTCTTGACCCGGCCATGCGCTCCTTTCTAAAGATGCCGGCGGACCTGAAGGCCGGCATCTATGTGACCGACGTTTATAATCTCGGTACGGCTTGTGACGTGCTCAAAAAGGCCGACGTCATATTGGCAATTGACGGAAACGTCATCAATTCCCACGGGCGGTTTATGCACCCGAAATACGAATGGCTGCACTACCATCATCTGATTACAAACAAAGCCGTCGGGCAAACGGTCAAATTTGAGCTTTGGCGCGACGGGAAAAAAAAGAAGGTCAAGGCTGAGGTCAAGAACTTCGACGTCTCGGAAATGCTTGTGCCGTATCATGAATACGACCGCCAGAGCGAATACATAATCACCGCCGGCTTCGTCCTGCAGAAGCTTACCCGCGAGTATATGGCGCAATGGGGCGACGACTGGACCGGCAAGGTCTCGCCGCATCTGTATCATTACTATCGCGACCTCGCTTTCAAGCCTACTCCCGAACGCAGTGATATCGTGATACTGAGCTTTGTTCTGCCGGCCAATATCAACCTTGGCTACAAGGACATCGGACAAATCGTCGTCAAAAAGTTTAACGGAATGACCATACGCTCCATCGCGGACATCCCGACGGCACAGAAACTGAATCCCGAGTCCAAGTATGATGTGCTCGAATTCGAGCTGGACAATCCCGTCGTCGTAATACCCCGCGACCAACTGCCTGCAGCGGACCTGGCCATCGGCAGAAACTATCGAATAAGCAAACTCGCAAATATCGAGCAGTAATAAACAGCGGGCAGCGTAGTGTCATGAAATCGAGAATCACGCTATTATTTTTAATCGTTACGGGATTCGGATGCTGCCCGGGCGGTCCAAACACATCGGCATCGAAATCTAAAATCCCAAATCTTACATTTGAAATTTCCAAACCCGGGCGCCTGGCAGCGCAGTCTCCGTGGTTTTGGGTCTCCGAGGAGAAAATAGCTCTGCAGGCTTCTTACAGCGGATTCGACCCACAAAGTCAGCAGTGTTTCAGCAGGCTCTCGATAGGCGACAAAGCGCTCGATATGATAGAAGATGCTAATAAGCTGATATTCGCTTCGGTGTTTTTGTTCGACACAATGTATTCAAAGAATAAGCCCCCAAGAGACATCGTAAAAGAATTAACCGAAGCACTTATCGAGAAGAAAAAGCTCAACGGCCAAATCAAAATTGTTGTGATTTTAGACCCTATTAACAGGGCCTATGGAAACCGTATCGCTCCCGCGGTCAGGCGGCTGGTTGACAACGGGGTTGACGTCTTTTATTCCGACCTGATATCTACAAAAGGTTCGCCTTTCGACCTCCTCGAACCCGTCCGGGACGGCCTTCGTGTTGTTGACAGGCTCACCGGCGGGGCCCTCGGCAAGGCGCTCGCTCTCATCGCAAGCCCCAAAATCCCCATTCCGAGCCGACTGGACCCGGAAGGATTATCGATTGAAGGCTTTTGGAATTTCATTGCTCTAAAAGCAAATCACCGAAAACTTCTCGTTACCGACAGCGGCGATACTTTCGAAGCTCTCGTTTCATCGGCCAATCCCCACAATGCCAGCATCCCCTCGACAAACTTTTCCGTATCAGTTAAAGGAGATTTAGCCAAATATATTTATATGGTGCTCCGCGAGGACGTCAAATTCAGCAAGGGCCTGGATTACGTTCTCTGGGCCAATAAATCCAAACAATACAAAAAGCAATTCCTTACCGACACCCTCCCCGAAATCGACACCGACTCGCTTCGCACCGGAGCCAAATCCCAGAGCACTCCGGTGGGGGTATGCTTTATGACTGAAAGCCGCATCCGCCGGCAGGTTATAGAAATGCTCGAAGATGCCCGGCCGGATGACCGGATTCGTATTCAGATGTTTTATCTTTCCGACTTCAAGGTGATAGACGCTGTCATCGAAACTGCAAAACGGTTAAAGGAACCCATGCGAATCATTCTGGACCCGAACAAGGACGCCTTCGGCAAAGAAAAGGACGGTACGCCCAACAGGCAGGTGGCCGCTTTTCTGATGCAGAAGAAAAAAGAGCTTGGTCTTAATTTTGAAATTCGCTGGTATGATACCCACGGTGAGCAAAACCACGCAAAGATTATGACAATTACCAACTCCGGCGAAGAACCAAAGTATGAATTAATGAACGGCTCGGCCAACTGGACCGGAAAAAATCTCAAAGACATAAATCTCGAAGCCAATATCCGCGTGAAAGGCTCGAAAAAAATCGCCGCTCAGTTCAACAGGCTCTTCGACCTGTTTTGGGAAAACGCCGATGGCATGGTATATACCGTCGAATACCACGGCAAGTACGAAGCCCACACCGGCATGAAAAAATGGCGTAACGGCGAAAAATGGGGCTGTGTAACGTGGTAGAAATATACAACCTCTCAATCCTCGACCTCGATAAAAACATGGAGCATTGGGTTTAGCGCCTATTTGCAAATGCAGCAACCAGAAACTGCGGGCGCACCTTCCCCATCATTCGCGTTGCTTTTGTCACGACATCCGACAAGAAGAAACGGCATCCCCGGCGCGAAAACGCAATACCTGAGAATCTTTATTATGTTTTTTGGTTTGCGGCTTGCCCGCTACTTCTTGAGCTGCGGCAGCTTGGCAATCAAGCCGGGCAGCAGAAATAAACCTTCTGGCCTTGATACTCTGTGAAGACGGCCTTGTCGATGGGGTTTCCCATTATCGGGCAAGTCGTCTGCACGGCAGCAGCAGCCGCTGCGGCGGTCCCTTCATTTGGCTCAGGCACTGGTGCAGGCTCTTTCTCCGCGCAGCCCGGCAGTACTGCCAAACCAATCAGCAGCAGACCTACCAATACAACGATTGAAATTTGCGCTCTCCTGTTCTTCATTTTTTTGTCCTTTCAAAACACTAATCAGATTTCTGCTCTTTTAACTAAAGCAATTTGTCCGGATATTTTTCAGGCTTTTTCTTAAACCCGGCGTCACAGCCGGGGCAACAGTAATAAACATTCTTGCCATTGTACATAGTAAAATAACGCTTGTCAATAGCCAAATCCATAACAGGACACTTTGTGGGTGTGAAACTATTTTCTGGCATATCGTAACCCTATTCATAGTAATGTCTTACACTCATTTGTCATTCTGAGCGACAGCGAAAAATCTGACTTGCGAACTGAGAGTTTCTTTTGCTCGGTCAGTAACATCTCATTCTATGGCCAGATACTTCGCTTCGCCTTGCTGCGCTCAGCATGACATGAGGAAGTTTGCTTGCCAGAAAATAATTTCACACCCCACTTTGTTTGCTCACCACTATTGGCCGGCGCCATCGCCTTGTCGTCCGTCAGTGTTGATGCTGTACCGGCGCGGCGCAGCATAAGAACCGACGTTACTTCTGGCCTTCTATGTACTTTTCCCAGCAGTCGGGGAAAAATTCCCTGGCCTTGGCCTCAAGCTCCTGGTCGCTGATAGCGGTCAGGCGACCCTCAACGTCATACTGGTCGATGACCCACCGCGCCAACCTGTGGACCTTGATTTTATTGATTCGCTCGTCGCCCTTGAGACCGAAAAACTCATTGACCCAGTGGGCCACACCGTCGGCGCCGCTCTTGTCGGTAATGGCGACCCGCGGCGACCGGGCCAGAAGCTTCTCAGTATCGAAAATATTGTATATCCTCTCGTCCTGGCGCAGCCCCCCGGCGTGGATGCCGGCCCGAGTCGTATTGAAGGCCCTGCCGGCGAACGGATAGTTGTCGGGAATAGGCAGCCCGATGGACCGCATATAATCGGCTAATTCCGTGATTACCAATGTGTCAATTCCACACAGGTCGCCTTTAAGCGCGATATACTCGATAATCGCCCCCTCCAGCGGCGGGTTACCCGTGCGCTCGCCGAAGCCGAACAGCGTGGTATTCACCGCGTCGCAGCCGTACAGCCAGGCCGTCCCGCCGTTGGTGTGTACCTTGTGGAAATCGTTATGCCCGTGCCACTCCAAGCGACTGCTCGGCACGCCGCACTGGCGGTTCAGCTTGTAGATAAGTTTCGGGATGCTTCTGGGCAGCTCGGCGCCCGGATAGCTTATGCCAAAGCCCATCGTATCACAAAGCCGGATTTTGGCTGACTGCTCTTCCGGCACCTGCCGGCTCATCTCCATCAGCCGTTCGACAAACGGAAGCACAAATCCCTCGATGTCCGCACGCGTAATGTCTTCCAGGTGGCACCGCGGCCGGACACCAGACTCGAACGCCGCATCCACAACCTCGCAATAACTGTCCATGCACTCTTTTCGGCTGCGGAACTTGAGCTTCTGGAAGATGTGGTAGTCCGAGCAGCTTGTCAGCATACCCGTTTCTTTGAGCCCGGCTTCCTGGACCAGCCGAAAGTCGCCTTTGACCGCGCGTATCCACCCGGTGCACTCGGGGTACTTATGCCCAAGCCCCTGGCAGCGCTCCAGCGTCTCGCGGTCGTTCTTGGTATAAAGAAAGAACTCGGTCTGGCGTATCACCCCGTTCGGGCCGCTAAGCCGAGACAAAAGGTCATAGATGTGCACCATTTGCTCAATCGTATAAGGCGGACGCGCCTGCTGACCGTCGCGGAAAGTCGTGTCGGTTATCACAATCTGCCTGTCCTTGATTGCCCCGAAATCGAACTCAACCGGCTCGCCGTCAATATACTCAATCACCGGCCCGCCTAATCGAATCAACGGCGGAAGGTCGTGTGGGAAGGTCTCCTCGAGCAGATTTGGTTTCTTCGCATCTACCAAATGATGCCGTTTTTTCGTTTTGTTCATTAAAAGCCCTTTCGTCCGGCGTCTTGCCGCTTAGCCCTCTAAGTCCACGCCCTGCTCCTTGCAGACATTGGTAATAAACTCAATCGCCGTGCCGACCGTTTCCACCGCCAGCGCGGCGTCCTCGTCCATCTCGATTCCGAACTCTTCCTCGAACATCGCGACTAATTCGATGGACTGCACGCTCTCGGCCCCCAAATCAGCCGTGAAGTTGTCCTCATTGTTGATTTCTTCCTCGCTCAGCTTCAAAACCTGTGCCGTTACCGCCTTAACACGCTCTTCTACAGTCGCCATTAAATTATCTCCTCATTTTTACTTGTTATTTCATTAACGTTCTGCGGCCCTTTTTTATGGCCTTTTTTCGCTCCGGAGAGGTCATCTCGAAGACCGCCTCCCACATCGCCTGCTCGGCCGCGGTCCATTCGCACTTACGCCGGCTCATCGCCGTCTTCGCCGTCTCGTACAACTTGCCTTTCCCGAATCCCTTGGTCACAATGCCCTCTACAAACCACGAAAACGACGGGATGTACTTCGGCAGCGGTTTGCCCGTCGCCATTATAATCGCCATCGCTCCGATATACGAGCCGGTATTCAAAAGCGTCCCGATTGACGTCTTGGTATGGTCCCCTATCAGAGAGCCGACCTTCGTCGAGCCGGTATCGATTCCCCCGCCACCATCCAGTATCACAGAAACAGTCGAATAGTCGTTTTTCAGGTCACTGTTCGTCGTAAGCGCACCAAGGTTGACCCACTCGCCGACATAGGCGTGTCCCAGAAAACCGTCGTGATATTTGTTCGAGTATCCGTGGATAATCGATTCCTCCACCTCGCCCCCGACCCGGCAGGCATGCCCGATTGAATTGCCCTCGCGGCAGTTTGCGCCGACAAGGATTGATTCTTTACCAATGTAGCAGGGCCCCTCAATTCGGCTGAAAGGCTGTATCCGGGCGCCCTCGTCGATATAGACCGGGCCATGCTCGGCGTCGATGACCACCATCGGATGGACTTGTGCGCCCGGCGCGATATACACGTCCGCCTTGCTGCCGCGAATAGTGCACGGCTGCTCCACCGTCCCCTCAATGCCGCTTCGCCCCGCCGCCGCAAAATCCGCTGTAATCTGCTCGGGATTGGCCAGAATCAGGTCCCAGATATACTGCCACCTCGCCGGCGAGCACTTGACGTTGGGCAGGGCGGCCCTGGCGGCAGCGATAAACTTCTCGATATCATCCTTCGCCGGCTTACCTGTGTCGTCTCCGGCTATGCGGGCGTATAATACCTCGCCCTGCTCATCGACCCCGACCTCGCTGGGCCCGGTGCTGGCCACGTCAAAACCATCCGCCTTGACCCGCGGGTCCAGGATGAGCAGGTCGTTACCGTCCAGAACGGAGGTATCGTTGACAGGCCCGGACACCTTCTCGCGGTACGCGCCGGCCATGTAA
The DNA here is from genome assembly GCA_030611315.1 of Sedimentisphaerales bacterium. Lineage (GTDB taxonomy): Bacteria > Planctomycetota > Phycisphaerae > Sedimentisphaerales > Anaerobacaceae > JAUWPZ01. Next base: position 20,276 of record JAUWPZ010000042.1, read on the forward strand.
TCGGGCACGAAATAGGCCACGTCCTCGGTGCCGACCCTGGCGATGAGCTTTTCCGCCAATGAGCCGAAACCGCACCGAAGCTCCCATAGCGGACGACTTAGCGCCAAAGGATAAAAGTTGCCTCTGGCCTGTTCAGGACTATCAACCAAAATCAATCGCATAAACTACTGTTCCTTTCACGTAAGAGCCAAAATCGCCGTTAATAACTAACAAAGCGGCTTTTATAGCTGCTTCGGAGTTTCGCACAGCCAACTCAAACCTCGCCCCTGCGTTTAAGTCTTAAGGGCCGCCTCACCCTGACACTTGCCCCTGGTTACATTGCTGCTTCTATCAATGGCTGGAAAATTCTACTAAGTCCTGTAATTGCTGTCAACTACAAATGCCGGCATGGTTCAATCTGATATGCTCAAGGGTAACGCTTTTCAAGGTAGTACAACAGCCAGAAATACTTATAACAGTTTGTTACAGCAGGAGTTACGGACAATACAGCGGTCCGCCGGGTTCAGAGAAGTGTTACCCTGTTTTGAACCATGCCCAAAATCAAGAAAAAAGGGGTAAAAAATTTGCCACAGAGGTCATCCGCCGTCGCCATCCTTCTTCGCCAAGGCTACGAAAGAACCGGCTTTGGCGGGACAAGCAGAGAGCACAGAGATTAGGGCAAAGGTTCAAAGGCACGAAGAAGAAAGGGGCAAAGGGGCAGAGGGGCAAAGTAAAATCAACAAAAAAGCGGCGTTTTTAATCAACAATTGGCCTGGCGGAGAGGAATTATATATAAATAGAGGGGATTTGCCGCGAAATAAATGTTGCAGATTTAATCAAGTTTTTCAAAACTCTTCAACAATATAAGAACTTGGAATAGCATCAATGAACTCGGATCGTCCACCGATTGAAAATTTAGTTATGTCTTGATCACGTTTTTTGGAATGTAAAATATATAACTCTTTTTTTGCTCTCGTCATAGATACATAAAAAAGCCTGCTTTCTTCTTTTATTTTGATATCATCAGATTCCTTATGAGGTAAAATATTATTTTCAACACCTACAATGAATACGTAATCTGCATCAAGACCCTTGGATTTATTAAGAGTAAGAATTCTGACAGGACAATCGATGGAAGAGATTGACAAGGCTCTCATCTCCTCAACAATAGAGATGAACTCTTTTGAAAAATGTTTGGTTTTTTTCCACAACTTCAGTTTTTCCAGTATCAAAGTGAACAGTTCATGAGACTCTTCTTTCTTGTGAGATTTTCTTAAACTAAAAAGGATTTCGACCAATTTTGTAAATAACACGTCCTTTCTTAATTTTTTTAGTTCCGTATATAAGGACTTACCTTCCTCAATCCTATTCCACAAATTACTTATCTGTTGTAGAGCGTTCTCTCGTTTGGCTTGACTATCAACTGTTCCTGAAGTCTCTATTTGGATGGATGGTATATCAGAAACACCCTTATTTATTATTTCTTCTATTAGTATCCGGAAATTAAAATTATCAGTCGGATCTCTAAGCCATCTTAATAAAAGAAATATCAAATAATGATCAGTATCCTCAATATCATACTCACAAGAAAACTTGATGTATCTCTTGCGTAAAGCGTGCCTTATTGGATCGCTGAATTTGACGGTAGGTACAAGTATTAATGCGCCATATGAAGGTCCGATTTCATTGATTTTATTTGCTATGAAATTAGCCTCAAGGTTATGGTGATCAAAAGTATGGAGTTTTATACGCACTTTTGATTTTTCAGTGAAGGTAATTTTTCTAATTAAATCAGGATCACCACCGTTGTATTTTTGGACCATTTGAAAAGCACCCTTGAAAATATTGGGAGGGCATCTATAGTTTTTTGTTAATGTGCGAACTATTCCATTAGGAGCGTAATCTTTAGCGAAGCTTCTTATGTATTTTGGGTCTCCACCTCTGAAGCTGTAAATACTTTGGTAGTCATCTCCAACGACAAAGAGATTATTCGGGTTTTTACTACTTAACAATTTAATCAGTTTCCATTGAGAATAATTAATGTCTTGATACTCATCGACAAGTAAGAATTCAGCTTTTTTTTGTTCTGTTTCTAAAATTTGCGGATTCTCTCTCAGAATCTTTGTGGAAAGAAAAACCTGGTCATCAAAGTCAATATAATTAAATCTTCTCAAAAGATTTTTATATTCATCACATATTCTGCATTTTAAACTTTCTGTCGTTTCGCATTTACCTTTTTGTCTGCAAATAAGCATTTCTTTTGAATCTTTTCTTTGCGCACCAATAAGCTGAGCACAGTCCGAAGCAATTATTGGGCGCAAATCGACAGGAAGGACCTTGAATCCCCTCTCGAGATTGACTTTTTGAAAATTGTCTTTTACGATTTTATGGCCAAGTTTATGCATCGTGCATATGGTGGAAGGTTTCAATTTTTGTTCGACACTAATGTTTGGATCACCTTTTGTGCTAATTTTCTTTCTCATATTGGTAGCAGCTTCATTAGTAAAAGAAATAACTGTGATATGCCCAGGAAATTCTTTTTTTTCTTCTACCAAGTATCTAATCTTAGATGCTAAAGCATAAGTCTTACCCATCCCCGGCCCTGCTAATATCAGAAGTGGTCTTTTTATTTGAACTAGCTCATCTAGACGACATTCTCTTTTTGCCATAACATCGTCCTTTTGGCTTGCTTTGCTATTAGACAAAGTAAATGTTTTCTGTGAACTCGCCCAACCATTATATAATTTAACTTGGCGCAAATCTGATGAATGGCTCTTTTGTAATGAATAGTTTGAAATAAAATCTATAAAATTATCTTGCGAACTCAATGCGTAATCTAAAGAATGTAATTTCAACAACGATACAAGTAATGCACATGACCTAGCTTGGCAATTGATAGATTTATTTGGATTAAATTCTATATCAGTAAATCCCTTATATTTAAAAAGCTTTTCTAGGTACTCTTGGTGGGGTTGTAACGCATTAAGATATAACCAATCGTAAAATGCAGTTTTTGGAATTAATGGCCAATCATTTCTCATAAAATTAAAGCCAATTAGCTTACCAGAGGATTTTATTCTTGTATCTTGTTTTGCCTCAAGACTATCTTTTTTATAAAGGTCAGTATATGGTCCTCCTTTTTCAAACACTTTGCTGCCTTGAAAAGCTGACTCAATACTAATAGGCCCAACATCAGTTTCAATCTTCAAACTAAAAGCACTTAGCCTTTGGCCTAGTAATTCATCAGATTTTGTAGAAACTTCAAGTAATGGGTACAATCCTTTTTCTTTTGCTGCCTCGTGCAATGCGATAATATTTTTTTTCTTTTGAACTGGAGCAAATCCTGGACTCCAAGAAAATTCAACTTCAACTTTATTGACCAAGTGATCATGTTTGGTAAGCGGTATAAATACAGGTCTTTTAGCCATTTTTATAACTCAATATTTTATCAATTGGCACTATGCCAGGGATCAGAATCTCTGACTTTTCTGCAGCGTTTCTTCTCTCGTGAATTTCTGGATCCTTCCAGTTTGTATAAGTAAAAAGGGCTTCAAAGTTTATTTTGCTAACCGCTTCTCTAGGATCAAGTATTGGCACTCCAGACTTGTTTGATACTTCCGAGGTAAATCTTACTTCGGGAGCCAACATCGCAGACACATCAATCTTTAACCATATAGGAGCCTGTATCCTTCCCTCTTGTATAGCCATGAATAGCATTGGATGATTATCAACAAAGCACAAATGGACATAATCATCTAATCCTTTGCGTTTATCCACATCCTGACTCCACTCATTTCCTCCCGGAACAGGTATTTCGATGCCCTTATCATTAAGTACTTTTAGTGGGAGCAATCCTTCATATTTTTGTATTGAATCTAAATTTGACTTGTCGGTGAAATGCCAAATCCCATCGATGTTATATTTTTTAATTATTGATTTAATGTTCATAGCTAACAATGATTATACATTATATAAAACGAAAAAAAAACATTTCTTCACATCCTATAGCCGTTCCTGTCTTGTCAAATGTTGATAATAATTCGTATCTCGTATCTCGTGAAGCGTGAATCGCCGGTTGAGGCCGGCAAAGCCGGCATTTTTCCCACGCACTAACCATGTAAGTGCGGGACAAGTCTCGTGACTCGTATCTCGTGAAGCGCCAGTTGAGGCCGGCAAAGCCGGCATTTTTCCCCGCACTAACCCTGTAAGTGCGGGATTTACGCTTCGCTGCAATCGTCAAGATGTCCACATCACTCGTTTATAGAAGTATATTAACACAAAAGAATGGAAAAGGCAAGAAAAAAAGGGAAAAGTAAAAAGTTAAAAGGCAAAATGCAAAACCACAGTACAAAAATTAAAAAGGCAACAGCAACGTTAAAATGAGAGCAGGGGAGGAGGCGAGGGGGAGAGGAATATCGAATATCGAACAAGGAATAACGAATGTTGAAGAGAACCCCGCAATAAATTGCATTAAAAGCAGTTTTTAGTTTTGAGTGTTTAGTGTTGAGTTAGGCCCCATTAGAAAACAAAAGGCGCGTTTCTAACGGGGTAAACAGAGGGCAGAAGGGGGAGAGAACGAGAATTAGCGTGCAGCGTTTAGCGTAGAGCGAAGACAACGGAGGACAGATGACGGAGGACGGATAGCGTATAGCGTGGCAAAGACAACCCCCGGGTGAGAGCAGGGAAGCATTTAAGGATGTGTAAAATGAGGAATAAGATTATAACGCCCATTTCCCGCTGCCGAGCACACCCTACAATCTACGAGCAATTATAAGCGCAGACCTGAAGTCAATATGCAGTATGGGCGCTGGAGTCGTGTCTTCCTCAATACAAGTCCGGGTCACCCCCTGCTCCCAGCCACCCGCTGCCGAGGCCGTTCCACTCGTCCATGTTCGTGCGAGGGAGAGAGCTCATGTCAGGAAGATTCGGATTGATGTCGATTAATCTCCACTTGACGTGATTATCGCCAAAGAGCTGGCTTCTGCCCGTGGCGGCACCATCCCCGAATGGAACCGCTACGCTTGGATTGTGGATCCCCCTCTCGTTCCAGGACCAGCCTCCCCTGCCGTGGTTGTAGCGGTAAATCCCATCGCTGCCATCCAGATTCAGGATTTCCGACATTATCAACTTTTTCGCACTGAGTGTTTTGGCTACGAGGTCCTTCTTTGCATTCACGCCGCACTCATTATCAGGAAGCAGATCCACCCTGCCGTAGTAGCTGTATGCAATCTCCACGAAATTATGGTTAGGCCAATTGCGTACTTTGATCCATTCCTGCATGAAATCACCGCTGCAAGAGGGGCAGGTGACCATATCGTTTACCCTGCCGGTATTTTTGTAATCAGGACCGAACACCTTAATGTACGGATTGATGCCGGTCATGTTCCACATCACTGTGCCTTGGAGCTTCTGCGGCTCATTATTGATATAGTGGGGATAGACGTGCCCGCCCCATTTGTTGACCATTGCCATCAATTGGCCGTCGTTGTCGTTGGTGTACATCTGTATGGCCGTTCCCCATTGTCTGAGCCGGCTGCCGCAACTGATTCGCCTGGCCGCTTCCCTTGCTTTCTGCAGCGACGGCATCAGAATCGACATCAGAATCGCAATGATAGCGATTACAACAAGAAGCTCCACCAAAGTAAACGCTCCGGGAGTCCTTGTGATGTGCCGATTGGGAATTCCCGTTTCTACCGCCGTGAGCCTTTTCCGCTTGTGAACAACAGAACTCATTGTCTCGTCCTCCTATACCGTGTACTCAATTGACCGTTCGTCTTCCAGACTTCGCATCGTCTTCGATCCATATATCGCACTTTCCAACACATATAGTTTAAGATTTCCCATTCAACTTCATGAACAACATTTCTGCTCGTTTTCACACTTTTTCTGAGACAGTCCTGTACAATTCAAGCCCTATAATACCATAACTACATCGCGATTTCAATAACTTTCCGACAAATTCAGCACGCCACATCGCATCAAACACCCCAAAAGCGACGTATTTGCATGAAGAATCCACTTTTCTCTACCATATTGACACACCGCCACCGTTCACCTCCGTTTCAGAATCCGATTTTGAGCAGTTTCAAACATCATCCCGGCACCGCGGCC
>JAUWPZ010000029.1 GCA_030611315.1 Sedimentisphaerales bacterium
ACAGGAGACAGGAGACAGGAGACAGGAGACAGGAGACAGGAGACAGGAGACAGGAGACAGGAGGCAGAAGACAGGAGTCAGAAGACATGAGACAGAAGAAGGCAAACGTTAAAAGTGAAAAGGCAAAAGATAACGTGAAGCGTGAAGTGAAACATGTCTTGAGCGTAGTCGAAGAATGACAAATCAAAGTTTGAAAAATTAAAGAACGACAATTTTGCATTTTGAAATGTGGTTTTGATATTTACATTTTGATATTTGAATTTTGTCGAGATATGCTTCACGAGACACGAGATACGAAGTAGGAGTTTGCAATGCCGTCTATAAGAGAATATCAAACAGTTACGAATATTTCCGGTCCGTTAATGCTGGTCGAGATGGTCGATGAGGCCAAGTACGGGCACATTGTCGATATTGAATTAGGCGACGGCTCGATTCGTCACGGCCAGATTCTGCAGGTCGAGAACGACAAGGTCCTCGTACAGGTCTTCGAGGGCACACGCGGTATCGACGTCGAAAGGAGCACCGTCCGGTTCTTAGCCAAGCCCCTGGAATTGGCGGTCTCGCCGGACATCCTCGGCAGGGTTTTCAACGGCCTCGGTGAGCCGAAAGACGACGGCCCCGCTATCATCCCGGTTAAAAGGCTGGATATTAACGGCCGGCCCATTAATCCGTTTGCCCGGGATTATCCGAACGAGTTTATCCAGACCGGCATATCGACAATCGACGGGCTCAATCCGCTCGTGCGAGGCCAGAAGCTGCCCATTTTCTCCGGCGCGGGCCTGCCGCACGATGAGATTACCGCACAATTCGCACGCCAGGCGACCGTCCTCGGCAAGGGGGAAGATTTTGCCGTTGTCTTTGCGGCGATGGGAATCACGTTCGAGGCGGCGCAGTTCTTTATCGACGACCTGCATAATACGGGCGCCATTGAACGTGCGGTCATGTTCGTTAATCTCGCAAACGACCCGGCCATCGAGCGCATCGCGACGCCGCGCTTCGCGCTTACGGCGGCTGAGTACTTAGCCTTTGAGCTGGATATGCACGTTCTGGCCATCCTCAATGATATGACCAACTACTGTGAGGCGCTGCGTGAGATAAGTGCAGCAAGGAAGGAAGTGCCCGGCCGACGCGGGTACCCGGGATATCTCTATACCGACCTGGCGACCGTTTACGAAAGGGCCGGACGAATCAAAGGCAAAAAAGGCTCGATTACGATGGTGCCGGTACTGACGATGCCCGAGGACGACAAGACCCATCCGGTGCCGGACCTGACCGGCTATATTACCGAGGGCCAGGTGATTCTCTCTCGCCCGCTACACAGAAAGGGCATCTCGCCGCCGGTTGATGTTCTGCCGAGCCTGTCTCGTCTCAAGGACAAGGGCATCGGCGAAGGCAAGACACGCGAGGACCACGCCGACCTTTACAACCAGCTCTACGCCGCCTACGCCCGCGGCAAGGAATGCCAGGAACTGGCGACCATTATGGGCGAGGCCGCTCTGTCGAAAGAAGACAAAAAGTATATGGAATTCGCCGATAAATTCGAGGAAAGATACATCTCGCAGGACTATTACGAGAACCGCACGGTCGAAACGACCCTCGACCTCGGCTGGGAGCTGCTCAGTATGTTCGAGAACGCCGAGCTAAAGCGTATAGACGTCAAGCTGATTGAAAAGTATATGCCGCGCTTTCGTGAAACGAAAGCGGGCAGTAAATGAGTGAATGGGTGAATGAGTGGATGAGTAAAAGAGTGAATGAGTGCTGTGAAGACACATAAAGACTTGGACATTTGGAAACGTGGGATTGGCTTTGTAGAGCAAATCTACAAGGCCACACGTGATTTCCCGAAAACAGAGGTGTATGGTCTATCTTCACAGATGCGCAGGGCATCCGTTTCTTATCCGAGCAATATTGCCGAAGGTGCAGCCAGATCTTCCAAGAAAGAGTTTATTCAGTTTCTATACATTGCGTTAGGCTCATTATCTGAGGTAGAGACCCAGGTCGTGATTGCTGAGAAACTAAAATATCTGCAAACTGACGTGCTGCTTGAAGAAATCGAAGCGCTGAGGAGAATGACTCTCAATTTTATCAAGTATCTTAAATCCGAGAGGTGAATGAGTAAATGAGAGAATGGGTGAACGCATCCACGCATCAACTCATCTACGCATAAACGAATTATGCTTGCTAATGTAAATGCGACAAGAATGGAGCTGTTACGGCTGCGGAAGCGCGTTGCGCTTGCCAGCCGCGGGCACAGACTTCTCAGCGAGAAGCGGGATGAGATATCCCGCCGATTGATTAAGATTGCCCGGCAAATCCAGCCTTTAAGAGAGCGTGTTGAAAAGGAGCTGCTGGAGACGTGCCGAAGGTTTATGCTGGCCCGCGCGACGATGGAACCGGAACATACTAAAGCCGCTCTCGAGGTCCCCACTAAGAAATTCAGCCTGGCTATTACTTTCGCCAGTGTAATGAACGTGAAGGTCCCGCAGTTGACCAAGGAGATAGCGGGCGAGATTATATGCTACGGCTTTGCGACGACCTCCGGCGAGATGGACGCCGCGCTGCTGGCGCTTGAGCGTGCATTAGACAGCTTGATAGAACTGGCTGAGAAGGAAAAGCAGGCGAGACTTCTGGCCACCGAATTACAAATGACCCGGCGGAGGGTCAACGTACTCGAACACGTCGTCATCCCGGAACTGCACGAGACTATCAGGTTCATCTTCGATAAATTAGCCGAAGCCGAACGAGACAATACCTCGCGGCTGATGAAGATCACGGACATAATTCGGGCTTAATTCAAAGACCGAATTTCAGGTTAATTTATCTCAAACTTACAAAAATACAGCAATTTGTGGAAATCTACTTGCTTTTTTCTAAAATAATCGCAAAATATTACATATAACTATAATGTGATTTATTTTTGGGGACACAAAAATGGCAAAGAGAAAGGAAACTGTAACAAGGGTAATCGATGGCGATACTTTTTTAACCAAATCGCGAAAGAGATCGGTAAGATTAGCCAATGTTAACGCTCCTGAAAAGGGAAGAAGAGGAGGGAGTAAGGCTACTCAGCAGTTAAAAAAACTCATCCAGGGAAAACAAGTTGAGGTTAATACTGTAGCACGTGATGCTTTCGGCCGAGCTGTTGCAAACGTGAAAGTCGGCAAGAAATCTGTAAATAGAGCAATGACGAAAAAGCTCAAGAAGTGAGTTTGCTTTTAGCTTGTAAAATTGCGATTTTTACCATTATAATATAGGCGAGATCTGGAAAGTGTGATGCGAAAATATTCCATCGAACTCAAATTTGAGAATTTCTTCAGTCGAATTAATTGGTATACAAACCTGTTGGTTAAGGTAACAGAAGCAGAATCACTTACACTCGAAGCGGAAGAAAAGAAAGAGATTTTTGAGGCTTTTGTTCTCAAAATTTATGGGCTATGGGAGTCATTTGTAGAGGAAATACTGGTTGATTGCTTAAGTCGTGACACTTCACAGTATGCAAAACAAAGAAATACAAGTTTGCCCAAACACTTATCCAGGAAAGTATGCAGTTGTCTTCTCTCGGGTTTAAGTTTTTTCGACTTTCGGGACGTGTCTGATCTTAAAGGCAAGGCAAAAAGCATATTAGTATCTCATCACAATCCATTTCAAGAAATATCAGCAGATCATGCAAGGAAGATTGACGAATTTCGCATTATGAGGAACTATATAGCCCACCGTAGCGACGCAGCAAGACAGCGTCTCAAGCGTATGTACAGTAATAGATATAGGATAGCAAGATTCCGTGAGCCTGGGGATTTTCTCTTGAGTAAAATTACTCATGGGCCTCTGAGTGGGGAAGTTCGATTTGCAGGTTTTATCGATTCGTTTATTAAAGCTGTGAATGAGATGGCTAAAGCGATCGGTGCGTAAAAGCTATTTTTGTCAATTTGCTGGGATAGTAGGCTATAAGATTTATCTTTGATAAATTAGCCGAAGCCGAACGCGACAACACCTCACGACTGATGAAAATAACGGACATTATACGAGCGTAGCTCGTATGTAGTATTGCGTATTGCGTCGTGCGTCGTGCGGGTTGCAACGAAGGCACAGAGGCACAAAGGGGCAGAGGGGAGCAGGGAACCGGGAAATCAGGAGCAAGGTTACCAGAAGAGCAGGGGATTAGCGAATTAGTGAATTATTATTATGGTATTGTAAAGGGCAAAATTTCTAAAAATTGAAGTATGAATATTATTATAAGGTACACAGCAAAAATTATTGTCATAATCTGAACATGCCGATTTTTTAACCAAATTTTAGAACCAATTTTCTCTGGATATTCTTGAAACTTTGATTTAGAACGATGTCGCATTCCTCCATCATATTGCTTTACAACTAAAACAAGAAAGGCAAATATTACAAGTACAATCCACTTATTGGTAATAATGTTTACAATGTGTTTCACAGCACCATCTTTCGGCCTTTATTAAGTCCTGAGTTCCCTTTCGTTATATCCTGCCGTCTTTTTCAAATAATACCGTGTTGTGTTGTTGGGGGCAAGAAGGAAAGTAAAAAGGCAAAAGGCAAAGTGCAAAACCATAGTTTAAAATTTAAAAGTGAGATTGCCACGGCCTGCTTCGCGGGCCTCGCAATGACAATTCAAAAGCGATAAATTGATGTGCGTTTGCGTTTTGGAGGTTTCGGGAAGTTGAGAGCAGCAAAATCGCCGTGGTATTTTTTAGCGGCTTTGTCGTATGCCTTTGCGGCGGTGGTTTCGTCTTCGAAGTAGCCGAGGGGATATTTTATTCCGTCGGCGTGGATTTTGGCGCACCATTTCTTTTCCCGGCTGTACCATGAGACGCCTTTATATTTCGAGGAGCCGGGCCTTCTGGTTCTTCGGGAGTGTCGGCTGTTCTGTGTGCGGGTGGCGAGGCGGAGGTTGGCCTTGCGGTTGTCGAGGCCGTTGTAGTTAATATGGTCGATGAGCATTCCGACGGGATGGTTCATTATCTGGCGGTGCATGTAAACATTTTGGATTTTTCTTTTTTCGCGGCGAGAGGCGTTTCTCTTGGCGTAAAAAGTGGTGGCGAATTTTGTGGCGTGCCAGTTGTATTTTACCAGACGGGGATAATCTTCGGGGTCAACGATGGCGAATTTGCCTCGCGAGAGGGGTATGCGGCGAAAGGGGTAGCCGAAGCGAATCCGCCGATACAGGAGCAGGATAAAGACAGCCGCCTTTTCGAGCCAGTTCGGGATTTTGACAATAATTTCAGCCACGAATTTTCACGGATTTACACAGTAATTGATTAACCGCAGAGATCGCTGAGACCGCGGAGATTTCAGTCGGCCTGGCGTTCTCGTCAGAGTTTGCTATTACAAGCGAGCTTTTTCGCAAACATCTGCCTTCGACCGCAAGACCAATTCCATTGGCCTTTCTTATAAGCTGACTGAGAATCTCGGTCTCATCGCCCCTCTTTTCATATATCTTTTTCCTTTTTGTTTTTGCCGAAGGCCAAAAAAAACGGCCTTCTATAATTGGCTGAACTTGCACGTTTGATGCGAAAATTGAGGGATTTTTAAGGCGGTGATTTTCCGTAAGTGCTTATGTGGAAATGAATAAAAAAAAAATCAAATTTGGTGATTTTTACTTCTAACTACCCGCAGTTTTGATTGATTGGGCTACCCAGATTAACAGCCACAAAGGCTCAAAGACACTAAGAAATAAAGGGGTAGAGGGGCAGGGTTTCGTATCTCGTATCTCGAGGAAAAGACATAAAGAACAAGCCACAGAGAATGCAGAGAAGTGATAAATAAAATTGTCATTCCTGCGGAAGCGCCGAATCCATAAACTATACGCTATACGCTGTACGCTAACTTTAGCCTTTCTTCATCAGGGTATCATACTCGGTCTCGAACCGGAGCTTGTGTTTGACTTCTTCCTCCGCCAGGGCCAGAAGCACTTCTTTCGATTCTTCATCGTGTTCAACTTTAGCCATAGTTTATTTCCCTTTACAATTGGGGATTCATAAACAAAATTAATCTGCCGAGCGCATCCGGCAAAAGCTGCCGACTACATTTTATACCCTTAAGGGTAATAAATTCCCGCGATTAGGATTGTAAATTATTGTTTTAAGGTTACTACCTGTGGCACAAGTTGCCCGCGAACAAACGAGAAATTTCAATCGTGAGCACTATATCTGCATAGCAAACCAATCAAAAGCCATTTCAGAATGTCCAGAATTCTGGTTCTCCTTGTCCTGCCGGGCAGCTCGAATATCGCCGCCTCTGCCGTCTGAAGCCGAAAGGTCTCAGATAGGCGGCTCAGGCCGGTCGTCCACTGATGTGGGTGACCGTAATTCCCGCGAGCCGGCAGTAGGCCTTGAACCGCGATTCGAGGTTGCCGTATATGAACAACTGGTGGAATCCCTTTGTATCGCGGGCATCGGGCACATCGTCCAGCTCAAGCTCGACAGACGTTCGGCAGCCGCCCGAAGGAGGCGTATCGATGTTGCGAAGAACCCGTCCGGTACCGAGAATGATCGAGCCGGGGCCCTGGAATTTCATGATAGTAACCTTCTGTCCCACGCGCCAGAGCACTTGCACAGCGACACCGATATTCGACTCGGAGTGGCTGCGGAGGATAAAAGGCGAGGCAGGCTTATCAAAACCGTCGAGTTTGGTAGCACATGTGCAGTGGGCTCCCATCAGCGTATTATTGACGGTGTTTGGCGCGGGGTCCTGCATAAAGCCGGGCCGGTCGAACAGAAGGTTCGTGAGCCGCGTAGAGATTGCTGCGTTCCAGTCGGCCTCGCAGGTTCCGAGCCCACCCTCATCGCGGAGCCGGGAGAAAGCCATGCAGGGCGGCTGTATTAGACGACGACTAACGGGGCCAAGGCAGTCCATCGAGAAGCCCTGGCAATTCTCGGCCTCCATAAGACGTCGGCAGACGAAGTAGTTCTTGGCGGCGGCGAGAATGTCTTTCTTTGTTGGCTCGACGATTTTCTTAGCGTTTTTGGTGTAATAGTCGGCCATTGCTCGTACTTCTTTGCTTTCCTGCACCTTCTTGAGTTCGTCCAAGAATCGTTTGGTTGGGATGTAATGAAGAGTCGTGCCGATGACGTCCAGCTTGCGGTCTTCGGTTTTGTTGCCTCTACAAATGCAGATGCGAGTATTTTTCATCTTTTGTATTGTGCTGAACATTCGAGTGCCAAATTCAAGCCAGTCAACATCCTGTGTTGCAGCGACATAGACGCCGGGGATATTGCGGGTAGCCTGGAGATGTCCGGTAAACGAGGTTCCCATAGGGCTAAAGACGATCGTGGGGATGTCTCCGCGATTTTTGGCAATGTTGTTGGTCTTTCCCCAGGAGTCGAAACCGGTATGGTGAAGGCACATACTTACAACCAGCAGTCCGTCGGGCGGTGCTTTCTTGAGATTTTCGAGGAAGGTATTTACGATGTTAGCATCGTGCAGCGGCTCAGCGATGAGGTCCAGGTTGACGTCAAATTTTTTCGCGGCGTTTTCGAGGATTTTGGTGTATTGTGCCTGTCGCTGCTGTATATTGTATGCGGCGCCGGGCCAGCCCATCCAGTATTCTTTGACGTTTGGGCGCACAAATACGGCCTTGACGAGCGGCTTTTTTGCAGGTGATGCTTCGGCTGCGAACAGAGAGGAGGTGAAATCGAGCAGGCCGAGCTGGTTGGCCGCGGCGAGGGCGCCAGCGGTTGACAGGAAGCTGCGGCGATTCATTTCGAGGGGACAGCGGGATTTTGCGAAGGTTTTGTTGGTGTGCATCGTAATTCCTTCCTGAATATAGTCTGAGATTCTCATTTACGATGTCTGGCGACGATGTCAGGCATCAAGTTTCCGCTACATTACCACATCTGTCTGATAGATGCAAAAATTTTGGTGGTTTTTTGCGCGGTTCGATGTGGCCGAATTTTTTGGCGAACGCTCCCAATATGTATCTAAAATTCACAATTCGCCTTCTACGAGGGCTTCTATTTGGTTCACACATATCCGGTTTTCTCCCCGATGGACAGTCATAGAATTTGTGGATTTATTTTATCAACTGATTACGATACTCCAAAGTATTTTCCAAAATCCGTTTCACTGCGGCGTTTAACTTTTTGTTAATATAGTTCCTGTTGTGGAAACAACATTTGTCATTCCTGCGAAGCTTGTGCCCGCGAAGGCGGGTAGCAGGAATCCAGGTTTTTTCGATATAGACCCCTGCTTCCGCAGGGGTGACATCACCAGTTTCGGCTTTCCACAACAGGTACTAATTAGGTATGTCGAGGGCAATTCCATTTGGTGCATATAAGTCGCCAATAACTGTTTCCAAAGCTGTGCCGTCCAGATTTGCACGTTTGATATGATGACTCACATCAGGGCCGGGTTCCACGGTGGTAAAGTACATTTTCCCGGCATTTACATCGAGTGCAATACCCCGGGCTTCTACACTTTGTAAAAGTATTTCAACATTCGAACCGTCCATATTTGCTCGTTGAATTCTGTCGGTTCCTCCTCCATTATCTACCCAATACATTTTTTCATTAATCGTATCCAGGGCGACCGTTTGCGGCACATGCAGTTCTGTTACCAATGTCTCGGTTTCAGAGCCATCTAAGTTGGCCCTCCTTATTTCACTTACGACATGAATACGTGCAATGTATGTCCAATATACCTTGCCGTTGTCACTATCAACTGCAATACCCTGCGGTCTTGGAGTTGTGAAATCCTCTACTCCGGTGCCGTTGAGCTTTGCCCTCTGGATCTTGCCGGCCAGCCAGTCAGTCCAGTACATCCTGCCGGCGGCAACAGGTTCACATTCATCTCCTATTCCATCACCATCGGCATCTTCCTGTTCCGGATTATAAACATCAGGACAGTTATCCTGGTCATCTGGAACTCCATAGTCGTCTATATCCGGAAGATTTCCTCCAATACCCTCCCAGGCTAAATGCGGAAAATCACCTTTAACTTCATGCCAGACATCATGGAAGTTCCAACTTGCCATCGGCATAAGTACGCAATTTCCGAGCCCAAAAAGGCATCCGAGAGGTTTTTCAGCATAATTGCGGGGCAATTTTCTTGACTTTTTTCCGTCAATGTAGTAAATTTGAGAATATAGCATTGAGGTTTTCAAATGGAAGCTGCAAAGAAGATTTGTGTGCGTTCTTTGCCCGGCAAAGGCTTAGACAAATTTATTTTACCGTGAAAGAACGCGAAACGCCGAAGGAGGATAAAATGAAAGCCGGATACATCACTCTTCCTCGATTATCAGTATTAACAGCCTTTATTTTGGCTGCCGCTTTTATCATTCTTGTTTGCCCACCACCCACTCTTGCTGGTACTTGCAACAAAGAGCTGGGCAAAGACGATATTAGCGACTATTGGCTGCCCTTCTACATTAATGACCAGTGGTACAAAATCCCCTGTTCTATGAATACGAGCTTAGTCACGCCTTCCACAGACTACAAGCGGGCCATTATCGTAATTCACGGCTGCCAGCGAAACGCCGTGGATTACTTCGAGGATGTTAATGGTATTGTCCATACAGCGGGCAAACTCGCCGAAACCATAGTAGTAGCGCCGCAGTTCGTAAGAAGCGATCCCTGTGCTGACGATGTTAGCTCAGCCGACCTCGACGATGACGTTATTTACTGGTACAAAAGCGGCTGGGCCACCGGCTATGATTCCAACCACATCGACATTAAAATGAGCTCCTTCGCGGTAGTGGATGAAATCATCCGGCGCCTGGAAGAAAATTTCTCCAGTCTGAGTCAAATCGTCGTCATCGGCCATTCTGCCGGCGGGCAATTTGTCAACCGCTACGCGGCCGGCACTGAAGCACCGGAGCAAATTCTCCACCCAAACGACATCGATATCCGCTACATCGTTGCCAACCCCTCGTCGTATCTCTATTTAAACAAAGAGCGATGGAAGAAAGATACCGACCCATACGAATGGGAAGAACCTAATGAGCCTAACTGCCTGTATTCATATAATTACTATAGGTACGGTCTGCAGGCTATGTCTGGTTGTTCCTATATGAATAACGCCAATAACAATGGCCCCAATATTCCAGTGCAGTACCAGCAGAGAGAAGTCATTTACCTGCTTGGAGACAAGGACACCGGCACTGGAAATTTGGACATGTCCTGCAAAGCAAACGTTCAGGGTAAGGACCGGTTTGAACGAGGTACCGTTTATTACGAATATCTCAAACACATTTTCAACAATATAGGCCTGATGCAGCGCAAGTGCGTCGTCACGGACGGCGAACATGACCACCATCAGATGTTTGACTCGGCATACGGCAAAGAATACATGCTCTACGCCCTGTCCAAACCGATGAATGTTACAGCCGACGATGGGGCATCCACAACCAACGTGCAGGTAACCTGGAACAGCGTATCAGGAGCCACCAGCTACCACGTTCTCCGTGCGACCTCGCCATGGGGACCCTGGGCGATGGTGGCCAGTTTCATCCCGGGCACCAGTTTCACTGACACTCCACCGATACCCGGTACGACCTACCTTTACTCGGTAATGGCCGTCAACACTACCAGGACGAGCGCAAGGAGTCCGTATGACGCCGGCTGGCGAAAGCTCTCGACGCCAACAAGCGTAACGGCCTCAGACGGCGGTTCCACAAGCAATGTGCAAATATCATGGACTCCCGTAAACGGTGGGACCCATTACGGCATCTGGCGCGACAGATACCCGTCAGGCAGCTCGAAGGACCTCCTGAATGACAACAACTGGGACAGCAGCTCACCCTACAACGATACCACGGCTGTACCAGGGCTCACGTATTACTATTGGGTCCAGGCTGGAACCAGCAGCAGCGGCGGCGCTCATCCCAGCAACCTAAGCTCGTCCGACTCCGGCTGGCGAAGGCTCATGGCGCCAACAAACGTATCAGCCACAGACGGAGATTCCACAGACCATGTGCAGATAACATGGAGTCACGTAACCGGTGCGACCCATTACGGCATCTGGCGCGACACCTCCTCGTCCGGCAGCTCGAAAGAACTCCTGACCGGCACGTGGGACAACGCCTCACCCTACAACGACACTGAGGCTGAGCCGGAGACCACCTATTACTATTGGGTCCAGGCCGGGACAAGCAGCGGAGGCGCCCATCCCGGCAGCTTGAGCTCATCAAACAGCGGCTGGCGAAGACTCAAGGCGCCAACCAACGTATCGGCCACAGACGGCACGGATATAAACAAGGTGGAGATAACATGGAGCGTGGTAACCGGAGCGAACTACTACAGAGTGTACTTCGCGACCGCCTCGGACGGTTCGAGAGCGGTATTGGGTGGTTGGGACAACAAGCTAAGTCGCGACCATACCACCTCGGCGACACCGGGTAAAACTTACTACTATTGGGTCAAGGCTTCGACCACCAGCAACGACTCCAGGACAAGTCATTACAGCTCCTTTAATAGCGGCTGGCGCAGGCTCAAGGCGCCGACGGGCGTATCGGCCACGGACGGAACCTATAGAGACAAGGTGCGCATATCGTGGACGGGCGTAACCGGCGCAAGCCATTACGGGATCTGGTGCGATTCCTCCTCTGCCGGCAGCTCGAAAGAACTCCTGAATGAACACACGTGGGACAACGCCTCACCATTCGACGACACTACGGCTACGCCGAAGACCACCTATTACTATTGGATCCAGGCCGGAACAAGCGCCGACGGCGCCCACGCCGGCGACTTAAGCTCGTCCGACTCCGGCTGGCGAAAAATACCGCTGTCCCCGCCGACGAACGTATCGGCTACAAAAGGCACGAAAACAGACTATGTGCAGATAACCTGGGGTTATGTGGAAGGCGCGACCAATTACAAAGCCTGGCGCGCCACGTCACCGACAGCTACAAAAACTCCCCTCGGCGGCGAGGCGTGGAGTGCCAGCAGAAGCTACAGAGATGAACAGGCCACACCGGGCGTAACGTATTACTATTGGGTCAAGGCGGCAACAAGCAGCACCGGCGATGAAGCAACCGACTACAGTGCATCCGACACTGGCTGGCGAAAGCTCTTGCCGCCCGAGACCGTATCCGCCTCGGACGGCACATATTCAGACAAAATAACCATATCCTGGGACATCGCAGACGGTGCACACTATTACCGACTTCACTACGGCACCGCGCAATTCGGCCAAAAAAGCCCCCTGAGCGGCTGGCAGAGCGAAAGGAGCTACACGCACAATTCACCCCCCGTGGTACCGGGTGATACACATTACTATTGGGTCGAGGCAGCGGTCAATTCCAACGGGGACCGCCCCAGTGACATCAGCGACCCGGCCGCTCCCGGCTGGGCCAAACTCCTGCCGCCGACCGGCGTATCAGCCTCGGACGGTGCATTCGCCGACAAGGTGCGCATCACATGGGCCGGTGTAACCGGCGCACATTATTACGAAGTCTATCGCGCCACATCACCAACAGGCTCGAAAGAGGCGCTCAGTGATTGGCAGGCGAATTCACCTTACCATGATACCACGGCCACACCGGGCGTAACGTATTACTACTGGGTAAAGGCCGCGTGCAACTGGTCCGGCTGGCGGGCTACCGACTTCAGCTCGCCCGATACCGGCTGGTCCCTGCTGTCGGTCGGTTTCCAGACCGCTGCTTCTGATGGTCTCGAAACCACCACCCCGGCCAAAATCAATGTGGCTCTATCGTACGCTTCAGGGACAACCGTAACGGTAGATTACGCAGCAACCGGCGGCTCAGCCAACAACACGGTGGACTATAACCTGCCGGCCGGAACGCTCACTTTTGACCCCGGCGATACAACCGAAACTATTGATGTCAACATTATTTATGATGGCTCGAATGAGCCTGACGAGACGATACAGCTTACCCTATCCAATGTGACAGGCCTGAACGTGGTTCTCGGAGCGCTCACACAGCACACATACACGATTTTAGACAACAAGAAGTACTCCGTCTGCCCCGACGGCAGCGGCGACTTCACCACCATCCAGGACGGCATCGATGGGATTTCCACCAGGGATGTCATCGAGCTTTGCGACGCCACCTACACCGGCAACAAGAACCGGAACATCGACTACAAAGGAAAGGCCATAACCGTCCGCTCAAAGAGCGGCAATCCGCAGGCCTGCATTATCGACCTGACCGATGTAATAGGAGGACCGCACGATGGATTCAACTTTATCTCCGACGAGGGACGCGACTCGATACTTCAGGGCGTTACGGTTACCAATGGAGCATACGGCGTAGTGTGCGGCAAGAAGGGAGGCTTTTTCCCTCCTTATACCTCCTACTCCGGCTCACCAACCATTATCAACTGCATCATCACCGGCAATTCAGGTGGCGGCGGCGGATTTGGCGGCAGCTCGGCCTACAGCGGCGGCGGGATGCTCTGTATCGAAGACTCCACACCCCTGCTCATCGACTGCACATTCTCTGAAAACTCGGCAGGCGGCGCAGGATTGGGGTTCGGCGCCGACCCCAACGGCGGCGGCTTGAACTGTCGAAACAGCTCCCCCACCCTGCATAACTGTTCGTTCATCGGCAACACAGCAAGCGGCGGCGGCGGATTGGGTATCAGTGTGGCAATCGGCGGCGGGATGCACTGCAGCGGCGGCACTCCAACCCTCACCGACTGCGTCTTTATCGACAATTCAGCCAAGAACGCCGCCGGCGGATTCGGCTGCCTGAATAGCAGACCGGCTTTCACCAACTGCATCTTCTCCGGCAACTCGACCGGCAGCGGGCCTATGACCGGAGGCCAGGGCGGCGGTGCAGCTTGTGTCAAATCCTCTCCTACTTTCAACAACTGCACTTTTTCCCGCAATACGGCCATGAACGGCGGCGGGATATACATCTACGGGGCATATATCGGGAACGCCTCGGCTGCGAGTTGTACTTTCTATGGCAACAGCGCCTACGCCGGCGGCGGGATATACATCCAGAACTCTTCGCCTATTGCGGTAACCAATACCATCATCGCATTCAGCACGCAGGGCGAGGCCGTTCGATGCTATTCGGCCGGCGCCACGCTGACCTGCTGCGACGTGTACGGCAACGCCGGCGGCGACTGGGTAGGCTGCATCGCCGGCCAGAACGCCGTCCGCAACAATATCAGTCTCAACCCGATGTTCTGCAGCCCCGCCAACGAGGACTTCACCCTTCGCAGCGGCTCCCCATGCGATGCGTTATCCCCGCCCAATGAGCAGTGCGGCCTCATCGGCGCCTGGCCCGTCGGATGCAGCGGCCCTGCTACCACTACAGTCTGCCCCGACGGCAGTGGAGACTACACCAAAATACAGGACGCCATCGTCGCTGCTACCTACGGCGACATCATCGAGCTTTGCGATGCCACTTACACCGGCACCGGCAACCGGGACATCGACTTCCTCGGCAAGGCTATTACCGTCCGCTCGCAGAGCGGCAATCCGCAGGCCTGCATCATCGACTGCCAGGCCAACGCAGTCAATCCCCACCGCGGATTCAAATTCGTCTC
The DNA here is from genome assembly GCA_030611315.1 of Sedimentisphaerales bacterium. Taxonomy (GTDB): domain Bacteria; phylum Planctomycetota; class Phycisphaerae; order Sedimentisphaerales; family Anaerobacaceae; genus JAUWPZ01. Next base: position 14,481 of record JAUWPZ010000029.1, read on the forward strand.
CGGCGAAGGGCCCGATTCCATGCTGCAGGGCGTAACCATCACCAACGGCTATGTCCCTTCGTCCTGGCCCGATTACGAGGGAGGCGCCGTCCGCATTAAAGATTCTTCCCCAACGCTTATCAACTGCATTATCTCCGACAGCGAATGCGAAGGACAGGGCGGCGGTGTCTGCGTAGGAAGCTCCGCGTTCCCCACCTTCACCGGCTGCACTTTCTCCGGCAACACGGCCGGCGACGACGGCGGCGGATTATCCAGCTTCGGCGTCGTTGCTCTCAATCGCTGCACTTTCCATGACAACCACACCCCCGCCCATGGCGGCGGGATGAGTAACATGGGCATTGCCGCAACTCTGACTAACTGCTTATTCTCCGGCAACTCAGCCGGCACCGATGGCGGCGGCTTGGCCACATTTAGCTCCGACGTTGTCAATCTGACCAACTGCACCTTCGCTTTCAACTCCGGCCCGACCGGCGGCGGCATATACGTCGGCTCGGCAACCACTCCTCCGGAGGTCTCAAACACTATCATTGCCTTTAGTACACAGGGCCAGGCCGTTGCCTGCGGCTCCGGCTCTATCGCCCTGGATTTCTGTAACGTATTCGGCAATGCCGGCGGCGACTGGGTCGGCTGCATCGCAGGCCAGCAGCCAAATCCCGGCAACATCAGCACAGACCCGTACTTTGTCGCCGTTCCGACGGTTCCGATGACTTCTTACTGGAAATTTGATGAAAATGCCGGAGCAGCCGCGGGCGATTCGGCAAACGGCAATGACGGCACAATATCCGGCGCAACGTGGACAACCGGCAAAGTCGGTTCAGCTCTGTATTTCCACGGCTCATCAAGCGATAGCGTTACCGTCCCCCATTCGACGAACTTGAATATTACCGGCCCGTTTACCGCCGAGGCCTGGATAAAGGCGACCGGCAGCAGTAATTATCTTATGATTGCCGATAAATATTATGGCAGCGCGACGGTCACCAAAGGACTTTCGCTTTATCTTTCATCCGGAAAGCTCAGGCTGTCCATATACTCAGGAGCAAACGGCGGGAAAAATGTGATTGGAACATCGGAGCTTCGGGACAACGCATGGCATCACGTCGCCGGCCTCTGGGACGGCAGTGTCGCAAAGGTTTACGTCGATGGTGCGATGCAAAAAGATTCGCCCTGGTCTTATCCACCCGCTTCAACAACCGCCGCCCTCGGCATCGGAAAGAGATTGGGCGGTTGGGGCGGCTACCTGCCTTTCTTAGGTACTATCGACGAAGTCGCCATCTACAACAGGGCCCTCGAAACGGACGAAATTCAACAACACTACCAGGATGGCTTGGCCGGTTTAGGCTATGAGGACACTCCTCTTGGCGGCGATTATCACCTCCTGCCCGAATCGCTGTGTATCGATATCGGCGACAGCAATGCCGTTCCGCCGTCCGCCGCCACCGACCTCGACGGAAAGCCCAGATTCATAGACGGCGATTGCGACGACGCCGAAATTGTAGATTTAGGCGCCTACGAGTTTGCTCACGTCGGCGACTTCAACTTCGACGGCGATATCGACCTTGTGGACTTTGCCATATTCGGCATGGCCTGGTCAACCGAGCCGGCAGATGAACAATGGAATCCGATTTGTGACATTGATACTCCCGCTGATAATTCCATTGATATGCCGGACTTCGACGTATTCGTCGAAAACTACCTTTTATGTAATTAGCTTTATTGCAAATCCAATTTCAAAAACACACTGCGATCCCGTGTGCTTTGCTATTCAAGAAAACGCTGCAAATTTATTTGCTCGCCTCAACCTAACTCAACACTCAAAACTCAACACTCAAAACTGGTTACCCTCCCTGCGGTGGTGGTCCTCATTTTGAAGTCAAATTTCATTAAAGTGAACTTTTTTCCGCCTCTGCGCACTATATACTTGCAGGTAAAAACCGAAGGTGGACAATTGTAAAGCTTTTGTAAAAAACTTTTCCGTTATTTTACATGTATTTTACTTTGTCGACAACGGATATTGCCACATAATAGATACGGTAAAAAAGAGATGTTGTGTTTTGTAAAAACCTTATTTACGGGAAGCAGACTATTGTTAGCAAACCAAAAACTTCGTTGCGGTCATTATCAAAATTTCTCTACAAGGAGAACGACACATGAATAAACGATATTTAACCATTATTACCGTTTTGTCCGTCTGTAGTTTCACAATGGTCTGGGGCCAGAATGGCTCCGACGGCAACAACTCAAATGCACCCCCGACCAAGGTCTATGTGCCCTATAAGGAGCTCAAGGGCGTTTTTGAGGCGGAAGACCAGGGAGTATTTCTCCCTTACAAGGAGTTCCAGAAGCTCTGGAAGGCGGCGCAAGGCAGGCCGGCGCCCACTTCGAAAGCGCCATTTGAATTCCTAATCAGCACGGCGAGGTTCAAAGGCAATGTCCAGGAGGAAATTGCCACCTTGCGGCTTGAGCTGACGATTGATATTCTGGCCGATGGGTGGGTACAGGTGCCTGTCGGGCTGGGCCAGGTTGCCGTCTCGGAGGCCGAGCTGCTCGAGACGGAAAATGCAAAAGTCGTGCCTCTGCTGCGGGTGGCCGACGGTCAATATATCTTCGTCACCAAGGGCAAAGGGCGGTATGTGCTGGCACTGGATTTCGTACGCCAGCTCGATACCCAGCCCGGGCTGGCTGTCCTGAATTTCCGGATACCGCCGGCCGCCATAACGACGCTGGCGCTTCTGATACCCGAAGAAAACCTCAAAGTCGATGTTCAACCGATGCTGGCGGCAACGACTTCGCAGGTCAAAATCGATGATACCAACACGACGCGGCTGCAGGCGTTTCTCGGCTCAACGAAGGAGGTCCGCTTGAGCTGGAAGCCGAAGACCGAGGCCGCGGCGGAACTCGAACCGGTGATTATCTGCGAACAATTCCAGCATATCAGCGTCGGCGAAGCACTTATCAGCCATGAAGTCAAATTAGACTACAATATCCACCGCGGAGGCGTCGATTCTTTTGCCATCCAACTGCCGGGGCAGTTCCGGGTAACCGACGTCAGCGGAGCAAACATCGCCAAGTGGGACATAGAAGACGCAAACCAAACACCCGGCGGCCATAAGGCGAAATGGCTCAAGATAAAACTCTTTTCGGCGGCAAAGAACAAATACACGCTAAACGTAAAGATGGAGCGCTTTCTGCAGGAGGCGCAGACGCAGGTCGCACTGGTTCCGATTACGACTGCCCAGGTGCTCAGGCGAAGCGGGCTTATCGGGATTACATATTCGCCGCGACGCCTGGTCCACCTCCAGGACGTAAAGAATCTGGCCCGTGTGGATACGGGACAGCTTCCGAAGAACCTGCAAAACCGGCCCGGCGTAACGGCCTACCGGTTCATCACATCCGACTACAGCGGTACAATCGCGATTGAAACGACCTCGCCGCGTATCTCGGTTACTCAGAACTGGATGCTGGGTGTTGACAGCGACCAACTGCAACTGCGAGGCCAAATTCACTATAACGTCGAAAGAACCGGGATTTTCGAGCTGAATATGAATTTTCCCGAACCGTGGGAACTACAATCGGTTGGCCCCCCGACCCTCGTGGACGACCATGAGCTCAAAGGCCAGGGCAAAGACCGCGTCCTTCACATCCTGCTCAAAAGCGAGAGGACCGGGGCGTTTGACCTGAATCTAATGGCACGAACCGACAGGGCACAACCGCAGGAGCCGGTTGAATTTTCCCTGCCGCTGGCCGATGCCAACGATTTGCAGTTGTACCAGGGACAGCTTATGCTGCTCATGGCCGAGCAACTGCGGGCCGAAGTCGAAGAAGTCCGGCAAATTCAGGCCATTCCACTTAAACAGGCGAAAAAGTGGGGCCCGATAGCGGGTCTGGCGCCGGCGATGGCATTCGAGTTTCGGGCCATCGACCGCAAGAAGGAAGCCGGCGGAAAGTTCAAAATCGCAGTCAAGCCCGCACAGGTCTCGGCGATTGTTCACCGGCTGGTCAACATCCAGCCCGGCTCGGTTGAACAGGAAGCTATCGTGCAGTATCGGGTCCGTTACGCACCCGTTGAGACGTTCTATTTGAAGATGCCGGCGGAATTTGCCGATGCGGGCGTGCAGATAACCGGCCCAAACCTCAAGGAAACACCTCGCATCGACGAGCTGCCGCCCGACCAACAGGAAAAAACCGACGAAGCTACAGCCGATGACATCAAATGGGCGTACTACAAGATTGTACTTCAATCGAAGGTCACGGGCAGTTACCAGCTCACCGTCCAGGCGCGTCGGACTTTCCAGGCTGGGCAGGCAGGAAAACCGGCCACGGTCAGGGTCGTTCCCATCTTAGCGGCGGGCAAGCTGTCCGACCAGAGCGGGCACATCGCCATCGCCAAGTCGGATACACTGGCCATCGGGGAGCCGGACATCGAAAACCTGATACCGGCAGACCCGGGCAGCGCAGCCGATTTGCCTTACTCCTCTCATCGAAAAACCGCTTCTTTAGCATTCAAATACAATACGCCTCCGTTCAAACTCACACTGCCGGTGGTCGCGCAAAAGGAAGCGACCGTCTTTACAACCATCGTCAGCGGTGCGATTATCGAGCAGATACTGGCCCGCGACGGCGCGCTGAACACGCATGCAACGTTTATGCTTGCAACGAGCCAGGGCGACAGACTGCCCATTACGCTGCCTGATGGGGCGAAACTGACCGCGGTGCTGCTGAACGGAAATGAAGCCCCGGTTGAGACGGGCGTCTCGGCCGACAATTATATCGTACGTCTGCCCCACTCGGCGGGACAGGTCTCGAAATTCGTGCTGGAGATTTCCTATGGTCTAAATGGCATCAGGGCATCGAACCTTACAGCCCCGATGCTCCCGGAGGAAATTCCGGTTCAGCAGACGCTCTGGCGGCTTTGGATACCGGAAAATTATTACTTCCTTGGTTACGACCGCGTTTTCGCCCGGCTTAACTCCTCTCAGGGCAACAGCATGCTCAGGACGATGGCCAGCCGGCAGCCAAGCCAGGTACAGTTCAAGCTGCCACGTCAGGGTAAGGACCTCAATTTCATACGCCAGGGAGCACCGGGCAAATTATCAGTTTTTGTTGTGGGCAAAGAAGCTTTCAGCATTTTAATCTGGGCGCTCATCATAGCAGCCGGTGCGGCGATGCTCAAGTTAAGCGGATACCACCGCGCGCTAATCATCCTGGCAGCAGGTCTGGCGGCTGGTTTGGTTCATCTGTATCTGCCGCTGCTGGTAAGTAAGGTCATATCGGCGGGCTTCTTTGCCGCCGTTCTCGTGCTGCTGCTGTGGACGGCGCAATGGGTATTCCTTGCGCTTCTAAAACTACATGCGAAATCAGCAGCCAAAGGGCAGGCCGCGGGGCAAAAAGCAGCCAAAGTAAAAAAGCAGCAGCCGAAGTCGGAAACCACTCAAAAACCAGACAGTCGTGATAGAGAACGACAACAGCAGTCTGAACAAGACGAGGAGTAACGCCATGAAATACTGTATACAGTGGCTTACGGAATGCCGATTGCCGAATTCCGATTGCCGATTCAAATCGAAAATCGTAAACCGAAAATCGAAAATCCAACAACTGACGATTTTGATGGTTGCGGTCGGTGTTTTGGTCAATCCGACCTTAGGCAGCGAGTTTGAATCCGGCCGGTCTATTTACGTCCCCTATCAAGACCTGATGCAGTTGATTAAACCGGCGGACAAAGCGGTCCTGATGGACAAGGGACAATTCGAAGAGCTGCTGGCCGCGGCTGAGACCAACGTCCGCCAGGCCGACAGCCTCGAATTAGGCCAGGTCACGCAGGCTGAGTATTCGGCCAAGATATCAGGTGAAGATTTGACTCTGAGCGGGCGACTGCACGTGCTCTCCATGAGCGATAAGCCCGTGGCCATTGGTCTGGGCTTCGGCCGGATTGGACTGACAAAGGTAACTTTAGACGACAAGCCCGCACCACTGGGTTATAACAAGCAAGGCAAGCTGACACTGATAGTTACCGCCAAAGGCGTCCACAAGATTGACATTGCAGGTACGACAAAGCTCAAAGAACTTTCCAGCGGGGGTATGCAGTTTGGCATATCGCTGCCGGAGGCCGTAGCGGCGAGTATGAAGCTGAGTGCGCCGGGCGACCTGGAAATGCACGCGACCTCGCCGGTATCGAAAAGAGCTTATGACAAACAGACCGACCGCACAAGCGTCGAGCTGACCATCGGCGGACAAAACAACTTGACCGTTGTTCTGCTGGGCAACGGCCGGCAGGAGGACGACCGGGCGATTCTTCTCGGTGAATCCGCTGCCATGGTGAGCCTGACGAAGTGGCACCAGGTGATGGGCTGTCTTTATACGGTGCAGGTGCTTCGGCGAGGCGTCAGGGAGCTGCAGTTTCAACTGCCCCGGCAATGGACCGTTACGGAGGTAACCTGTCCGAGCCTCGTCAGATGGTCCGTCAAGCCGGGTGATAATGCAAAAGCTCCGCAAATGCTTTCCGTACGTTTACGCTCGGGCAAGGTCGGTACTGTGGCCGTGCACATCAAGGCCACCGCGACTCGAACGGGCCAGAGCTGGCACAGTCCGCGTGTGGCCCTCGTCGATGCGGACTTCCAGCGGGGATACATGATGGTAAATACCGACGATGAGCTTGGTGTCCGGGGAGAAAAAGCCACCGGCGTGCGTCGAGAGGATGTCTCGGCGACGGCCTCGCTGGGCGGTATGGTCGGCGCATCCGGCGGACGATTGTATTTCCACTGGGGCGACGACTGGTCGGTGGAACTGCAACTGGCAGAGGTGGCACTGCGAAGGAGCATCAATGAAAAGCAAAACCTGAGTATTTCCCCGGAGCAGGTAACTCTCAGAGGCGACTTCGAGGTAACGGCTGTCGAGCGGGAGCTTTTCGAGATGTCCTTTGCTATTCGTGGTCTGGACCAGGGATGGCAAATCAGAACGGTACTGGTTGACAACAAGGAAACAGGATTCGAATATCGCATTGAAAAGGGGCCGCTCCGGCAGGTGCTCAGGATTGAATTGCCCCACCCCGTCCTGCCTGAAAAGGTGGCGAACGTAAGTATCATACTGCAGCATGTACCGGCTGATTGGCAGTGGCCGAGCGATGCGGCCCCGCGAACTATTACCGTACCCTTAATCGCATCGAGTGCCGAAGATGTTTCGGGCCATGTAACGATTTCTGCGGCCGGTGACCTCGACGCCCTGCCGAAAAAAGTGCCGACGGAGCTCGAAGCCGTGCCCGTCGGACGGATGGCCTCGCTGTCAATACCGCCGAACGTGCAACATGCCTACAGCTACAACGCCCCGACCAAAGGCCGGATTCAACTGGAGGTTTCCAGGCGTCGGCCTCGCGTCTCAGGTGAGGCAGTCGGCCTGATATCCGTGCGGCCGCGCGAGTTCACCGGCGACTGGCGAATCACATATTATATCTCGCGCGCCTCCGCCAGGAGGCTTTACATGCTTGCCGACAAGAGCCTCGGACAGAAAATCAAAATCACATCATCAACCGTGCCCATCAGCTCGAAAAGCATCGTAACGCCGGGCGAGAAAACCTTCTCGATATCCGACGAATTAGCACAGCTCTATGACCTCTGGCTGCTGAACCTCGACCATTCCAGCTTCGGCGCTGTGGTGATTGACGTTCATTTCGAGCGCCCTCTTCCCGAGGACAAGCTCGCTGTCCCGCTTGTGCGGCCGATATGCAAGGGCCAGTTAAACGAGCTGCTGGCGGTGCAGGCAAGTGAAGAGCTGGAGCTTACTATTCAGCAGACCCAGGCCAAAAAGATTGACGCGATAGACCTTCCGCCGCTTCCTGTCCCGGCCAGTCGGATACTGGCTGCGTATCGCCTGGAAGCGGCGACTACGGCAACAGGCCCCGCCGCCGCGGTAACTCTGGGGACAACCGTCCACGACAACTACGAGATTCCGACGGCACTGGTGGTCTCCGCAGAGCTGAGGACATACCTCGATGTGCGGGGCGGTCAGCGGACCGAGGCGATGTTTCGCCTCGCCAACGCCGGCCGGCAGTTTCTTACCATCGCTCTGCCAAAAGACGCGCAGCTCTGGTCGCTGCGTGTGGACAACAAACAAGCCAAGCCCCAGCGTAATGCCAGGGGCGACTACCAGGTGGCACTTGGTCGAACGGGAAAGCCCGTTGCCGTGAGGATTGTGTACGCCTGTGAGCCGAACCAGGCGAACCTCGAACAGCTTAGTCTGGGCGGAGTTGAGCTTCCACAAGTGGAAATGAACCAGATGCAGTGGGATGTCATCCCGCCGCCGGGTTATAAGATAACCGCACAGCAAACAAAAATGCAGACGCCGGACCTGGCCCAACCAATCCCTGCTTATAGGCAAATCTACGAGGTTCTAAGAGAAAATATCTTCACCGGCTCAGTATTAATGCCCGCCCTTAGCAGAGTACGTCAGGTTGCTCACAGGAGAGCCGGCTATCAACTGGCCACACAACTGACCACAAAAGATGATGCCGAAGCAAAGTACGAGGCCGACTTTATGGATGTGGAACAGGAAGAGCTGGCCGAGAAACCGGCAGCTCGGCCAGCGCCGCCCCAGAAGCCCAAGACGCCTCGCGAATCCCAGGCGGCAAAGCGCAGGGCCCTCGGTGTCAGGCTGCTTGAAGAGGGACGTTTTACGCTGCCGGTGGATTTAGTTCCTCCCGCCGGGGCCGGGCCGCGTGCGAGATTTACGGCCCTGGGGGCAAGCAAGCTGGTAGTAGGCCTGACACGTCAAAGCTGGGAGACGACCTGGTGGACGGTTGGATTCGTGCTGATAGTAACTATTGGGGTGGCGATGGTAAGGGAGGGGGCAAAAGCCAGGGCGCTGCTGATTATTGCCGTATTGTCGGGGACTTCTTTGCTGGCGACATGGCTACCGGGAGCAACACATTTCGCCAACGGCGCTTTTACTGCGGGCATTTGCTTATTGCCTCTTTACGTGCTGCTCCGCTTCTCGAGGTGGCTGTTAGGCAAGCTGAACCTGATTAAGGTTGCAGGTTCCGTACCGGTAACGGCAACCACCGTTACGCTGCTCGTATTGTTTGTATGCTTGGGCTGCTCTTCGCAGACGGCCAGGGCCGCCCCGGCCAAACCCGCCAAATCCGTTACTGCACAAACAGAGAAAAGCAAACCACAGGCCCGACAGGAATATAATGCAGCCCTGCCGGGCGTAATTATTCCCTACGAAGGCGACCCAACCACCGCGGAACAATCGGATAAGGTCCTCATTCCATACGCTCGTTATGTCCAACTGTGGAACCAGGCGCACCCGGACGACCCCATCGATGGGCTGAAGCCCGGTACCGATATTTCGCTGGCGTCGGTTCGTTACAAGCTGACGGTAAAAAAGGAACAACTGGACCTGCTGCTGACCTGCGACATAAAAACTTACGGCAGGGATTGGGTCGTGCTCGGCATGGATATACAGGGCCTGGCGGTAACGCAGGCGACGATTGACGGCAAGGCCGCACAATTGCAGGCAGGGCCCAAAGGTATGGTGCTGATGTTGGCCGGCGGGATTTCCGGACGGCTTCAACTAAATGCCGTAGCCAAGCCAAAATACTTCGGCCAGAGAGGCAGCGCCGCCTTTACCCTGCCGCCGCTGCCGGGAGCAGTAATGGACGTTTCTCTGCCGGACGAGAACCTCGAGCTTGAGGTGGACGGCATCGAGGGCACACCTACGAAACAAACAGTAAACGGCGCAGTCCACTGGAACGTTCCTTTGGGAATGACGAGAAAACTTACGCTGCGCTGGCTGCCGAAAGCAGGCGGCGGGACGGCGGACCGCACCTTGTCGGCGAGCTCGGTACACGATGTTTATGCGTTTCACTGGGCCGTCGTCGCCGTCAGTAAGATTACTTATAGCTTCTCCGGCGGCCAGCACGACCGGTTCGTCGTGTTGATGCCCCAGGGCACGACACTGACGGATTTGAAAGGGACGAACGTTCGCGATTTTCGACAGGTCGGAGAAAAAACAATCGAAGGCCGGACGTTCAGGATTATGGAGGTGCGGCTGCACCGCCCCGCGAAGAAACAGTACGACCTGACTGTTCGGTGGCTGGGTGAGCTGCCGGCGCTGGACAAATCGGCACGGTTGTACCTGGTTCGAGCAGGCGACGTCAGCCGCGAGAGCGGGACGGTCACTCTCCATCAGGCCGGGGGGATGACGGTGAAGGTAACGCAGGTGACCGGCGGCCGAAGAACACAACTCACCCAGAATAAACAGTTACAGGACGCCGAAATTACCGCCGATAAAGCTAAGCCGGTGGCAAGGTACTACTGGCCTTACAGGCCCTTCTCGTTATTCGTGCAGCTCTCACGACTGACGGTCAGGGCGAAAGTCAACCTCGACCAGCTTGTGCGAATCAGCGCCGACCAGGTACAACTGCTCGTCCAGGCGTCTCTCAAAGCCGAACGCGGCAAGCTCTTCGGGGCCAGCTTCGCCCTGCCCAAAGATTACGAGCTGTTAAGCGCGGTCGGCCCCGCAATCGAGAATTTCTACGAACAATCGAATACCGACGGCAATTTCCTGTATGTAAAATTCAACTCCGGCCGGAAAGAAACCACAATGGCCCTGGTGCTTGTCCGCAGAAAGGCCCCGCTCGAAGACTTCACCGTTCCGACAATTATGTATATTGATTGGGACACCGTTCTGCAAAAGGACACCAAAACTCCAAGCCGCTCGGGCGGCCACACCGTACCAGAACAGAGCGGGCGGGTAGCCGTACAGGTATCAGCGTCCCTGGAGGCGCAAACCATCACCAGTGAAAATCTAAAGCCGATTGCGCCGCGGACGCTAAAGGACTGGCTCAATACGAATCAAACCCAATCGGTACAATTCGCCTACAAGTACGAAGCAGCCGACACCTCGCTGCGGCTGAAAATCCAATCTCGGCCAACGCAACTGCGAGTGGAGATTTTTGCGGGCCTGGTGGTCAGGCCCACAGCAGCAGTATATACCTATCGACTGCGTTACAACATCAGCGGCTCGCCACTGGACCACCTCAGCTTCCGGTTACCCGCTGAATACGCCCCGCTGGTAGCGGTCCAGTCCCCGGCGATGCGAAGCGTAACACAAACCGATGCACCCAACGGCCAAAAGAAATGGAGCGTTGCGCTGGTCAACGAGGTAACCGGCGTAGTGGACGTAACGGCAAACTTCGCCCTGCCGATTGACGCATCAACAAAGGCCCTGAAAATACCGCGGATTAAAACCGAAGCGCCTGAAGGCTATCGTGTAATCGTGGCCGTGCAGAACATGTCCAGGCACGATATAGACGTCAAAGAAAGCACAAACCTGGAGGAATTGGCCGTAAGCGAGCAGCAGAAAATAATGCCCGTGCAGATGAGGCAATCACTTCAGTACGTTTTTGAGTCTTTCGAGGACAACTGGTCGATGGCTCTTGATTTTACACCGGCCAAAATGTCGGCACGTATCAAGGCCGTGGTGGACCTGCTCACTCTGACGACCGTCATTGACCGTAACGGAAGATGCCGTTACGAGGCAAAGGTCGCGCTCCAGAACCGCAGTGAGCAATTCCTTCGAGTCAAGGTGCCGGAAGGTTTGAACCTCTGGAGCGCAAAGGTCGCCGGCCAACCCGTAAAGCCTGTTACTAAGGCCGATTCTCCACAAGGCGAAGTACTGATACCGCTGGTCAAGACTTCCCCGGGAGGCTTGCCCTATGACGTTGAACTCTACTTTGCCGGGAAGGTGGTCAAGCCATTGAACGGCCTGACAAAACTAAAGCCCCCTGGAATAGAAATCGTCGGACTGCCGGTTATGCAGACTGCCTGGTCGCTGCGACTGCCTTCGGGCTACAGGTATATGCGACCGGGAGGTAACACGTCACCGGTAGCCGGTACAGCCGAAATAATGAGCCTCGGCATCGAGGCAAGCCTCAAACAACTGGGACGACTGGAAAAAACCGCACGCGACGTATTCGGCTCGTACCAAGGGGTAATTGCCCAGAGAAACTGGGAAGCGCTTAACAAAAAGCTGAACAGACAGTTCAAAGAAACTGAAGAATATCTGGCCAGGAACCCCGACCAGGTCAGCGTACAAGACATCAATCGTCTCCAATCAAAAGTCAGCGGGCAGAAAACTTTCCAGGACGCACTGATAACGGGTAACACGGCCTTTGTCGGCGGGGCGATAGAGCTGGCCCAACCAGAGCGAGATTTGAGCAACTTTATCAACACTTTTGCTTCAAACGCCGGTGTGGGTGAAAATCAGCGAGACAGCGCCCTGCTCGAAAAGCCACGCTTCATCGACGAGAACGAGAAGCAGCAAATAGCACGCCTAAAAGCGGAGCTAAAGGCCTCGGAAGAGCAGCTAAAGAACCTGTCAAAACTTGTTGACCAGGATAAGATGGCCGACCAAAAAGGCAAAAAGCCAATCCAGCTCCTCGTCAAAGGGGCTAATGAGCTGATAGCCGACCGTCCCGATGACGACAAAAAGCTGGCTGAGAAAATGCTCTCTGACCTTTCAAAGGAAAGTGCCGCTCAAATCGACCGGAAACAGGTGCAGATTAGAGAGCAGTTGAGTGAACTGGCCGACAACCGAGCACAGCGATATTTCTACAGCCAGGAATCTCAAAGGCAAATGACTCAGGTCCAGGCCAAGAGGTCCTCCGGACTGGAACAACAAGTTCAACAAGCCCAGCCCGGCGGGACTATCGTAGCTCATGGGCAGGGTGTAGCGAGCAGAAGCAGCGTTGGAGGATACGGCGGCGGTTTATACAGCATGGGAGAATACGGAGGCAGGGCCCGAGGCCAGGCGGGTGGTGAACCTGCGGCGGCGCGGCAGCCCACCGAAAGCTATGTTACGACCTCCCCCCGGTCAGGCCGGCCTGTACTCGGAGACATAACTGTCGTCAACGGTCAAGTCCGAACCGGCGACGATAATTTGTTCACCGAGTTGGACGTAACCAAAGGGGAAAAACTTGGCGAAGGCTTACAGCCCTATGTTGCCAAAGGGACCTATTCGCTGCCGGTAACCCTGCCGCAGGGCGATGTTCGGCTTGATTTTGCCAGGCCTTCCGGTGATGCCGAGCTTAGCATCTGGGCCGTCCCGGAAAAAACTATCCATGGTCTATACGGTACCGTAGCGGTAATCGTAGCGCTGCTGCTGGGGCTGTGGGTCATAAAAATTTGGCCGAAGTCCCCCGAAAAAAGAGCGATTTCAGCCGGGCGTATCATAGCTTATGTCCTGCTGCTGCCGGCATTGACCATCATGCTCGGACTAATAGGATTGCTTATCAGCCTTTTCATTATCCTCGTAATTGAGGGCTTGTCCGCCCGAAGGGCAGTCGCAAAAGCGGCCATTTAAGCGAAAAACTCAAACAAAACCCGATTTGTTATTTCGTGCGCAGATTTGTCATTTCGAGTGCAGTCGAGACACGCAGCAACGCGAAGAGCCCGGAACGGAAATCTGTCCCCAAAAAATTAGCCCCGCAACTCTTTTGCTTCCCTGCCCTGAGTGAAGTCGAATGGGCCACAACCATATTTAGCCCGGCGTTCCACGCCGGGTTTTTCATCCAAATCGGCATTAATACCATATTACCTATGTGGTTTATAACAGGCCCAAGAAAAAACCGCAAAAAACGCTATTTTTGAGCTGGACTTGCAAAATATATTTGGTATATTATTGATACCTGTGTTATTGAAAAGGGGTAAATCGTGATTTGAGTTTAGCCCCCCAATTTATTGGGGGGTCGTTCAGGAAACAAAATATCTTTAGAGGAGAAAAATCATGTCTAAAAATCTGTTTCTGTTCACCGCCGTTCTTGTATTGTCTCTGGTTGCCCTCTGCTCGATTTCTCTGATCTCCGATGCCGCAGCCGCTAAGGGCAAGACAACTACTCTCGATACCGACCCAAATCTCGTCGGCTGGTGGAAGTTTGACGAAACCTCCGGCAAAACGGCCAGGGATTCATCGAAGCACAAACGCAACGGCGCCCTCAAGGACGAGTTTTCCTTCGACAAAGCATCGGTCGAGGGCCGAATCGGCAAGGCGCTGAAATTCGACGGCGGCGACGACCTCGTGGAAATCACCAAATACAAAGGCGTCTCCGGCACGCACGCGCGGACCGTCTCGGCCTGGATAAAAACAAAGAGCACACGCGGCGAAATAATCTCATGGGGCAAAGACGACTTCGGCCAGATGTTCACATACACCCACATCCGCGGCCGCATCGGCCTTACCCCCAGCGGCGGCTACTACTACATAAACGATATGAGTAACGACGATAAGTGGCACCACATGGCAATTGTCGTGCTCGAGGCCGAGCTGCCCAACCTCCACGACGACGTCAGGCTCTACAAAAACGGCGAAATCGCCGAAATCCACGACATCGGACTTCTCGACCTCTGGCCGATTAAGACCGGCAAAGAAATCGACGTCAGGATTGGCCGGCGATACAACGGCCTCATCGACGACCTCCGCATCTACGACCGCCCCCTGACAGACGATGAGGTAAAGGCCATTTTTAAGCTCAAAAGCAGCGAGCCGTTGCCCAAACCCAAATAACGCCGGGCCCCGGCGCAACGGAAAAATAGTATTTGACAAAGGGCCGCCAAATACGCTATAATATGGGCCGGGCAGTTATACGTTTACTGCCGACTATATAGTTTAAGTTTTTAGAAATACTCAGGCCGCTCAGGCCTGGGCAATCTCAAAAGGAGATGAACGATGGACAATTCTCGAGTTACACGACGTCGGTTTATCCGCGACAGTGCCGTCGCTGCGGCCGGTGTTGCCGTTGGTCTCGGCGCCGCAGCCGGTCAAACTGCCAAAGCCGCCGACACATCAAAAATTCTCAATTACAATCCCAACATGGAATATCGCCGTCAGGGCTCAATGGATCACATGGTCTCGGCCGTCTGCCTCGGCGGGCATTCCCGCAGCAATCAGCAGGACCGCACCGAAATCGTCAGCCGATGCATCGACGCCGGCATCAACTACATCGACGCCTGCACCCACGGAGAGGTCTGCCGCGACTCAAAGGCCCTCAAGGGCCGCCGCGACAAAATGTACCTGTCCCTGTCTCACTGCGGCAACGAGACACGAAACCCAAAATTCCGAACTGCCAAAAAGCTGCTGGAAGCGCTCGACCAAACGCTCAAGGATTCCAATCAGGAATACACCGACCTGTGGCGAGTTACCTGTTACGAACCCGGGGGCAGACACACGTTCAATACGGCCTGTGAGTTAATCGAGGCGCTCGAGACCGCCAAGAAACAGGGCAAGGCACGCTCCATCGGCTTCTCCACCCACGACCGCCGATGGATTCAGTTTATGATAGAATACTTCCCGCAACTTGACTGCATTTGCTTCCCCTTCACCACTATGAGCAAGGCCGCCCCGACCGACAGCGTCTTTCCGGCCCTGAAGAAGTGCGACGTCGGCGCCTTCGGCATCAAGCCCTTCGCCGCCGGCTCGTTATTCAGGGGCGACCAGACAGAAAACGACCGACGCGCCCGCCTGGCCATTCGGTACATCCTGAGCACCAATACCGTAATCCCGATTCCGGGTATGAACAGCATCCATCATGTTGATAACGTGGTCAAGGCCATGAAGGAACGCAAGGAACTCGACCTCAAGGAAAAGGCCGAATTGGACACCGCCAACAAACAGGCCCTTGCTCAACTACCGGCCAACTATCAGTGGCTAAAGAACTGGCAGTATGTTTAAGGCGATTAAAATTACAAAATGAACTTATCAGCGACGAGGCAGCACGAGCAGTAACTGCCTCGTCGCTTTAATTAGTACCGGGGCAAAAAGTATGAAAAACTTTTTTCTGATGTTCATTCTAACGGTAACCACCATTGCAATAATGAGTTGCGAGAAAACAAAAACCCAGGACAAACCGCAAAAGATTACGGAACCGGACAACGCAACCAATGCCGTAGCAAACGATAAATCCGTAAAGGACGATGAACCGCCTTTGCTGCTTGAAGATGAGCCGCCGCTGTTGCTTGATGAGCCGGCCGGCGACCCATCGGCTGCACAGGGAGCCGACAACAGCCGCTGCTTCGTCTGCCACATCAACTATGTCAAAGAGGATATCGCCGTCACCCATGCCCGCCAAAACATGGGCTGTGCGACCTGCCACGGCGAATGCGACGAGCACATCGCCGACGAATCCTGGGCATACGGTGGAAACGGCACCGCGCCGGATATTATGTATCTCCGCGATAAGATTAAGCCGTTCTGTATGGGCTGCCATCCGAAGGAAACGATCAACACCGAACAGCACGAGCCTCTCTTCGACATAACTAAGGACAAAACCTGTACCGACTGCCACGGGGACCATCGCCTGGTCAACCGCAAAACCAAATGGAAATAGTTTCGCCTTTTGCCCCGACCCGGTTATATTAGTGGACAAACTGTGCGCTGCGAGCACACGGTTTTTCTGATTTTTGCGATGGTAAGGAGACCGCAAATGAGCCGACTTCATAAAGCTGTCAATGCCGGAATTCATCGAAGCAACATCTATTTTTACTTATTTATGACTTTATCTGTTATATTGTGCCTTTTTTCAGGCAGTTGCACAGCTAACGCGCAAGCGAGTTTCAGCGGACAAGCCCAAAAGCCTTTCGTCGAGGGAGCAAACTTCAACCCGGCCGTGCCGACGCCGCAGTCGGTAACGGGTTACGCCGTCGCCGAAAAGGCAGTCCGCTATGATGCACTTGTTCGCTACCTGCAGGCCCTGGCCAAGGCATCCGACCGTGTAACGCTCACAGATTATGGCCTGACTTATGAGGGCCGGACGCTTTACTATGTTACTATCACCAGCGAGGCCAACCACAAACGGCTCGAAAAGATTAAGGCGGACAACGCAAAACTCTCCGACCCGCGCACGCTCCAGGGAGCTGAGAAGGCAAATCAGCTAATCGCTAACCTCCCTGCCGTCGCCTGGATGAACTACAGCATCCACGGCGACGAGCTCTCAAGTACCGACGCCGCCATGTACGTTGCATATCACCTCGCGGCATCCGAGGACGAAACCAACCGAAAACTCCTGGACCGTCTCGTTGTTCATATTACCCCCCTTGTAAATCCCGACGGCAGGGAACGCTATCTAAGCCACCTCGAACAGTTGACCGGCGTCGTCTCGAGCCCCGATTATCAGTCGATGCAGCACCAGGCGCTTTGGTCGAGGGGGCGGGGAAACCATTATCTGTTCGACCTCAACCGCGACTGGCTTGTGCATATCCAGCCGGAAGTCCGTGATTTGGCAGAGGTGATTTTGTCCTGGAATCCACATCTGCTGGTGGATTCACATGAGCAAGGTGCTATCGATACCTACCTGTTTGATCCGCCCCGAGATCCCATCAATATTCACCTTTCGCCAAAGGTAATGGAATGGCGCAAGCGTTTCAGCTCCGACCAGGCCGAGGCCTTCGATCGCTACGGATGGAGTTACTATACCAGGGATTGGTACAGCGCCTGGGCCCCTATCTACAACAATGCCTGGGCTAATCTGCAAGGTGCGATCGGACTTCTCTATGAACAAGCCAGGGTCGATGCAGCCTCTGTCAAACATCCCACCGGCAAGGAAATCAGCTATCGCGAAACAGTACACCATCATATTGTAAGTACTCTGGCCAACCTGGAGACACTCCGTACAAACCGCCATGAAATTATGAGGGATTATTTTGAGGACCGGCAGTGGGCAGTCAGCGATGAAGAGCCTGATGGCGGTACGTTTTTACTGCCACCTTGCGAAGATACTACAAGGCGGGAACAACTGGTTAACCTAATTAAGCATCATGGCATCGAAGTTGGATTTGCACAGCAGTCTTTTAATGCCGACGATGTAACTGACATGTGGGGATACAATCACCAACGCCTCAAATTTCCGGAAGGTACACTTGTGGTGCGCTTGAGACAGCCACACCGTCGTATGCTTCAGACGTTGTGCGAATTCGACCCACGCTTTACTGACAGTCTTTTATTGAAAGAACGTAAAGAGCTGGAAAATCGCAGAAGAACGCTGATTTACGACGTTACTTCCTGGAGTCTGCCTCTGGCATTTGGTGTCGAGTCTTACTGGGCCAATAAAATGCCGGATGTTACACTGCGCTCCAAGCCTTTGGGGCCGGCCAGTGATTCGTCAAAACTGAAAAAGAAAAGCAATTACGGCTACTTGATTGATTTTAGAAATTCCGACATATATTCCGTTCTGGTTCGTCTTTTTGAGAAAGAATGTCATCCGCGCATCGCGACAAAACCACTTAAGATCGAAAGTCGAGAGTACAACGCGGGGACGGTCCTGCTTCGCAGCCATGAGAATCCTGACGGACTTTTTGAGGTCCTGCAGAAAATCGCTTCTGATTTCGGTACCAATATCCAGAGAGTAGATAGTGCGCTAGCAGAAGATGGTCCTGATCTTGGCGGTCGGAAGTTCAGGCTATTATCACCACCACGTGTGGCGATAGCTTCGCAATGGCCTGTCCG
>JAUWPZ010000059.1 GCA_030611315.1 Sedimentisphaerales bacterium
CACATCATGGATCGGCTCAATAATCGCCCAAGAAAATCGCTTGGCTTTTTGACGCCCAATGACGTATTCTATGAACGGAAAAAATTAACAGGATAACATAACGGGACTTGACTCAGTTGCACTTGGGAGTTGAATCCGCCAAGTTTAAAAGATGCCTTTATCGAAACAAACAGATGCTGCTTATCAAAAGTGCATTAATCCCGATTGCGGGGCGCAGTTCGACTGTGGCCAGGCGTTTTTTAAGTGCCCGCAGTGCGGTGAGCTGCTGGATATACGCTATGACTGGGACAAAATCGAGGTTCCCGGGAAATTAGACGATTTTGCCAGGCGCTGGGCGAGCAGAGATAAGCCGTTGGATTTTTCCGGTGTGTGGCGATTTCGGGAGTTACTGTGCTTCTGCCCGGACAAATACAAGGTGACGATAGGCGAAGGCCAGACGATTCTGCAACAAAACGATGCAGTGGCTGAATATGCTGATATGAAAGCCGGGCGTTTATATCTGCAGTACGAAGGGCTGAATCCCTCCGGCTCATTCAAGGACAATGGTATGGCGGCGGCGTTCAGTCATGCGAAAATGGTCGGGGTCGGTTCGAGCGCGTGCGCATCGACGGGCAATACGTCGGCGTCGGTGGCTTTGTATGCGCATAGCTGCGGCGTTAAATGCACGGTGTTTATCGGCTCAGGCCGGATTGCTTTCGGCAAGCTCAGCCAGGCGATGGATTACGGCGCTCGGACGATTCAGATACGCGGCGATTTTGACGACTGTATGCGGCAGGTTCAGGATGTCTGCACGAAGCTGGGCTTGTACCTGCTCAATTCACTGAACCCGTTCCGGCTCGAAGGGCAGAAGGCCATAATGTATCGAATCATCGAGCAGTTGGGCTGGACTACGCCGGACTGGATTGTGGTGCCGGGCGGAAATCTGGGTAATTCCAGCGCGTTTGGCAAGGCCTTTTCTGAGATGAGGCATCTCGGTTTGATTGAGCGAATACCACGGATGGCGATTATTAACGCCACCGGCGCCGATACGCTTAGCGATTTGGTCAACAACAAAAAGCTGCTATGGAACGACGGCCGGGTTGACCGGGCGATTATCGACCACTATTACGCCGATTTGACGGCCCGGAATTTTTCGCCGCACACCTGTGCTTCAGCGATAGAGATTTCCCGGCCGGTCAATCTGAAGAAATGCCTGCGGGCGATTGATATATGTAACGGCGTTGTTCGTGCGGTAACGGACGAGGAGATTGTCGATGCGAAGGCGATTGTGGGTAAATACGGGCTGGGCTGTGAGCCCGCTTCGGCGGCAACGATAGCAGGCCTAAAGCATCTCAGGGCCGAGGGTATCATCGGGGCCGATGAGCGGGTGGCCTGCGTGCTGACGGGTCACCCGTTAAAAGACCCCAATGTGACGGTCAACTATCACAAGGAAAAACAGGGCGGATTCAGCAATCCGCCTCTGGAAGCGCCGAACGACATCAATGAGATAATCAGGCTTATCGAGAATTAAGAATTAAGAATTGAGAATGAGAAATGTTCGATTCGATAATTGAATTTGTTAAAAGCGCGATAACCGAGCAGATAGTTGACGACCCTGTCTGGGCGACGATAGCTTTGGTGGGACAGGCGATATTCGGGGGGCGGTTTATCCTTCAGTGGATAGTCAGCGAATACAAGAAGAAGTCTCACGTTCCGAAGGTTTTTTGGTATCTGTCGCTGCTTGGCAGTCTAATTTTATTCAGCTATTCTGTTCACATAAAGAACCCGATTTTCATACTCGGATTTTCATTGAACATTTTAATATACTTGAGAAATCTTCATTTGATTCATATCCATGCCAAAAAGGGTGTGGTTACGGTTATCGAAGGAGCTGAGGATTAAATTAGAAACGCTGCCGGCAGGTTGTCGGCGGCGGCATGATAGACAATCAGTGAAAAGGGGCATTACGTGCAGAACAGCCAGTTGAAGCGACGGTTTAAATCGATGTTTACGGACAAGAAGTCCCGTTTGGTGTGGCTGGCGGTTCTGCTGGTCGGCGGGTCGATTTGGCTGTGGGAGGACGTGATCGAGGACCGCGTTATTCCCAAACGATTCGGCGTGGTTAAGGAAGGCCGGATATATCGCAGCGGCCAGCTTTCTGCGTCGCTGGTTAAAAGGACTTTAGTCAAATACCAGATAGGAGTGATTGTGAGTTTGTCGGGCGATTCGGACGACGTTGATAAAAATGCCGAAAGGCAGGCGGCCGCCGAATTGGGTATCGAGAGGCTGGTATTTCCTTTGGGCGGTAAGGGCACGGGGGATATTAACAACTACGCCAAGGCGATAGCTGCGATATGCGAAGCGCAGGAAAAGGGCAAACCGGTGCTGGTGCACTGTGCCGCCGGAGCGCAGCGCACGGGCGGCGTAATCGCTACCTACCGGCTGCTTGTGGAGAAAAAGGATGCGTCTTTTGTTCTTGCCGAGATGAAGCGTTACGGGTGGGACCCCAGGCGTAATGAGCTTCTTCTGCCGTATATCAATAGCAATATGGCCCAATTGGCTGAGCTGCTCTGCGAGATGGGCGTCATCGAAGAGGCTCCTGTTCGGCTTCCTCAATTAGGTCCTGTGGAGTGATGTATGGACAATTCGGAAGATAAACCCATCCCGATAAAGAATAAAGTCCTGATTTCAGTTTGCGTGTTGGCGCTTGCGGCAATAATGGCATCCTGGGGTATTTCGACGTGCGCTTTGGAGAATCATGAGTGTTATGTCGCCACTGCCGCGCGCGAGATGCTGCAAGGCGGCGACTGGGTTATGCCTACCTTCAACGGCAAACTTCGGCTTGAGAAAACGCCGCTTTCTTATTGGCTTGTTGCCGGCTTGGCCCGGATAACCGGCGAGACGGATGAATTCACCGCGCGGCTGCCGAGCGCCGTTTTTGCCGTTTTGACGGCTGGGGCGTTATTGTATTTTGTGAGTAGATGGCTGACTTTTCGAATTGCAACAATGTCGGCCCTTATATGGGCAACGTCGTATAGTTATATGTACTATTCGCATAACGCCCGGCCGGAAATGGCCCTTACATTTTTCGTGATGTTATGTTTTATGTGCTTTTACTCGGCTGTCAACGAGGCCAGGCGTAAGAGGCAAATTGTATATATGCTTGTTTTTTGGGTGAGCTTCGGACTTGGAATGTTAGCCAAGGGGCCTGCTCCTCTGCCGCTGGTTGCGGTTCCCCTGTTTTTCTATGTTATCGTTACACGACAGTGGAAGAAGATTCCTAAACTGCTTCCGTTGGGGGGGGGCGTTATTTTTCTGGCCATTGTGCTGCCGTGGCCTCTGGCGATTGCTCACAGAGTAAACTGGGATTTGGTCGTTTGGAAGCAGCATTTTGTTGACCGCTTTTTCGGCAAATTTGATTCCGGTAATTATCCCTTCTACTTTTATCTTCCTTTTATATTTTCGTTTGTCGCCCCGTGGGTCGCTTTCGTACCGGCTGCTTTAGCGGCTCCATTCTACAAAATCTGGGGCGAGAAGCGAAAAACTATGCTGTTTTTGTGGATTTGGTTTGTGGTTGACTTGATTTTTTTGACGATGTCCGGCGGCAAGCGCAAGCATTATATTCTTCCTGCAATGCCCGGGCTTGCTGTTTTAATCGGAATTATCATCGAAGATATGGCTTTTGTCCGCAGGGCCTTTACGCAAAAATTTGCCAGGAACTTTCTTGTTTGTCATATCATTTTGATAGTTGTTTCGGCTGTTGGATGCGTGGTTTACGCGGCTGTATCTGAACCTGAATATCTGTCCGCAGCGTTGTGCTCGGGGCTGATTGGATTAGCTGTGGCCGGTGGAATTGCGATTTTCTTTGCCAAGAGAAAGGCTGCGTTGGCGTGCGGAATTCTTTTTGGGGGCTATTGTATTTTGATGGTCTGCACTATCAGCTTTATGAATCCCCTTGACAACAATAATTATACGAAGACTTTTGCGATGGAGATATTGGAGAGGGTGCCGGCGACGGATGATTTGGTTGCTTATGGGTATGTTTCGCCGAGAGTGGTCAACTACTTTGGAAGGCCGGTTCAAGTACTGGATGAGAAGTCTTTAGTTTATGAGCGCTATGAGCAGGGCGACTGGATTCTCGCTACCGCCGGTGAACTGAAAGAGTTGGAAAAGGACTCTCGGCTAAGAAAAGTTTATAGTAACGACGAAGCCGAGATGCGAAGCAGGACAAAAAAGACCAGAGGTTCGCTCTTCCACAAATCCGCGCCAAAGGCCGAAGACGATTTACAGAAGCTTTCCCGTTAAGTTTATTCGGCTAATTGCGTGATGAATTTATTCTCGGCTTCGGTTACTTCCCGGTCATCGTTGATTTTTTCGACTATCTTGAGGGTTTTTTCAGCGGAGAAACCTTCGCTCTTTATCAGCCAGACAGCGGTTAACATAGGGACCCTTTTTTCGCCGCCGCTTCCGTGCAGAAGGACAGGGAGATTTTCCGCGTCGGCCATTACAGCGATGAATTGTTCCTGTGTTTCTTTGTTTGGAAAGTAGTTTTTTTTGTCAATGGGCAGCTCGATATATTTTACGCCGTTGTTTCTGACCCAGGTAATTTCTTCGTTGTGCCAGTTCTTTTCGCGATGTTCCGAAGGAGAGCGCACATTTACGATTGCGGCGATATGATATTTGTAGAGAAGGCGTGTGTAGTCCATTCCTCGCGGCTGGCCGCTGATGTAGAGTACGTCCGGCTTTACAACATAAAAGTTCTTGATATGGAAATGTCGGGACAACAAAACGGCAGCGGCTATTATCAGCAAGACAGTTATCAAGCCGACAGGCGAGCGTTTTTTCTTCTTCATTTTTTTAATCCGCTTTTAGATTTTCTTTTCGATGCACCTTGCGCACCGAGTATATCTTTTTGTTGGTCGATTCGAAATAGACCCTGCTTATCATTTCGCCAATCAGGCCGGTTGCGATGAAGATGAGCCCGATGAGCAAAAGCGTGGCCGCCAGTCCGGCCAGTGGGCCGTGTGCAACGAAAATCGGCACGTTATATGCGAATTTGTCGTAGAGTATATAGGCGCTGAGCAACAGGCTTATGAAGATGGAATACATAGCCGCCCTGCCAAAAAAATGCAGCGGTCTTGTGATGTATCCGAGCAGGAACTTGAGCGTTATCAAATCGAATGCGACCCTGAAGGTCCTGGAGATTCCGTAGTTACTGGAACCCGAGGGGCGTATAATGTTCTTTATGGGTATCTCTATGATTTTGGCGCCGATGCGTGAGAGCAGAGCGGGGATGAATCTGTGCATTTCGCCGTAAAGGTCCAATTCCTCAATGACCTCGCGTTTGTATGCCTTGAATGTGGTTCCGAAATCGTGGATTTCAACGCCGCTGATTTTTGAAGCGAACCAGTTAGCGACCCTGCTGGGCAGTTTCCTCATAATCAAATTGTCCACCCGGTGTTTGCGCCAACCGCTGACGACGTCGTATCCGGCGTTGATTTGTTCGAGGAAGTTCGGTATCTCTTCCGGGGCGTGCTGCAGGTCGCCGTCCATTGATATTATAATGTGTCCTCTTGCGGCGTCGAATCCGGCGGCGAGGGCGGGGGTCTGGCCGAAATTGCGGCGAAGCTCGATAACTACAACTTTGTCGTCCTTGCCGACAATATCTTTTATCAACTCCAGCGTATTGTCGTCGCTTCCGTCATCAACCAGGATAAGCTCGTATTCCAGGCCGGTTAGGCCCATTGAGCTGGTTAGCCGGGTGTAAAGCTCATCAACAACGTCGGCCTCATTGTAGAGCGGCACCACTACCGAGCAATCGATACAATTTTCGATTTTCGATTTTCGATTTTCGATTTTATGTCTCCCAATTTGCAATCGTAATTCGGCAACCGGCAATATTATTGTGGTTAGAGTTGTCCATAATGCACCAGCTCTATTCCTGCATCCTTCAAATACTGCCTTGTTTTGTTGCTGCAAAGGGCGTCAAGCTCGGCTTTTCGCTGCTCCAGCAATCTGGTTTTCTCCGGCTCAAGGCCGTCTATGTATCCCGGATGGGTCATCAGTTCGGCGGTTTCCGCCGAGTTATATAAAGCCGCGGCCTTGAAGAAGTTTACGTTTATTTTGCCTGTATGTGCAATACCAAGGAGGGCGTCGGTTTTTAGCAAGCTCGAATTTTGTCTCCGGTTAATTTTGGCCATAAACCGGATTATTCGGGCCCTTTTTTTTCCGCCTTCGCTGGGCAGCGGCCAGGGCATTCTGGAGAGCTGTTCCGGCTCGAAGGTCCAGCGTATGGCGCCGATATCAAACTGCTTAGCCAGGTCGCACACTATCGGGAATATGGCCGGGAAGGAGTGAATATGTTTATGCGAGTCCAGATGAGTGGGGGTCAAATCGTTGTCGATTACCCATTGGATTTGGGCGGCCAGCTCGGTTCGTATGGCATTTCGGATTTTGTGTCCTGCTATGGATAAAAAGGACAGCTTAGGCGCTGATAATGCGAACCGGCCGTCGGAGTCGAGCAGGCGATTGATATTACCGGCTTTCGATATGGGCCGGCCTTCGAACAGATTAAGATGGACGCCGAGGCCGAGGGTGGGCATTTTTCGGGCTATTTGGACGGCTTCGTCGGCGGCCGGCATATTGGCCATAATCGTTGCGCTGGTCAACACACCGTCTTTGTGGGCCTGGGAGACGGCTTTATTGACTCCTTCACAGAGGCCGAAATCGTCCGCGTTTATTATGAGGCGCTTGTCCATAATGCAGTGAGTTTAAGAGCCGCAGAGGGTCAAGTCAACGAGATTCTCTCGGGACTATGGGCGTCCGGACGTTGGTTTTTTCATCGGGGAAAAACTGTCAGGTTGGCAGAGAAAGATTCATTGGCGGGGATTTTGGCAGGTGGAGAGTCCGGCGAAGGGTATTTTCTAACCACATTAGCAATAAGCACTTACGTCAATACAGTCCCGTAAAATGGCATTTGGCACGATATTTGCACGCTTTAGGAAAGGAACATACGAATATGGTTGAAAATCTATCGAAACTCGATGAAGGCAGGTCAGAGACGGAAGACGGTGTTTGGCAGCCTGAGGTTAATGTTCTGACCAGTGAGGCGAACTGGGCCTGGCCGGAGGCTCTGCGTAATATATTTCGGCCAAGGGGTGTTAATCTGCTGGTGGCTGAGAACGCAGGTGAGTTTGTCAGTATTATCGAGAGGAAGCGGATTCATACGACCATTGTGGATATGGACTCGGAAGAATCGAACGGGCTGGCAACCATAAAGATTATTCGAATGGATTATCCACTTTTGCCGTGCATTTTGTTGTCGAGCGCGGCGGGCGAGACTTTGTTAGGCAAGGCGCTGCGACTTGATGTTTTCAGCGTGATTGACAAGCCCGTGGATATGAGTGTTCTTCGGGAACAATTGAACAGGTTGTTTATTAAGAGGTACGACAGCAGCATTTTTTCAGAGTAACCATAGCGCTCCGGGCGCGATGAGGGGCTTTTAGCCGTCGCGACGGGAGATAAGACAAATAAGTAAATAGACAAATATTTTTCGAAAGGAGTAAGGACAAAATGAAGATTCGACCATTGGGAGATAAGGTACTTGTTCAGCGTCTCGATGCGGAAACGAAAACATCCGGCGGGATAGTCCTGCCGGACAGCGCCAAGGAAAAACCGCAAAAAGGTAAGATTGTCAGCGTTGGCCAGGGCAAAATACTCGACGACGGAACGCTCAGAAAATTGCAGGTGAAAAAAGGTGACGCGGTGCTTTTCACAAGCTACGCCGGTACAGAGGTCAAGATTGACAACAAAGAGTATCTGATTATGAGCGAGTCGGATATTATGGCGGTAATTGAAAAGTGAACAAAGAGCAATCGCAGAGACAGGAGAGTACGCAGATAAAATCTTTTAATCAATAAAAAGGAGAAATAACAATATGGCAGCTAAAAAGATAGCTTTTGGTACTGAGGCACGCTCGGCTATTCGAGAGGGTGTGAAGAAGCTCGCCAAGGCGGTTAAGATAACGCTCGGTCCGTGCGGCAGAAACGTGATTTTGGAGAAATCGTTCGGTTCGCCGACCGTTACCAAAGACGGAGTAACGGTCGCCAAGGAGATTGAGCTGGAGGATTCCTATGAAAATATGGGCGCACAGATGGTCAAGGAAGTTGCGTCAAAGACATCGACGGTAGCCGGCGACGGCACAACGACCGCAACGATTCTGGCTGAGAGCATCTTTGATGAAGGCCTCAAGAATATCACAGCCGGCGCCAATGCGATGCAGGTAAAACGCGGCATAGAAAAGGGCGTTGAGGCGATTGTGGAAGAGCTCCACCGGATGAGCACACCCGTTGAGTCGAGCAAGCAAATCGAACAGGTGGCGACCTGCTCGGCGAACCAGGATGTTGAAATCGGCAAAAAGCTGGCTGAGGCCATGAACAAGGTCGGCAAGGACGGAGTTATCACCGTCGAAGAGGGCCAATCGCTGGAAACCGTGGTCGAGCTGGTTGAGGGTATGCAGTTCGACAAGGGATATTTAAGCCCGCATTTTATTAACGACCTTGAGAACATGTCGGTTGTGCTGGAAAAGCCGTATATTCTGGTGCATGAGAAGAAAATAAGCTCGGTCAAATCGCTTATTCCGATGCTCGAGAAAGTTGCCAAGCAGGGCAAGCCGCTATTGCTCATCGCCGAGGACGTTGAGGGCGAGGCTCTGGCTACGCTGGTCGTCAATAAACTGCGCGGCATACTGCAAGTCGCCGCCGTCAAGGCGCCGGGATTTGGTGACAGGCGTAAAGCACTGCTGAGCGACATCGCCACCCTGACCGGCGGTGACGCGATTTTTGAAGACCTTGGGCTTGAGCTGGAGAACATTGAGCTGCGGCAGCTCGGCAGGGCCAAACGAATCACTATCGACAAGGACACGACCACGATTATCGAAGGCGGCGGGAGCACCGAGGCCATCAGAGGCAGGATTGAGCAGATTAAAAACGAGATAGAGATTTGCACCAGCGATTATGATATCGAGAAACTGCAGGAAAGGCTGGCAAAATTGGCCGGCGGCGTGGCGATGATAAACGTCGGCGCGGCGACCGAGGCCGAGATGAAAGAGAAGAAGGCGCGTGTAGAGGACGCACTGCACGCCTGTCGGGCGGCTGTGGAAGAAGGTATTCTGCCCGGAGGCGGCGTCCCGATGCTCAGAGCGCTGTCCGTACTGGGTAAGGTCAAAGCAAGCGGCGATGCGAAGATAGGCGTTGATATCGTGCGCAGAGCGGTAGTGGCGCCAATCAAGCAGATAGCCGAGAACGCAGGTCTGGACGGCTCGATTGTGGCCCAGAAAGTTATGGAAAGCAAGGATAAGAACTTCGGCTACGATGTGCTGCGTAAAAGCTATGGCGATATGGTCAAGTTCGGTGTTATTGTGCCGACGAAGGTCGAAAGGGCCGCACTGCAGAACGGCGCTTCGATTGCTTCGCTGCTGCTGACGACCGATGCGGTAGTCAGCGAGATTCCCGAGAAGAAAGAGATGCCTGCGGCAGGGCCGCCAGGCGGTGGGATGTATTAATGTCCCATTCGGGGAATGGGAGAAAATCCCTCGCCTTCAGGCGGTAGTAGTTGACTTTGTCGCTCGTGTCCCGTGTCTCGTCGCTCGTCCGGCGAGTTACGGGGTGCGGGATGTTATAAGCGGGACACTATAATGAGTTTTCGCTTTTATACAAACGCAGTTTCTCGTGCGTCCAGGGCCTTCGCGGCGGGAATATTCATCGTGGGGTTGTTGTTGATTGGCTTCGGTTTTATGATTTACCTTTTGCCGGAGTTATTCGCCACACTCTTTGCGGTGGTTTTTTGTATTTCCGGGGTCGGCTGTGGAATTACCGCTGTAAAAATCTTTCTGGCACAAAAAAAGCTGGTTGATATGGATTCCGATGATTCGGAGGATTATCGAGAGAACGTGCAAATTCATATTGAAGAACACTTTGATTCATAAACGGGCTTTCGCACGATGACGTTTATGCGGCCGGCTTAGCGGATTCTCAGTGTTGCCAGTGCCAGGGCGGCAAAGGCGGCGCCCAGCAGCCAAAAACGCACCACCACCTGCGGCTCACTCCACCCAATCAGGTGAAAATGATGATGTATGGGCGCGCACCTGAAAAGCCGCTTTCCTCCGGTGTACTTAAAATAGCCGACCTGCAGAACCACGCTGAGCAATTCGATGACGAACACACCGCCAATTACTAAAAGCAGGATTTCGTTTCTCGTTACGAGCGCGCCGTAGCCCATTGCCGCGCCTAACGGAAGCGAGCCGACGTCGCCCATAAAAGTCTGGGCGGGATGGCAGTTGAACCACAAAAAGCCCAGCACGGCACCTAAGATTGCCGAGAAGAAGATGCTCAATTCGCCGGCCTCGGATATATACGGCAGCCCAAGATACTCCGCCCACGTATTGCTGATAGTTACATCGATAGTCGCATCGGTGGATTTTGCCATCGCCTCGGAGGCTACATAGCACAGCACGACGAGCACTAAGCAGACCATAGCCACGCAGCCTGACGCCAGTCCGTCCATACCGTCGGCCAGGTTAACGGCGTTGCTCGTGGCCGATAAATAAAAGATTGCTATCAGGATGAACAACCAGGCGGCCATTGGCTCGGCCCCCAGCGGAAGACCCTGATTATAAAAGGGGAGCCAGAACTTTCGACCGTCTTCTATATGGACAAAATCGGTGTACAGGAACGAGGCTATGAGTACCGCTCCGCCGATTTGAAAGATGAGTTTTTCCCAGGCCCTTAGTCCGCACCTGGTACGCTGTCTTGAGTCGGCGGTGAGCTTCAGCCAGTCGTCGATGCCGCCCAGAGCTGCGAACCATATTACCAGAAAAATCGCTTTTTGAACAAATGGGTTCCGCAAGTCCGCCCACAGCAAGGTGGTTGCCAGGCCGGCGAGGATGATAATCAAGCCTCCCATCGTGGGCGTATTGGCCTTTTCTTTGGTCAGCTCGTTAAGCGTGGCGTGGTGAAACTCGGGTCTATCGCCGATTTTCATGCGCATCAGCCAGCGAATAATCTTAGGTCCAATAACAATCGCAATGAACAGGCTGCATAAAAGAGCTGCTATCGAGCGAAACATCACGTAATTATAAGCGTAAAAGCCGAACCGCTCTCCGGCACGCAAATACCTTAACAGGTGGTATATCATGGTTCATTTTCGATTTTCGATTTGTGATTTTCATTTTTCATTCGCGATTCGGAGGTCGGCAATCGCAAGTTGGCAGTTCCTTCAGTTTCTCGACGACCATTTCCAGTTTGGCCGTCCGCGAACCTTTGACCAGTATTATATCGTAATTTTTTATGAAATTTTGCAGTTTATTACAAGCTGAAAGGGTATCTTCGAAACATTTAATTTGCAAGTCGCCTTTGGCACTTCTTTTTGCTGCTTTGGCGGTGATTTTTGCGAATTTGCCGACTGTAATCAGGAGCTGCACTTTGGCCTGTGCGATAGAGTCGCCCAACTCGGCGTGCAGGCGTTCGGCTTGCTGTCCCAGCTCTGCCATATCGCCGCAGATAAAGACGATTCTGCGGTTTTGGGCCAAGTTGCCGGCTTGGCGCAGATTGGCCAGTATATCCAGGGCGTTTCTCATAGAGGCCGGATTTGCGTTGTAACAATCGTTCAGCACCGTCATCGCGGCGATTTGCAGCAGTTCGGCTCGCATGGGAACCGCTGAGAGGGTTTTTGCGGCCAGTGCAAAATCATCGGCGGTCAAGCCGAATCGGCTGCAAACAGCCCAGGCGGCCAGTGCATTTTCGACGTTGCCCGGGCCGGGCAGCGGCAGGTAAACTTCTGTGTTGTCTATTGTGAACCGGCTTGTTAGGCCGTCGGAGGTGATATTCCGGGCCTGGTAGTCTGCGCTGTTTGATTTGCCGAATGTTATGGTCTGGTAGTTGGTAATCGGTGATTGGTGATTATTCAACCATTTAACCAAATCGATATTTATTATCAAAACGCCGTCGGGCGACAATCCTTTGGAGATAGAGAGCTTTTCCCGTATGATTGTCTGAAGGTTACCGAATCCCGCCAGATGGGCCGGATGTACATTGGTTACGACAGCGATATCCGGCAGAGCGATGCGAGTCAAATAAGCTATCTCGCCGGGGTAATTGCTGCCGAGTTCGGCGACAACGACCTGGTCATCCGGCTCGGCGCCGAGCAGCGTTAAAGGCAGGCCGATATTATTGTTGAAATTTTTCGGCGACTGAAACACGCGAAAATGCCGACTCAGGAGATGATAAGCGATTTGCCTTGTCGTTGTTTTGCCTACGGAGCCGGTTATTGCAACTACCTTGAAACCGGCCTGCCGGCGGTATTCTCCGGCAAAATCGCCGAGGGCTTCGAGGCAATCGTCCACTTTGAGCAGGGCTTTGCCGGTCGATTGTTTGGCGTCGAGGTCTTTGCCGACCACGGCACAGACGGCCCCTTTGTCGAAGGCGTCAAAAACGTAATCGTGGCCGTCGAAGTTCTCGCCGCCGATTGCGAAGAAGCAGTCGCCGGCTTTAGTGGTCCGTGAGTCGGTACTGACGCCGGTTAAAAAACGTCGCTCGTCGCTCGTCGCTCGTCGCTCGTGTGCTTTTATTATTTTGGCCAAATCTGCTATCGAAAAATCTTTCATTTTTGTTCTTTGATAATCTACTTCTATTGTTCCAGCGAAGCAAATAATTTGTTGATGCAATTGAATAATTATGCTACAATGTTACAAATGGTCAAGGATTTTGAAATCATCGGTGAAATTACCGACATAGAGACGATTGCCGTCGGCAGCTCTATCCGGGTCATCAGGAGGTTAAAGAGATTCTACGGTGATGGCCGTTGGCGCAAGCTTAAAGGCGTTGCAAAAGTAAGATTGCCAGATGGAACTGTATGCAAAGCCGAAGTCCACTGGTATGAAATGAGTAGTGTAGGTCGGAAAGAATATAAGATTAAGCGAATATTATCATGAACACAAAATCGGATAAACAGCATTATGTTCTGTGCGTCAGCAACGAGAATTATCCAGCCTCACTGGAAGCGCGCAAGATATACCCCTGCGTTCCGGACCCCCAGGCCGAAGCTCATGGGCAAATCAGGGTCATTGATGAATCCGGGGAAGATTATCTGTACCCCCGAGACCTCTTCCTTCCCATCGAGATTCCAGAAGAAGCCACGCGAGCATTTGCGCACAGGTCATAAGAAGAAGTGGATAGCGTTCCATCAGATGCGGTACGTGAAGTTATTGCGATCAAATGAAACGTAAAGCTTTTTTGAAGCATCTTCGCAAACAGGGCTGTTTCCTGAAACGAGAGTCGAATTTTTCATCGAAAATCTTGTAAAGTTCGTTCGCAGATTCCTGACAAATATATAGCTTTTATTTTTCTGCCCAGTTCTTTTTCCCGAGCAGTCTATTTCTTCGTTTCTTAAGGCACTCTTCGGCTATGGTCTTGTCGCTGAAATCGAATTTTTGCGTTCCGATTACCTGATAGGTTTCGTGGCCTTTGCCTGCTATTAGCACGATATCGTCTTTGCCGGCGGTCTTTATGGCCAGGGCGATGGCCTTTTTTCTGTCCGGCTCAATTATTATCGTATCTCCGCCGTAAGGCGTCCTGTGGAGTATCTCGTATCTCGTATCTCGTATTTGACTACTCTGGACCGGCTGGTATTCGAAGCCGGCAACAATTTCCTTTATTATATCCTCTGGGCGTTCGGTTCGTGGATTATCGCTGGTAACAATTACGAAATCAGCCAATTCTTCAGCGACTCTTGCCATTCTCGGTCGTTTGGTCCTGTCCCTGTCACCGCCGCAGCCGAAAACGACTATCAATTTACCGTTACACAGGGGCTTTAGTGTCGAGAGGACGTTTTTCAAGGCATCATCGGTGTGGGCGTAGTCGATGAGCACGGAGAAATTGCCCCCTGCTTTCGCAGGGGCAAGCTTGTCCCTGCAGAAACGGGGGTCGATTTTTTCCAGTCGGCCTGGTATTGTCCGGCAGGCCGATAAGCCGACGGCTATCGTTTCCAAATCGAAACCGGCAGCGAGGCACAATCCGGCTGCTGCGAGGGAATTACTGACATTGTACAGGCCCGGCAAGGGAGTTTTGACGGTTGACGATTGACGACTGGCGATAGACGACCGGCTGGCACATTCCAAGGTAAAAACAGTTCCATTCAGGCCCATCGATTCGATATGTGCGGTGATGTCCGCCGGTTCGTCGATGGCGTACCATAAGATTTTGGTCCGCCTACGGCGGATTTTTGAGGCGATGAGTCGGGCTTGCGGCGATTGTTTATTCAACACGGCCGTAGCATCGGGCGTAAGGGCCTGAAAAAGCCTGGTTTTGGCGGTCAGGTAATCTTCTTTGGTTTTATGGTAGTCCAGATGGTCGCCGGCAAGATTGGTGAATGCGGCGGCTTTGAATCCGATACCTGCAAGCCGGTTTTGAGAGAGGGCGTGGCTGCTGGCTTCGATGACCATATACTTTGCGTCGTTTTGCACCATTTTTTCGGTCATTTCAGCGATGGCCAGGCAATCGGGTGTCGTCAGGTTCGCTTCGTTGCTCCGGCCTGAGCAGGTATCGTAGATGACTGTGCCGATAAGGCCGCACTTTTGGCCTGCCTTTTTGATGCAGGAGCGAACGAGAAAAGCGACGGTGGTTTTGCCGTTTGTGCCTGTGACGGCCAGGTTTATCAGTTGCGAAGCCGGATTGCCTCTGCCTGCCTGTGCCAGAAGGGCCGCTGCTTCGGCGGAATCGCCGACAACAATGAGTTCGTATCTTGTATCTCGTATCTCGTATCTCGTGTTTTTTTGCCGGCAAACTATATATTTGGCGCCGTTGGCGAGGGCCTGGTCGATAAAATCGTGGCCGTCGTAAGCCGTTCCTTCGACAGCCACGAAGATATCACCTGCCTTGACAAGGCGCGAATCAACGCAAATACCCGGCATTTTGTCCTGAGAAGCCAGATTTTGGAGTTCTTCAAAGGTCATAAGTTAAGTGTTTGAATTTCGGATTTCAAATCTCAAATTCCTAATTCGATGGCTTATTTTAGCCGGTGCAGGACTAAATTTGAAATTTTTAATTTCAAATTTAACATTTCAAAGCTGCATTTTGGTTTTATAATTCATAGTGGTTAGTCAATGTCGAATTTGAAATCTGGAATTCATTAAGTCTATACTTGAAAAGGGCAAATCAATGTCAAATTTGAAATCTAAAATCTCAAATTCATTGTATCTTCCTGGTCTTTGTTTGGTATTGATAATGACGGCGGCGGGCTGCAGGAAGGAGCCGGGACCCGCAGCAAAGAAACCGGCGCCGGACATGAGCAGAAGGCAAGATGCGCCAGGCAAAAGCGTAACGGTTAAACCTGCATCACCTGTACTTGCGCAGGCACGGGTACTGACTGAAAATAGGGCGATGGGCAAATCCCTTTCGGCAACAAGCATGGAGGAATCGGCGCCGGACGATGCGGAGTACTTTGCCGTGTTTATGGCGGGCAAGAAGGTCGGTTACTCTATACAGAGTCGTATTGTGGCTGACGATAAAGTGACTACCTCCCAAAAGGTGAACATAACGATGAGCCGGGCTAATGTTCCGGTGACCATGGATGTGGCGGAAACCAGCATCGAGACGACCGACGGCAAACCACTGGGCTTCGAGGTCGAGCAGGTTCTGGGGGCCATGGTAATGAAAATAAAGGGGGTGGTTGGTGGAGATGGAGTGGTAAATGCTACCACGACCACGATGGGACAGGAACAAAAGAAAACGATTCAATGGCCGAGCGGCGCCGTGTTGGCCGAGGGATTGCGTTTGCTGACGCTGGAAAAAGGCATGAAAGAAGGCCTGGAGTATACAGTCAAGATGTTCAGCCCGGGTATTTTACAGGCTATCGATACTAAAATTCGTATAGGGGCAAAGCAAAATGTTGACCTGCTCGGACGGGTTGTGGCTTTGACGGAAGTTAAATCCACACTTAGCATCCCGGGAGCCGGTGATATTGTCAGCACCGGTTATGTCGATGAGGACTTTCGAATTCAAAAGAGTATCATGCCGATAGCCGGGATGCGGGTTGAGATGGTCGCCTGTCCCAGGGCCTTTGCGCTCGGCAGAAACGATGTGCTGGATTTGATTGATAAGATGTTTCTGTCCAGTCCGGTGCCGCTGAAAAAGCTCGGCACGACCGAATCGATTACTTATCATCTGGTCCCCAAAGGAGGCGCCAAGTTCAAGATACCATCCAGCGACAACCAAAAGGTCGAGCAGCTCGGCGACGGCAAGGTGGCCGTGACTGTCAAGCGTATTGTTGCACCGGCCGGTGCGAGGTTTCCTTACCGGGGCAAGGACAAAGCTGTTCTTGAGGCGCTGGAGCCGACAAGGTTTGTCCAGAGCGACCACGAGGAGATAATCGAACTTGCCCGCCGCGCGGTCGGTAGTACCCAAAGCGCCGCCGGTGCGGTTAGAAAGATTGAGGAATTTGTTGCCGGGTATATCACGGGCAGGAGCTTGTCGGTCGGTTATGCCACTGCGGCGGAGGTTGCAGCCAGCAGGCAGGGTGATTGCAGCGAATTTGCGGTATTGACGGCGGCGATGTGTCGTGCAGTGGGGATACCGGCTCAGGTAGTTACAGGGATTGCCTACGTCGAGGAGTGGGCCGGTGTGCGCAATGGCTTTGGCGGCCACGCCTGGGTGCAGGCTTATGTAGGCGGAAAGTGGATTGGTCTGGATGCGGCCTTCAAGAGTGGAGGACGCGGCGGCTATGACCCGGGGCATATTGCCCTGGCAGCCGGTAACGGCAATCCGGAGGACTTCTTCAATTTAGTTACCTCTCTGGGGGCGTTCAAAATCGACAAGGTGATAGTGCGTAAATGAGAAGATGAGCAAATGAGTTACTCAACTTGACTTATTTTTACATAAGTATAGCTTTGACAAGAGTATACGCAAGTTGTCATTCCTTCGCTGTCGCTCGAGGACGGGTCTGAGCGCAGCGAAGAATTCTCACACTCGCAGCAGGGCAAAAACCCTATTCTAAGGCCAGATGCTTCGCTTCGCTCAGCATGACAGTTTGAAAGTCAGTCAAGTTGAGGAGTTAATGTGTTGATGCGTAGATGCGCCGGCTCATTCACTCAATCACTCAATCACGCATTTTATTCGAATTGTATATCGGTCAGGACAAATTCAACGTTACTGTTACCGTTATAGGTATTAATCTGCGGTTGATAAGCGACGTTGAAAAATTCGGCTTCGACGCACTTTTTCTCTAATTCTCCGAACCGAAAGCCGATACAGCGGATTGAGGCGGCGTTGTCGGTTATCGTAAGCTGCAGATGTTTGCCTCTTGTGCCGACCCTTCTCGGCGCGGAGGCCAGACGGACGCCTTTTGTGGCGAAGGTCGGTTTTGGATTGCCCTGTCCGAAGGGGCCCAGCATTTGCAGCTCGCTGACGGTTTGATTGCGGAACTCACCCAGCCGGGCCTCTGCGTCGATATCAAGCCTGGCGACTACGTCAGTATGGCTGAGATTTTGTTTTGCGTATTCTTCGAGGTCGGCTGCGAACTGTTCTATTTTTTCGGCTTCGATAGTAATACCGGCAGCCATTTTGTGGCCGCCGAAGCCGACCAGGTGCTGCGAGCAGGCCCTGATTGCGCCGAGTAAATCGAAGGCTGGAATTGAGCGGCCGGAGCCCCTGGCGATTTGAGATTTGGAATTTGACATTTGGGATTTGCCATTTGAAGTCTCGAAGGGCAGCCCAATCATAATCGCCGGGCGGTAGAATTTGTCCACTATTTTCGAGGCCACGATGCCTATTATGCCGCCGTGCCAGTTTTCATTTGCGAGCACAATGCTCTTTTGGTCGGGGTGGTTGAGGTTCTGTTGGACTATCATTTCGCAGGCCTGCTTGAATATTTTTCGCTCACTCCGCTGCCGCCGGCTGTTTTGCTCTTTTAGATATTCGGCGATTTGCGTCGAGCGGATATGGCTGTCGCTTGTTAAGAGTTCCACGGCTAATCGCGCATGGCCCATCCGCCCGGCGGCGTTTAGCATTGGTGCGAGTCGAAAGCCGATGTGGTAACTGTCAAGCCCCTGCCCGGTCAGGCCGGCTGAGGCAATCAGGGCCTGGATGCCTGTAAGCTCGCACTGTTCGAGGGCTTTGAGTCCGTAACTTGTCAGGACCCTGTTTTCGCCCCGCAGGTCCACGATGTCGGCGATGGTTCCCATTGCCGCCAGAGACGTTGCGTTTATCATGAATTTCCGTAATTCGGGCTCGAGCTTTGGTCCATGGTTGAATTCGTTGGCGATAGCCCAGGCCAGCTTAAAAGCGACCATTGAGCCGGAAGAATTTTGGTTGGGGTACGTTTTGTCCAGTGCCGGGTGTACAATTGCCAGAGTCCTTGGCCTTTCGGGTTCGAGCTGGTGGTGGTCGGTTATTATCAAATCGAGGCCCAATTGTGCGGCAAGCTCGGCACAGCTATGTGCTGTAATGCCACAATCTACGGTGATTATCAGTTTGCTGCCGGATTCTGCCAGCGACCGGATGGCATCGGCGTTCAGGCCGTAGCCTTCATCGAGGCGATGAGGTATGTAGTAATCGACGGTCGCACCGAGCAGCCTGAGAACCTGCCAGAGAATACAGACGCCTGTAATGCCGTCCACGTCATAGTCGCCGTAGATGGTTATTTTCTCCTTGTTTTTAACGGCCAGCTTGATTCTCTGGACTGCCGCTTCGACTCCCGGCATTTTCTCGGGTGCGATAAGCTCGGTCAGTTTTGGTCTCAGGAAGGCCGAGCCGGTCTGGGCGTCGGTTATTCCGCGATTGAGCAGGACCTGCGCCAAAAGCGGCGAGACCTTCAGCGACTTGGCAAGCTGCACAGCATGCTTGTCTGCGGGCCGGATTGTCCACTGTTTTTTTTGTCCGCCTCTGGCGGATGCGGAAAGCGGCATTGATAGTTTGTCCAGTCTTTGTCTTTTTTTGTTGCCGGTACTTATATACCAGAAGATGTCGGCCGAAGGCAAGTATTGTTTTCGCGCTCTTTGCCCGACTTGTGCTTGCCGCTCGATTAGTTCTCTGTCTCAAAGACTTTGCGGGCAAGAGTGTTAATATCGCCCATCGCCGGCGCATACGGTCTCAATCGGAAGCTGTAGCTGTATTGTTTGGGCGGCAGCGTGTACTCAGGATGCGTCCGGGCGCCCCAACTGTCGTCTCCGCCGACGCCCATCTGCTTGTAGTCGAGGTTGACGGTGATAGTGTTCCTTTTGGGCAGCTCGTGGATGTGTTTGGCGTTTTCGAGGTCCTGCATCGTAAAGGGCCAGGCGCTTGCGCTGAGAGTCGGCCTGCCGACCACCAGCAGGCCGATGCCGTCTTTGTTGGTCAGGGCCATCCATCGCACATCCGTTTTGTTGCCGGTTTCCTGCGGGCGGACGTACAGGTGAACCTGCTCGGCTACCGGGCCGGAATAAAAACCGACAGCGGCAGAGGTTTTGCGGTCCCAGTAGCTTTCATGCGGTCCGCGGCCAAACCAGCTCATGGCGCTGAATTCGCCCGGCATTGCCATTTGCATACCGAAACGCGGCAGGTTGCCAAGGCCTTTACCGGCCGGTTTAATGCTGCTTTTGACCATTATGTCACCGCTGCCGTAGATGATATAATCGGTGCTGTATTCTGAGTTATCTCCGAGAGGTAGTGTCATAAGGGCTGCGACGAGAATAATCTGCGGCTCAATCTGTTCGACCGCGACGTTGGCGATTTTTCTTTTTGCCGCGGCCTGCCGCCAGGCCCCCAGCCT
The DNA here is from genome assembly GCA_030611315.1 of Sedimentisphaerales bacterium. Taxonomy (GTDB): domain Bacteria; phylum Planctomycetota; class Phycisphaerae; order Sedimentisphaerales; family Anaerobacaceae; genus JAUWPZ01. Next base: position 19,777 of record JAUWPZ010000059.1, read on the forward strand.
TTTGGGCATTTGGTTGCCATTGTCGTTATCGATAGGGGGGCGCCAGAAGTTAGGAACCAGCGGGGAAGCGATGAGCTGCCTGCCGGCGAACGTGAGCGACTCGATAGCGCCGCTTTTATTGCTGATGAAGAGCTGGAAGCCCTTGCCCGAGATGGTAACACCCTCGGCTAAATGCTCGAACTTCAGCGGCGGCATGGCTGCAATATCAACACCGGCAGCGGCGGGGACTTTGAAGGGAACCTTGAACTGGTCCCATGCCACCACGTGGCCCAGCCGGGCCCAGGACGTGTTCTTAGCCAGGACGGATGTAATCTTCAGCCAGTATTCGGCGCCTGCCTTCAACGGTGGTTTGGTGAACGGGATATCGAGTTCCCCGGTCTCTTTCGGGGGCAGAGACAGTTTAGGCAGAGTTCCGTCCTGCATAATCTCGCCGTCGGCAGTCAATTCCCAGGTGATTCTGAAGGCATCGAGGTTGGTAAAATCGTACTCGTTATCAATGCGGACCTTTCCGGCGGGCAAGTCGATGGGGATGACCTTGATACGCTGGTACACTTTTTTCACTTCATAGAGCGAGGGGTTGGGTTTGCGGTCGGGCTGGACGAGACCGTTGCAGCAAAAGTTACCGTCGTTTGGTTTATCGCCGAAGTCGCCGCCGTA
>JAUWPZ010000023.1 GCA_030611315.1 Sedimentisphaerales bacterium
TTCCCCGCAGAGTCCCGTAGATACGGGAGGCCAGGACAAAACGCAATTTGAATGGCTTGTCTCGGCGAACCATATCCTGACCGGTGGAGACATCATGGCATTCTCGGCGAAGACGGGAAAGCAGCTTTGGACAGCTCCCTGTCACGAAGGCTTCAATTCCCCGGTCGATCTGTTTGTTGCCAATGGCAAGGTATGGAGCGGCATACTGGCATGGGGAAAGCAGCCGGGTATCACAAAGGTATATGACCTCCATACCGGCGAGGTCGTCGCTACGCGCTCGCCCGACCAGGAGACCTACACTCTCGGGTTTAGTCACACACGCTGCTATCGCCACAAGGCCACCTCGAAGTATATTATCCATGGACGGGCAGGCGTGGAGTTCTTAGATGTGAACGCCGACCGCGTCATCGCCAATCACTGGGTTCGAGGTGCGTGTCAGTACGGCATACTGCCCTGTAACGGGCTTCTGTATGCACCGACGCATCCCTGCGCGTGCTACATCACCGCCAAGCTGAGCGGCTTCAATGCGCTCGCCGGAGGCAGGCACGTGGCGCCTGATGCCGAATCTCAGATGTCGAATAGGCTGGAAAAAGGGCCCGCTTACAGCCAAATCAAAATTTATCCCCAAGGGAATCGAAAACCTGTCCCTTCAACAAGCCCCTTAGGGGCAAGCCCAGGGCAGGCTCTGAGCGGAGCCGAAGGAACGAAAATCGACGATGCCTCGTGGGCTACTTACCGCGGCGATAATGAGCGAAGCGGCGCCGCCGGCTTTTCACTCTCACCCAAGCTGCGCCTCAAATGGGCCAAGGCGTTGCCGGGCCCCTTGACCGCCGTCGTCGCGGCAGAAGGCAGGCTCTACGTGGCGCAACGAGATGCCCATACAGTGCATGCCTTCAAAGCAGACGATGGCTCACCACTCTGGAGCTACACGGTGGGCGGCCGGGTAGATTCGCCGCCCACTATTCAAGGGCCCCTGGTGTATTTCGGCTCGGCTGACGGATGGATGTACTGCCTGCACGCCGAGGACGGGGTATTGGTGTGGCGCTTCCGCATTGCTCCGGAATCGCGACAGATATTTTCGTATGGTCAACTGGAATCGGTGTGGCCGGTTCATGGCAACGTGTTGGTGTGCCGGGGGCCCAAAGACAGCACTCGCTTGGTGGCGTACGCGGCGGCCGGAAGATCATCCTACGTGGACGGCGGTGTGTACCTTTGTGGCGTGGACGCTGTGACGGGTGAGCCGGTCACCAGGCGGCGAATTTCCCATCGCGACCCTGAAACCGGCCGGGAACCACAGGACGTGATTCGTGGAACAAAGATGCCGGGGGCCATACCTGACGTCCTGGCCACGGATGGTTCTTCACTCTTCATGAGGCATCTACGTTTCAACTTCAACGGCCAGACCCTCGAGGCGAATGTAGACCACCTCTTCAGTTCCGCCGGTTACTTGGACGACACATGGTGGCATCGTACGTACCTGCAAATCGGGCGGGACATGGGCACCGGATACGGCGGTTGGGGGGCCGCGGGCAACGTCCGCATTTCCGGTCGGGCCCTTGTGAGGAATGAAAGCCGTGCATTCGGCTTCGGTAGAAAGGCGTACACCATAACCGGCAGCCATCTCGGGTTGCAGTCGGAATATCATCTGTTTGCCGCCGATATCGAACCGCGCCAACCCACAAAAGAGAAAAAGAAAGGCAAGAAAGGCCAGGTGAAGTTGAAGTACCTCTGGTCAAGAGCTATCCCCTTCTACCCGCGTGCTATGCTCTTGGCCGGCGATACGCTTTTCTTAGCTGGGCCCAGCGAAATCCTCGACTTTGCATCGAAAACGCCAAAGGGAGATATCTGGTTGTGGGCTGTCTCAACAGAGGATGGTACCAAAAAGGCTGAATATAGGCTGAAGGCTGCGCCCGTATATGACAGCTTCGCCGGCTATCGGGGCAACCTGTATTTCACGACCGTTGACAGCAGGATTGTGTGTTATCAGCCGGAAGAATAACGGCGGCGATACAAAATTCTCACTCTGGTTCGCTCTGTTTGCAGGCAGCAGTTGCGTTCTGATGCCTGGAGTATGAATCTTTCGGTTGCGTAGAACGACCGAGGTTCTCCTTTACCGCCCCTGCCGGCTTGTGAAAGCCAATGCTGCTCTTGTCATCCCTGCCAATCGAAGAAAATCACGTCTTTTCATTTTCTCACACCTTAGAACTCTAAGATTATTCTATCTGGGTTAATTATAGCCAAGGTTATACCAATTTTGATGCAGGCATCAAATATGGCCGGGCAAATCGCATCTGGGTAATGGACAGAGGTATGGTCAGCGAGGGCAATCTACAGTTCGTTCGTGGCCGAGGCGGTTCATACATAGTCGGAACACCCAGACCGAGAAATACCCGTTAAAACTTGAAATTGTCCTTGAAGACGGTTTGGAAATCGTAAACATCGTTGAAATCATCAATAGAATCTGTCGGCTGGGCGCTCATCCATTTGTTCTTTATCATCAGGTACACTATCTCGCCGAAATCACGAGTTGTTTTTACCCCCCACGTCTTCAGCACCAACACCGCCAGTCTGCCCCATTTTTCAATAGCCAGCTTCCTCAGTCCCTCGCAAAGTGTTTGGCCGTTGACGTGACTGGGTTTGTCGGGGACTTTTTTTGCAGTGTAGTCGAGCCCCTCATAGACGAAGTTGACGGCCTGCTGGCTGAAACGCCCGTCTTTTTTGGCAATTGCTTCGAGTTTTTTCTTCATTTCCATTTTTTTCACCGCATATTTTTAACGGCCCTTATGTTCTGAGAGGGGATAGTCCTTTATCAACTGACCTGCCGTCCGGGTTTGGCCCCGGCATCGGCTGACAGCATAAAGATATCTTTTCCGCCGGTGCCCGCTGCCAGAATCATACCTTCGGACAGGCCGAATCTCATCTGTCGGGGCTTGAGGTTGGCCAGATAGACTACGATTTTGCCGGTCAGCTCGTCTGGTGTATATGCTTGAGCAATACCGGCCAGGACACTTTTCTGTCCGCCTGGAGGCGGACCTACGTCCAGAACCAGACGCAGCAGTTTGTCGGCGCCTTCGACAGGCTCGGCCTTGACGACTTTGGCGATTCGCAAGTCGATTTTTGCAAAATCCTCGATGGTGCACTCCGGCTTTAGCGGCTCGGCGGTGACGGTCTGCTCTTCGGTATCGGCCGGGGGGCCGGGGGCGCCGGTGTCTTTACTTTCTTCTATCATTGCATTCACCTGTTTTTCATCAATTCTTTCAACCAATCGTTGGAAGTCGTTTATTTTGTGGTTCTCCAGCACTGTTTCGACGTCCGCGAAAGTTAATGTATCGACATTGAGAAACTGTTGAACCTTTTGAGAATATTTCGGCAGGATGGGCTTGAGATAAATCGTCAGGATACGCACTGCGTTTACTACAGCGGTCAATGTGGCCCGGGTCTTTTCCAAATCTGTTTTTACCGTTACCCACGGCTGATTCTGTTCGACATATCGATTCGCCTCGTCGGCCAAAGCGGTAATTGTGCGGACAGCGGCGGCAAAGTTAAGGCCCTCGTAGTCCTTTATAATCTGGTCTTTGGCGGCGGCGAGCTTATTTATTAACTCCCTGCCGGCCTGGTCCAATCGGCCAAGCTGAGCATCCAGTTTCTTTGTCAGCATCGGCCCGGAGCGAGACGCCAGGTTTGCAAATTTGCCGACCAAATTGGAATTGGTCTTGTTCACGAAATCCTCTATCCTCAAATCTATATCATCGATACCGTCGGTCAGTTTGCTTGCGTAGTAGTATCGCAGGTATTCGGGGTCCAGGTATTTTATATAAGTGCTTGCCTTGATGAAGGTCCCGCGCGATTTGCTCATTTTTTCGCCGTTGACGGTCAAAAAGCCGTGGACGAAAAGTTTGTTGGCCGGACGAAAGCCGGACCCTATCAACATTGCCGGAAAAAACAGCGAGTGGAAATACATAATGACCTTGCCGATGAAGTGATAGAGCTCGTATTCGCCGCTGTTCCAGAGGTTGTCGAAATCGAGGTTGTTTCTATCGCAGTAGTTCTTGGCTGAGGCCATATATCCGATGGGCGCATCCAGCCAGACGTAGAAGAACTTGTTTTCTTCTCCGGGTATCTTGAAGCCGAAGTATGGGCCGTCGCGGGATATGTCCCAATCCTTCAGGCCTGTTGTGAACCATTCGTCGAGCTTGTTTGCCACCGATTTTTGGGCGTATCCTCCTGCGATAAGGTCCTTTAATTGTGTTTCATAGTCGGCCAGTTTGAAAAAGTAGTGCTCGGACGTTCGAAGCACCGGTTTGGCTCGGCAGGTTGCACAGTAGGGATTTATCAGGTCGGTGGGCTGATACGTCGTGCTGCAGACTTCGCAGGAGTCGCCGTATTGGTTTTCGGCCTTGCACCGAGGGCACGTGCCGCGAACAAACCTGTCAGGCAGTGACATCCGGCAGTTTTCGCAATAGGCCTGTTCCACGTTTCGCTTAACGATTGAGCCGGCCTGGTTCAGACGCTTGAAGATAAGCTCGCTGAAATACTTGTTCTCGGGCGTGTGGGTTGAGTAGTAATTATCGAATTCTATATGAAAGCCGTCGAAATCCGCTTTGTGCTCTTTGTGCACTTGTTCAATCAGTTCCTCCGGAGTTATGCCGGCGGCGCGGGCGCTTATCATAATCGGCGTGCCGTGAGTATCGTCGGCGCAAAAGTAAAGGCACTGGTTGCCGCACATCTTCTGGAAGCGCACCCAGATGTCCGTTTGGAGATACTCAACCAAATGTCCGATGTGTATCGGGCCGTTTGCATAGGGCAAAGCTGATGTTACGACGATTTTGCGAGGCATATTCCTTCCCCGGCGACTAGCGCTTTTTGTTTTCCTTTTTATTCTTTGGAGTACTACTCTGTTTTTTCTCTGTGGCTGCAGGAGAGGGGATTATCTCAATTTCCTCGACGCCGACAGCGATTTTTTCTCCGCTCTCGTATTCAACCACAACAAGTTGAGTCAATATCTGAGTGCCTATCACCCTGCCCTGGCCGTGTTTGGTTTTCACCCTCGTATTCTTTTTTGGAAGGCGTTTCTTAAGCTCGGTGTAAGTTTTGTCTTCGTATCTCAGGCAGCACTTCAGTCTGCCGCAATAGCCGGAGATTTTCGAAGGGTCGAGTGTCGCCTTTTGCATTTTGGCCATTCGCATATTGACCGGCTTGAGCAGCTTGAGAAATCTTTTGCAGCAGCATTCCTGTCCGCAGTTTTCCACATCGCCGAGCAGTTTGGCTTCATCGCGTGAGCCGATTTGACGCATTTCGATTCTTGTCTGGTACTCGTGTGCGATTTTTTTTACCAGCTCGCGGAAGTCCACCCGGCCGTCGGACATAAAGTAGAAGATGATGCGCTCGCCGCCGAATATGTGTTCGGCGTCCACTATTTTCATCGGCAGGTCCAGCTCTTTGATGAAACGTCTGCAGCATTCAATCTCATCTTTTGTGATTTTCTGTAAATGTCGCTCTTCGCTTATATCCTCTGTAGTTGCATAACGGAGGAATTTGCCGGCTCGGTCGCAGGCCAAATCGATATCGCTGTTGTCGAAATACTCTTTTACCTGGTTGCTGTTTAGCTTGAATTGTCCGCCCCTGTAGGAGGTAAGCTGACCGACAAGGTAGCCTAATTCAAGGCCCTTGTCCGTTTTTACCACCACGCGGTTGTTCACTTTGGATATTTTCGTTTCGTGGTGCTCAAAAAAGCCTAACGCGTTCATCCGGCCGTAACGGACCAGCATGTTTTTTTTATTTCTTGCCTGCTTGGGCTTTGTTTGTAAGACTTTTGACATATATGTTACCTGAACGGGTTCTCTAAACCGTTATTGTATCAGAACCGGCGAGGTTTAACAATAGTTGTTCGAAAATAAGCTTCTCGTTAACGCTGGACTCCACCCAACGCAGTGTCTCGTAGCAATCGGCGATTTTTGCCGCCGCCAGTTCAGGGTCGAAGCGACCGGCCAACTTTTCTATCTGCTCTTTTTGGTCGAAATTGACAGCTTCGGTCACCGACGGCCCTGCGACGTTGAGTTTCATGGCATCGTGCAGGGCCGATATGATTATTTGGATAAGACTCTTTTGTGCCCTTCGATTGATATCGGTTTTGCTTCTGGCTTCGTCAAGGTCGGCCCAGACGGCGGCGATTTTCTTGCTTTTGTCCAGGAGCTGCTGTGCTATGTCCAGTGAGTCTGCAAGCTCGCAGTCGGCTAAAGAATTTACCAGCTCTTTCTTGATTTTATAAAGATTTGCATCGGCCAGCTCGAGTTGTGCCCATTGACAGGCCATACCCAGGCTGCCTTGAGCCAGACGCGCAAAGTATTGGGTTTTTTCACGCTCGATACCCATCTCTTTCAATTTTTCGATTATTTTGTTTTCTTCTATGATGCCGAACCGGATTATCTGGCATCTTGATTTGGTCGTGGGCAACAGCTTTTCGAGACGGGTGCAGAGCAGGATGATAGAGCAGTATTCGGGCGGCTCTTCGAGGACTTTTAACAGGCAGTTCTGCGAGGCGGCATTTAGCCTTTCGGCTTCGCTGACGATGAAGACCTTACGCTGCGAGAGGGTTGGCCTGTTCGACACTTTTTCTATGAGGAACTCTCGAATGACGTCAATCGGTAAATCGACCGGTGTTTTTCTGTCTTTGCCGTCTTTGGTAAATTTGACCAATTCCTTATAGATGGGATTGAAATCCGGGTGTGAACCGGCTTCGAGGCTTCGGCAGGATTGGCATGAGCCGCAACTGTCGGTAAAATCAGCCGAGTCTGTCTTTTTTACTATTTTGTTTTGGCAGAGAAGCATCCTGGCCCATTCGAGGGCGGTTTTGAATTTACCCACGCCTTCGGGACCGGCAAAAATATATGCGTGTGCAGGCCGGCCCGCCGCAAAGGCCCGTTGCAGAATTGCAATCGTTTTGTCCTGACAAAAAATATCTTCGAGTGACATGATATAAATTAACCAATTCTCTAATTTGCTAATCTCTAATTCTCTGTGACCTCTGTGGCTAAAAATATTTCAGAACTTCTTTTTTTACCTTTTCGTGAACTGTTTCGATGTCGCCGGCGGCATCGACAACAAAGAAGTTTTCCCGCTGCTCGGCCAGCTCCAAAAAGCCCTGCCGGACCTTTTCGTGATATTCAGGAGGCTTGGCCTCCATCCTGTCGGGCCTGCCCGGCAGCCGGCCGGCAGTGGTCTTCACATCGGCATCGAGTATGATAGTCATATCAGGCCAGGGCATGGACAGAGAGTCCTCTGCGAGTTTTATCACGTTGTGCATTCCAACGCCGCCGGCATGGCCCTGGTAGGCACAGGTGCTCGAAACCCATCTATCGAGGATGATACATGTTTTTTCCCTTATGGCCGGTACTAATTTTTCCTGCCAGAGCTGCGCCCTTGCCGCCATGTATAATAACAGCTCTGCTCGCGTGCTCATCGCGATGTGTTGAGGGCTTAGCAGGATTTCTCTAATCTTCTCGCCGATAGGGGTATCGCCGGGGTCGCGAAAGTTGTTCGTCGATATGCCCCGGGCCTGCAGCCACTGGGTCAGAAGTTTTGCCTGCGTGGTCTTGCCGCAGCCGTCCGGGCCGTCAAGAACTATGAATTTGCCTTTGAGCTTTTCTGTTAAACTCTCGTTATTCACATTTTTTTCCTCAAGTATCACATTAATATTAATCTAAGGTCTCATCTTGCTAATTGGAAGTTCTCATCGCCTACCAGTTGTTTCATTTTTCGACAGAAATCCACGTCGGGGTTGACGGATAAGCTGCGGTCGGCGGTTGCACTGACGCTGCCTTTGTCTGTTGTTACCACTACGCAAACGGGACTTCTGCCTTTGTGATGTTGACAGATGCTTCTTATCGACGCCACCTTTTCTTTGGTAACCTCTTTGGCGTCCAGTCTTATCCTGACTTTGGCGGCCAGCTTCGCTCTGACATCTTCCTGGGCTATCAGCTCGACAGCGATGATATTCGGTTTTTCTCTTCTGAAATCGAGCCTTCCCTTTACGAAAACCACGGCATCCTGGACCAAAACGTCGCTGAATTGTTTCAGCACATCGGGGAACATTACCACTTCGACCTGGCCCTGCAGGTCTTCGAGAGTAAAGACCGCCATTTTTGCCCCGGCGTTACGCCCGGATTTTGTCAGGTTGTATCTTGTCTTTGCTATCATTCCGCCGATTACGATTTGGCGGTTCTGTGCAGCATCGGCTAATTGTGAACTGTTGTGAGTGGAATAAAAATTTATTGTCTCCGCGTGATAACTGAGCGGATTGCTCGTTACATAGAAGCCGAGGACCTGTTTTTCATAAGCCAGCATCTGCGGCTCGGGCCAGGGCGCCACGTGGGGCAGGTGTTGAAGGTCCTCCGAATAATCGGCATCTTCGGCCTGACCGAAGAAATTCATCTGGCCGAGCTGTTTGTCGGTCTGCAAGCTTGCGCCGTTTTCCATCGCCTTCTCCAGCCCCGCCATCATTTGTGCGCGGTTTCCGCCGAGCTTGTCGAAGGCGCCTGCCTTTATCAGGGCTTCGAGCACCTGTTTGTTCGCGGCTCTTAAATCGACGTTCTCGCAGAAATGGAACAGACTCTGGAATTGTCCTATCCTTTCGCGAGCATCGATGATTTTCTCGACCGCCTTTTCGCCGATGCCTTTGACGGCGGCCAGGCCAAAGCGTATGACGCCTGTTTCCTTTTGGCTATCCTCCTGCTTGATGTAGAGCGGCGTAAAATCGACGCCGCTTTCGTTGATGTCTGGTGGAAGAACTTTAATGCACATCTCCCTGCATTCGGCGATATAATCGACAACCTTGTCGGTGTTGTCAATTTCATAAGTCAACAGGGCAGCCATATATTCGACAGGCCAGTGGGCCTTCATATAAGCTGTCTGGTATGCGATGAAGGCGTAGCGGGTTGAATGGCTTTTATTGAAACCATAGCCCGCAAATCGCTCGATAAGCTCGAAAATCTGCTCGGCCTGCTGGCTGCTCAGCCCCTTATCGATGCAGCCGGCTGTGAATCTTTCCCTCTCCTTGGCGATGGTCTTGGCTTTCTTTTTGCTTATCGCCTTGATGAGTGCGTAGGCCTCTCGCAGCGGTATACCGCCCAGCCGATTACAAATCCGCATCACTTGTTCCTGGTAGGTCATAATCCCATACGTTTCGTCCAGGATTTCGGCCATAATCGGATGCGGCAGGTTCCATCTTGCGCCGTGCTTGCGGTCGATATAGTCCGGAATCAGTATCATGGGCCCCGGGCGATAGAGTGCGTTGGCGGCTATGAGGTCTTCAATTCGGTCCGGCTTCATCTTTATCAGCATGTTCTGCATACCGCCGGACTCGAACTGGAAAATACCTTTTGTCTTGCCGCCGGAGAAAAGCTTGAATACCTTGGGGTCGGTGAGCTTGAGTTTTTCGAGGTCGATTTCCACGTCGTGCAGCTCTTTGACCAATTGGCACGCACGCTCCAGTACGCTGAGGGTCTTCAGGCCCAGAAAATCCATCTTCAGCAAGCCGACCTTTTCCACCATTGGCCCTTCGAACTGCGTAATGATATCGTCGGAGCCGGATGCCTTATATAAAGGTACGAAATTAGTCAACGGCTCATCGGCGATAACGACGCCCGCGGCGTGGACCGATGCGTGGCGGGCAAGACCTTCGAGCTTTTTGCTGATGTCAATGACTTTTCTGGTCTGCTCGTTTTGCTCGTAAGCTTGTTTTAACTGCGGCTCTGTCTTTAACGCTTTGTCGAGCGTCATATCAAGGGAGAAAGGGACAAGCTTGGCCAACCTGTCGGCCTCGCCCAGCGGCACGCCGAGCACCCTGCAGATGTCGCGGATAACCGCACGCGCCTTCATTGTCCCGAAGGTTATTATCTGCGCGACGTGGCCGTATTTGTGGCGGACGTAATCGATGATTTCTGCCCGGTGGGCCTGGCAGATATCGATATCAATATCGGGCATTTCGTTGCGATGCGGGTCCATGAACCGCTCGAAAAGCAGGTCGTATCGGATGGGGTCAACATCACACAATCCGAGGCAGTATCCGGCCAATGTGCCGACGCCGCTGCCTCTGGCGCCTATGGGGATGTTATTTTCGTGTGCGTATTTGCAGAAATCCCACACGATAAGGAAATAGCTCGCGAAGCCCTTCGATTCGATTACTTCCAGCTCCTTGTCGAGCCGGGTCTTTATTTGTTCGCTGATTTTGCCGTATCGCTGCGCGGCTCCTTCGTAGCATAGCCTGGTGAGAAATTCTTCGGGCGTCGAGCCGTCCGAAGGTTCAAAACGCGGCGCGTGACGGGTCTTCAAATCAAGCTCAACGTTGCAGCGCTCGGCGATTGCCAGGGTATTGTCACAGGCCTCGGCGTTCTCGGCAAAAAGCCGGCGCATCTGGTCGGGGCTTTTTAGATAAACGTCCGGCGGATAAATCATTCTGTCGGGGTCGTCGGCCCTTTTGCCGGTGCTTATGGCACAGAGACAATTGTGAGCTTCGTGGTCGCTTTCTTCGAGGAAGTGCACGTCGTTTGTCGCCACAAGGCCCAGTCCCATCCTTTTGGCCAGGTCGATAAGCCCCTCGATGATATTCGGCTGGTCGCCCTCGTGCTTTTGTATCTCTATGAAGAATCTATCGGGGCCAAATATCTTCAGAAAGCTTTCGGCCGCAGCAACAGCCCCTTTTTCATCGCCCCTGGAAATATTCAGCGCAACCTCGCCTTTGAGGCACGCTGAGGTACATATTAGGCCTTCGGCCAGTTCCGCCAGAATTTCCTTATCAATCCTTGGCCTGTAGTAGAATCCTTCCGTAAAGCCGATGCTTGCCAGCTTCAGCAGATTTTGATAGCCGATATTGTTTTCGGCCAGCAGTATGAGATGGCGAGCGGCGTCGGTGATGCTGGTTTTAGTCCTGTCGAACCTGCTGCCGGGAGCGATGTATGCCTCAATACCGAGGATGGGCTTGATGTGAGCGGCCCTTGCCTTGGTGTAGAACTCGATGGCTCCAAACATATTGCCGTGGTCCGTTACAGCTATCGTCTCGGTCTCGATATTTTTGCACTGCTTGACCAATTTGTCGAACGCTATCGCGCCGTCGAGCAGCGAATATTGACTGTGCAGATGAAGATGTACAAATCCTTTGTCTGACATAAGTTAAGCCGTCCTTCGAAACTGTAGTTAGCGTTTGTATCATAGCTTAAAGGGTTGGTTGTGTCAATGAATCGTTTGTGTGTTATTGGCAAATGCACAAAAAAATTCTTGTGCTAATGGCAGCAAGGTATTAAAATGCGATTGGTAAAAACTTGGACAAGCCAGGGCTGTGCCTGCGAAAGCGGGTATCCGGACTACAGTTGAGAGACCGCTGATTTGGCGGTGACCCTAACACGAACCTGCTCGGGGTAATGCCCGCGAAGGGAGCGCCTAAGTCAGTTTGGAGCACTCTTTACTTCGGGGTGCTTTTTTGTTTTGGCCACAGAGAACACGGAGAAACAGAGGAAATTTAAAAAGCAAAAATAAAAAAGCAAATAACAAATTCGTGGGAATTCGTGGTTAAGAAAGGAAAAGGAACGGAAATGATAGAAACCGACATTTCCAGGGCAATTATAGAAGAGTATAACGAAAGATTATTAGGGAATCTCGAAAATGACGTTGTCATAGTCGGCGCCGGCCCGGCGGGCTTAGCCGCCGCCTACTATCTGGCCAAAGCAGCAATTAAAACAGTCGTGCTCGAAAAGCGCCTCTCAATTGGCGGCGGAATCTGGGGCGGAGCAGCCGGCTATAATGTCATCGTCGTCCAGGACAAAGACGTTCTCGACGAGTTCGGGATAACCGCAAAGAAGCAAAAAGATTTGTACCTCGCCGATGCGATAGAATTCGCAGCGGCCCTGGCCTACAAAGCCAAAAAAGCCGGAGCGGAAATATTTAACCTTACTGAAGCCGAGGACGTTATCCTGAAGAAGGAATCCGTCGAAGGCGTTGTGGTCAACAACTCAGCCATAACAACAGCCGGCCTGCACGTTGACCCTTTCTGCATATCTTCAAAATACGTCATCGACGCCACGGGCCACGCCGCTGAGGTTGTCAATATGCTAAAGAAAAGAAAACCGAAGCTCTATCCTAATGGAACCCAGGAGAGCTTTATGGACGTGGAAAAAGGCGAGCTTGGCGTTGTAGAAAGGGCCGGCGAAGTCTATCCCGGCCTATACGTTGCCGGTATGTCCGTATGTGCTGTCTTCGGCCTGCCGAGAATGGGACCCATCTTCGGCGGAATGCTAAAATCAGGCAAAAAAGTGGCTGACCTTATAAATGAAAAAATGCAATCTCCCAACCCGTAAAGAGACCTTCGAAATACTAAAGCGATACCACGTCCCCTCGCACATTATAAAGCACAGCGTTACCTCGGCGAAACTGGCCGTATTTCTGGCGCAAAGATTGAACGACAACGGTGTGCAGGTTGATATCAATCTCGTGGACAGGGCCTGCCTGCTGCACGATATTCTGAGAATCTGCGATTTTAGCAGCTCCGATTACAGCAGATTCGAGCAGCCCGTCACAGAAGACGACAAGGCAAAATGGCGCCGGATAAAAGAAAAGTACAGCCGGCTCGGCCATGAATATGCTGCGTATAAGCTCTTGAAGGCCGAGTATCCACTCCTTGCTCTGACCATAAGAAAGCACAGATATATGGCCCTTCTCGACGAGATTGAAAAGCCGACAACCTGGGAAGAAAAGCTCGTCTATTATGCCGACAAGAGAGTTATGCACGACAAAATCGTGCCGTTGAAAGAAAGGTTGGAAGAAGCCCACAAAAGAAACGCCCGGCAGCACGGCTCAACAGCCCAAAGTAAACTAAACATCGCTAAGGTTGACTCTTTGCTTTTCAGGCTGGAAGAGCAAATCTTCGCGAACATCGGGTTGAATCCCCTTGAAGTTACGAATGAATTTATCGACTTACACTTGAACACTTAAATTGGCTCCGGCGTAGTACAATTCGAAGCTGCTGATGGTCGGGCATAGACGGCTGGCCAGATAGGAGTCCTCTTTTACCCGGTAGCCGTCTCGCCGCCTCCAGTCGCTGAGTATTTCCCACTTTGACTTATACGCAGAAAGCCGCCATCCTTAGCATACGCCAAGATTGCCTTTTCATAAGACTTGTTCCCTTAAGATGCTGCCTGTTTCCAGGTACTTCGCTGGGTTGCTCTTAGTCCTGAGATGACCGTTACCGCTACCATAATCACGAATGTTACCGTCGTGAACCAATATCCCCAGGTATCGGTCTGGACGTGGCCCATTTTTATTACCACCGTTCCTATTGCAAAGGATTGACAGAACATCTTGATTTTGCCGGAGACGGTCGCGGCGAAGTTGACTCCTCGGGCCTCCGCAATATGCCGCAGTACGGTCACATAGACCTCCCGAGCTATCAGAATCCCCGCTACCGACCATTGAATAATCGCCGATGCCGCCGCCCCGAAATCGAACAGCTTCGGCTCACCGATTATTGCAAAACAAGTAAATGCCCCGCAAACCAGGACTTTATCAGCCAGCGGGTCCAGCATTCTGCCGAATTTGCTGGCTACGTTTAATTTTCTGGCGATAGCGCCATCGACCATATCGGTGAGACCTGCGATGACAAAAAGAACAAACGCTATATCTAAGAAAAACGGTCGGTTTTCGGCGTCCGGCGGAGGTACGCAAAGAATCATAATCAGAAAAACGATGGTTAAAACGAATCGGCCGAAAGTCAGGATGTTCGGAATAAGTCTCAACATAGCTGTATTTTATCCTCTTGGAAGTTTCGTAACAAGTGATAACATGGCTCAAAAAGGGAAAATCTCGGCAGGATTTACACCTGTTTCGGCCAAAATGCCGAACTAAATCTGCTCCACGAGCAAATCGTAGTCTTTTGTGCCCACGACCTTCGTATTGATAAACTGTCCGGGCTTTGGGGCGAATCTTTTTGGCGGGGTGTGGGCCTTGCGTTTTTTTTGCAAAGCAGGGCTTTTGATGATACAAATGCTGTCTATCTCCGGGGCCTGACCGTAGAAACGCCCCTTACCAGTACTGTTATCAACGAAATCGACCAGACAGGTCAGTTTGCTGCCTATTCTGTTTTTGTTTTTGGCAAAGGCGATTTGCTGCTGGGTGAGCATGATTTCTTCGAGCCGCTGCTGTTTTACCTCGTCGCGGAGTTGAGCCGGCATCTGAGCGGCGTCTGTACCGGTTTCAGGATAGAATTTGAAACAGCCGAGCGCATCGAATTGTGCCCATTTGACAAAGTCCAAAAGCTCGGCGAACTCCCGCTCGGTTTCGCCGGGAAACCCCGTTATCAGTGTCGTCCGCAGGACAATGTCGGGTATGGCACGGCGCAAGTTCTCGATTAAGCGTTGGATTTTGTCTTTAGTATCGCCGCGGCGCATCGCCCTGAGGATTTTGTCGCTTATGTGCTGGATGGGCATATCAATATAAGAAATAAGCTTTTCGCTTTCAGCGACGGCCTCAATCAGCTTCCCATCGATTCCTGCCGGGTACATATACATTAGTCGAATCCACGAAAGCTTGTCGATTCTTGCAAGTTCCCTCACGAGCCTGGCCAATCCGTCTTTTTCTTTCCAATCTCGCCCATAGTATGCGGTATCCTGTCCTATCAGGTTTAGTTCGACCACGCCCGCTGAGACTAATTCGGCTGCTTCTGCCAAAACAAGCTCCCGTGGTTTGCTCCGGAATTTTCCTCTTATGGCCGGTATTGTGCAAAAAGAGCAGCGGTGATTGCAGCCCTCGCTGATTCGCAGATACGCCCAATGGCCCGGTGTGATAAGCAATCTGGTCCTGTCATCGCTAATTATCTGCGGCGATTTGTCAAGATAAGTAGCGCTGCCGCCGGAAGAAAGAGTTTTTCTGATTATCTGTACTATTGATTCTCGCTGACCGAGACCGATAACGGCATCGATGCCGTCAACTTCGAGAAAAATTTTCTCGCCTAATCTTTCGCTCAAACACCCCGCAACGAGCACTTTTTTGACGGTGCCTTTGCGTTTGCATTCGGCTGCGTGCCTTACCGCTTCGAGGGACTCTGCTATCGCCGGTGCGATAAAACCACAGGTATTTATGATAACAACATCGGCGTTATCAGGCTCAGCGGTTATCAGCAGGCCCGCCTGTGCGATTTGGGCCAACATTCTTTCGCTGTCAACGGTATTTTTGGGACAGCCCAGAGAGACAAAACCGACCCTAATCTTTTTTTGTTCTTTTTTTGCCATAATCGCCCATAATTAGCAGAAAAACACGATTTAATCCACTTTTTTTTGTTTTGAACAAGACATACAAAAAGAATTATTTTTGCTAATTTCATCATATTATGCTTGACGATAAAGAAATATGCAATATAATCACATACGATGCCGTCTATACATATATCGAACGCGCTTAAGTGAAAAGTGCGCATTTTTTTTTAAGGCGCAATATTACAAGGGTGGTTGTCGAACTATGAGCAAGCGTAACCAAATATATAGTTGCGGTCAATGGTTAATCAAAGCGGCGGCTGTTATAGTTTTGATTTCGGCAGGTGGGTGCGGGGACTTTATAACCGGTAAGACCGCCGGCAGGGAGGCCACGAGAATCATCACTGATTTTGGCGGAGTTAAACCCACCCCGGAGCCAAATGTTCCTATCCCCAGTATCTATAAAGAACCTCCTAAAATCGTCGAGCAAACGGTCGGCGGCGCGACTGAGTACAAACTGTTTTACTTTTGTAAGCACCACGACTCCGACGACCTGCAAAGAATTGTCCAAGCGCAGTTTGGCTCGACACTCTTTGATGCAAAGGGCAAATCGAAAAGGGTCCCCGACTATACAGTAAGCAGCATTCCTGCCACCAACCAGTTGATAGTAAGAACACCAGACAGAGAGGGCATCGAATCAGTAGTTGAGTTCCTTCAGGAAGTGGATGTCGCGCCCATTCAGGTTAAAATCGACTGCCTTATTTCCGAGGTTTATGCGGACAAGACCCTGGACTGGGAAACCACTCTGGCAATTGAAAACTTGCTGGGCGAGGGTATCTGGGCCGGGCCTTCGGGCCTGCCTTTTGGAGAAAACATGGGGATCACGCAACTACTTGCGAATCCTGATAGGATTGCTGCTTTTCCGGGAGGTTCACTCAGGGAGCTCGCTCGCGCCAAAATGGGGCTCCAGGTCGGATATCTAAGCCACAGTGGGAAATTTACCTCCTTGGTGGACCTGCTGGAGTCAGAGGGCTATCTCAAAATCCTGATGAACCCAACACTTGAAGTCATCAACGGCAAAACGGCAAAAATCTCATCGAGTCAGAGGATACCGGTCGATAAGATATTCCTTCAAAGCGGTCGGTCCGATCTTTTTACCACCAAGACCGAATGGGCAGACGTAATCGATTCCCTTGAGGTTACGCCGCATGTTTACTTAGGCGACGGCTCCATCGGCCTGGAAACAAAGATTACGCTCGGGTCAGCATTAACTCCCGAAGGAATCAAGCAGGTATCCATCGTAACCAAAAAAGAAATCGAGAACAAAGAAAACCGCATCAGACCGGGTGAAAGTCTGATAATAGGAGGCATAAGAAAGAGCGAGAGGCGCGATGTCGTCCGCGGCATACCCTTCCTGAAAGATATACCTCTGCTTGGCATGCTGTTCTCCGGGAGGGATTTCGAAGAGCGGGTTGTGGAGACCGTGTTCATATTAACTCCGACTATCTCCACCGGCGGTATTCCGCGTGATGAGATAATAGAATATGTCGAAAGAAAACAGGGACTGGCCGACTCGGAAGATGACGTCGGTTTTGACCCCTTCGGAATGAAAGGCCGCGAGAAAGAACACCAGCGCGAGATTGAAGACGCCGAACAGGCGCGCTTGGAGGCAGAGGCGGAAAAAGCGGTGGCTCGAGACGCCGTTAGAGATGCCCATAACCGAATCGAAACAGCCGAAGCCGAAGCACAGTTTGCCAAGGTCAGGGCAGAGAGGGTAAAAACCGAAGCGGAAAAGACAAAGGCCGAGGCTGAAACAGCCAAAGCCGAAGCTGACGCAAAGGCCAAGGCCGCCGACGAGGCCAAGGCCGCTGCGGACAAGGCAATCGCCGACGCAGCCAAAACCAAAGCTGAAGCAGAAAAGCTCAAGGCCGAAGCCGACAAGGCCCAGGCCGCTGCAGCCAGGGCAACAAACGACGCATCGAAAACTAAGGAAGAGGCCCAACAGGCCAAAGCTGATGCCGATACCAAGGCCAAGGCCGCCGAACAGGCTAAGGCCGAAGCTGACGCAAAGGCCAAAGCCGCCGATAAGGCCATAGCTGCCGCCGACAAAGCAGTCGCCGATGCAGCAAAGGCCAAGGCAGAAGCCGAAGATACCTCAGAAAAAGCCATAGTTGAGGCTGACGCCAAGTTCAAGGTTGCTGAACTGGCCAAAGCCGAAGCCGACGCAAAGGTCAAGGCTGCTGAACAGGCCAAAGCCGATGCCGAAGCAAGGGCCAAGATTGCTGAAGAGAAAGCAGCCGCCGATGCAGCAAAAGCCGAGACAGAAGCCGAAGATACCATAGAAAAAGCCAGGTCTGATGCTGACACCAAGATAGAAGCTGCTGAACAGGCCAAGGCTGAGGCCGAAGCAAAGGTCAAAGTTGCGGAACTGTCCAAAGCCCGGGCTGAAGCAAGGGCCGAGACGCTTGAACAGGCCTTGGCCGAGGCTAAAAAGGCTGGAAACGGAATTGAGACGGTTGAGATTGATGAGTCCAAAGAGCAAAATAAACCGGTCGAGGTTGAGAAACCCGCAAATGTAAATGTGTTTGAAGTTGCTAAGGCTGAGCAGCCTAAAGCCGAAGCTGAAAAAGTCCGGCCCCGGATAGGCACTCCTGATATACAGCAAGTAAAGGGACAAGCAGAAGCACCCGAAGAAATCACAACGTCATACGCGCAAATTACGGATTTCCAGAGCGAGTTACAATCTATTCTGGCTTTGGCGAAAGAACAGCAAGAAGAGGTTATCGATAGTTCGGACCCGGAGGAGAAGGCGGCGGCGGAATTGTATATACCTCAGTCCCAGCCCCGGATGCCTCAAGTTAAAATAAGCGAACGTGGGCGGATTGGGCGTTTGGCCGGTACGCTGCTCCAGGTTAATGTGATTGTTGCTCCAACCGTGATGCTGATAATTGGTATTGTACTGGGTGTCTGTTGGAGTTTAAGGAAGAATCATTATATTGGTCAAGTAAGCTGACTGTGATTTGTCGCTTGTCTCGCAGCTCACGATATACGAAACTGGCAAGGTAAGCTTCCCTGCGGAGACAAACAATGGATTGTGAAAGGAAGAGATATGGATAATCTCGATGATGGTAATCTTGGCAGTCAGGACCTTAATCAGCCCATCCCTTTGGGCGACGACCTTGATAAACCCATTCCCCTTGGTGACGACCTCGATAAGCCTATCCCTCTCGACGGTGGTAGTGCGCCTAAGGCGAGCGTTTCGCATTCACCTTTGAACCTGGGCGGCGGAGCTGTCGAGGCGCCGAAGATTGAGATACGAAAGCCGGTCGCAAAAAAGCCCGCCCCTAAAGCAGTTTCCACAGACCGAATTACGGGCGTTAAGAACTTCTTTACAAAGCTCCATCCCGGCGCGATTCAGTTCTTGGATGAGCAAATAAACGACTGGCTCAAACAAAACCCCGGCGTTACGATAAAACGAACAAATGTTACCACCGGGGACGTGCAGTCCAAGAAGACCGAGCCCAACATAATAATCACGGTCTGGTACTGATTTTGCCCCGTAGAATTCAAGAGAAAAATCACCTTTGATGGACACCGTTGGATTTTTGGCATTTTGGGTGCTTTGTGCAATCTGGCAAAGGGCGTTCTCGCGTCAAGTGTAACACACGGCAAAAACGGGCGGGCACAGCGTGGAATATTGAATTTCGGACATCTAAAGGGTGTAAATGAGTGCCGCAAGCAAGTTAGACTGCAGGCAAGAATCTACAGGCTGACGGTCGAATTGTCTGCAAAATATTCCGTGCATTTGAATAGCAAGATTTCTGCAAAATTCTTGCCATAAAAATTCTTGACATACCTTGCGATTTACAGTAAACTCTGTAGCTTAGCTGTCTGTATGTCTCGGCTAAGGGAAAGTTTTGTAACTTGTTTGGAGGTTTTTTGTGGCTAAAAAGCTGGCACGGGAACTGATTAATGCAGGGGTGCATTTTGGGCACGGCGTCAGCCGGTGGAATCCCAAGATGGCCCCGTTTATTTTCACAAAACGCGGCAACATTCATATCATTGACGTCAAAAAAACCTTAACGGGATTGTTGATAGCCAAGAAGCTTCTTGTCGATATCGTTTCTACCGGTAAAGATGTTGTCTTTGTGGGCACAAAGCGTCAGGCCCAAAAAGCGGTTGAGGCTGTTGCGGGCAAGTGCGGGATGCACTATGTTTCTGAGCGTTGGCTCGGCGGGATGCTCACAAACTTCAGAACGATACGCTCCCGACTGCAAAGATTACAGCAGTTGGAAGCTATGCAGGAGGATGGGACCCTCGAGAGTGAAAGCAAGAAGCAGGCATCGCGGCTCAAACGCGAGATGCGAAAGATAAAGGCGAATCTCGAAGGTGTTCGGAATATGTCTCGTCTGCCCGGTGCTGTTGTGGTGGTGGACGCAAAGAAGGAATCTCTCGCTTTGTGTGAGGCAAGGAAGCTGGGGATTGCAACCGTCGGAATTCTCGATACCGATTCAGACCCTGATACGGTGGATGTGGCCATCCCGGCAAATGATGATTCTATCAGAGCGATTGACTTGATACTTGGCGAGCTGGCCGATGCGGTTGCGATAGGCAAAACGATGGTTTCAGTTCGCCAGGAACCTGCGCAAAGACCGAGGCGGACCCGCTCAAGAAGGCCTGCGATGGCCCTGGCCGGCAAAGAGCAGCCGCAGACTGTGGCTGCGGTCGAGCAAACCCAGCCGGAGACGGTGGATTCAGCTCCGAAGGAGGCCCTGCCCCGGCAGCCGGAGCAGGAGCAGCCGGCCCAGTAATCCGCCGGGGGTATTGAGCATCGCGCAAAAAACTAACTCCGTGCACATCGAGTGATATGCAATGTGACATAAGAATATCGAATTTGAGAGAGCGAATTTTACCGGACGAAATGCCGGATACGAAATACGAAAGTAGGAGCTATTAAAATGGCGGAAATTTCAGCCTCGATGGTGATGAAACTGCGGAAGATGAGCGGACAGGGGATGATGGATTGCAAAAGGGCCCTCCAGGAAGCCGATGGAGACATTGACAAAGCTATAGAGATACTTCGCAAGAAGGGTCTCGCAACTTTAGAGAAACGCTCTGACAGAGAAACCTCAGAGGGGATTGTCATTGGGGTTGAAGGTGACAATTGGGCATCATTAGCGACACTGTGCTGCGAAACCGATTTTGTGGCAAAAAGTGGCGACTTTGTCGCGATGGCCGAGACTGTGAAAGATTACATGGCAGCTTGTCCGTCTGATGAGGGCGCCGAGAGTATCCTTGAGACTTCTGTGGACGGCAGGAAATTCAACGACGTTCTCACGGAGACGGTCAGCAGGACCGGCGAGAAAATACAGGTCGGCGACTACGCAAGATACAAACTCGATGGTCCCGGGCTTATTAGTATATATATTCATTTCAACGGAAAAGTAGGTGCTATGGTTCAGATTGACACCGGCGATGAAACAACAGCAGCAGCGGATGTGCTAAAGCAAACCGCAGCCGATATAGCAATGCACATTACCGCTACGAATCCTTTAGCTTTGGATAAAGACGGTATTGACCCCGAAACAATCCAGCGTGAGAAAGCCATTTTCGCCGAGCAGGTTCAGAACAAGCCCCCGGAAATCATAGAAAAAATAGTCCGGGGCAAGTTGAATAAATTCTTTGCCGAGAATTGCCTTGTTGACCAGCCGTTTGTCAAAGACGACAGCAAATCCGTTATGCAGGTAGTCGATGAGACGGCCAAGCAGGCGGGCGGAGAGGCGAAGATAAAAAGATTTGTCCGATTTGCAGTCGGTTAAAAGGGTATTTCGTGAAGCGTGATACGAGATACGAAATAAATGGCAGAGTGCAAATATAATCGCGTGTTGCTGAAACTTTCGGGTGAGAGTTTTTGCAAACCCGCCGGCTATGGGATTGACGGCCCAGCTCTCGAATCAGTCGCCGAGAGAATATTAGAGATTGCCAGGCTGGGGCCCCAGGTCGCGGTAGTGGTTGGCGGCGGTAATTTTATCCGGGGAGAGAGCTTCTCACAAACCACCCATATACCCAGAAACACAGCCGATTATATGGGGATGTTAGCCACTATTATCAACGCTTGTGCGCTGCAGGAAACCCTTGAGAAGCTCGGCCAGCCAACAAGGGTTTTAAGTGCGATAGAGGTTCCTGCGATGTGCGAACGCTTTATCCGCAGAAGGGCCCTTCGGCACCTTGAGCGCCGAAGGGTTGCAATATTGGCCGGCGGAACCGGAAATCCTTTCTTTACGACCGATACCTGCGCCGCTTTAAGGGCCTCGGAACTCGATGCCGAACTGGTCGTAAAGGCGACAAAGGTCGAGGGTGTTTACAGCGATGACCCCGAGAAGAATCCGAATGCTCGGCTTTTTGAAAAGTTGTCCTACGAACAGTTGCTCAAGGACAATCTTAGAATAATGGACCATTCGGCGATAAGTCTTTGCCGCGAAAATAATATCCCGATTATCGTTCTGAATATCTTCAAAAAGGGCAACCTGCTAAAGGCGCTTTGCGGTGAGCACGTCGGCACATTGATTTGTTAAAGTGCCTAAAGTTTGGATGTCAGAAGATTAGGAAATCAGGAAGCAGGATGTCAGGAGACCGGGCTATCAGGGAAAAACTAATCCCTCGGATGCGCTCGAGACAGGCTTGATGTTCTGATAACCTGATGCCCAATACCTTTTGGCTTGATACGCTGATGGCCTGAATCTTTAGTTCATTTTAGGCTCTTTAGTTCATTTTAACTCACTGGCTTTCAAGTGGAGACTCGATATGCCAACCAAAGAAATTGTATCCGAAACCGAATCGAAAATGAAAAAAGCGCTCGAAGTGCTGCACGATGAGCTAAAAACCGTTCGCACCGGAAGGGCTTCTACGTCGCTGGTTGATAACATAAAGGCCGATTATTACGGCACGCCCACCCCTTTGAAACAAATGGCCGCGCTGGCGACACCACAGGTGGATATGATTGTTATTAAGCCGTTTGACCCTGCTTCGGTCAAAGAAATCGAAAAGGCCATCAAAAGCAGCGACCTGAGCCTTGCGCCGATAGTGGACGGCAAACTTATCAGGCTCAATATTCCACCGCTCAGCGGGGAAAGAAGAACCCAGCTCGTCCAGCAGGCCAAACAGGTCGGCGAACAGGCAAAGGTCAGTATCCGTAACATACGAAGAGACGCCAACAAGCAGCTCGAAAAGCAGCAGAAAGACAAGATAATCACCGAAGACGACCTCCAGCACGGCAAAAAGCAAATCGACGATAAAACAAAGGAATACACCGACAAAGTCGATGAGGTGGTCAAGCACAAATCCGATGAGATAATGCTCGACTGATTTTCTCTAAGTTCGTTGTCTCTTAATAAAAACCGTAATATGGTTAAATGGTTAAGTGACCAATCACCAATCACCAGTTACCAATTCAACTTTTTTTGGGGCCAAAATGATGCGAGCTGAAAAACAGAAAACCAAACCACGAAAAAAGAGCAAAAAAAAGTTCCTCAGGCGGGCGCTGGCACTTGCGGTTGTATTGATTGTCATTGTGTTTCTCTTCGTGCCGATGTATGTCTCATCTGAGAAGGGGCAAAAATTTATATTAGCTAAGATTAATAATGCCGTTGAGGGCAGGACGGATTTTGCAGATTTGTCGATGGGTTGGTTAAAGGGAATCAAGGTTGCTGATTTTAGCTTTGATGATAAGGCCGGTCGGATAGCCGTGCGAATAAAGCAAATCGCCACAAAACCTCACTACCGCAAAATCTTATTTGGCAACCTGTCTTTCGGCGAAACGACAATCGACCAGCCCAGAGTACAGATAAATCTCAAAGCCAAACAGCCAATCGACGTTGCCCCCGTTCCGAAGTCGCAACCTGAGCCGCCAAAGGCCGTAGCCCTGGCCTTGGTCAGCGATATTGTTGTTACTGACGGCAATATCAAAATTACCGATACACAAGCCCGAACGGCCGAAGTTTCGCGGATTAATTCGAAAGTGAGTTTGCGACCACTGGGACGGCAGACGACTTTTGAGGTGGATATGGCCGTGACGGCAAAAGCCGGCGAATCGAAAATTCACGCCGATGGCAGGATTAAGCCCGCTAAGGCAAAAACCGGCTGGACCCTCAAGGGCACCACCGGCGATTTGAATGTTCATATCGATGAGTTGGACATCGAATCTCTCGCTCCGTTCTTTGCTTTAGCCGGCGTCGGAGTCCAGACAAAGGGCCGCGTCACCGCTAATCTCAAAAGCGAAATCAAGGACGGCCGAATAGAGAACCTTGCGGGAACAGCCAGGGGAAAAGACCTGGACATTACCGGCCCCGGTCTAAAAGGCGACAGATTGCGAACAAATGACTTGGACGTCGATGTGAAGCTCACCCGAAAAGACCAGGCTCTAAACATTGACAACCTTAAGATTAAAACCGACTGGGCCGACGTTACTGCCAGGGGCGCGGTTCCTACTACACTAAAATCCTTCGAAGAATTCCTTGAGCCCGATTCGGATTACGACCTTCAGGGCACTTTCGACTGCGACCTTGCCGCCGTTATGTCACAGATGCCCGCAACGCTTGGTCTCAAAGAAGGAGCAAAAATAAGCTCCGGCCGGCTAACCGGCGATGTTCAGACTTCTACCGAGGCTGGCCAAAGGCAAATTAAAGGCCACGCAAGTCTTACCGGATTGCAGGGAACAGTTGAAGGAAAGAAAGTCGCTCTATCGCAGCCGGTAAACTTACAGACGCTGATATCGTCGGATAAGACCGGCATAACTTTCGATGAGCTGAATGTCTCGGCCTCGTTTGTCGAATTCGACTGCAACGGCACTACTGAATTACTCAAATACCATGCCGATGTGGATTTGCAAAAGCTGCAGTCCGAGCTGGGGCAGTTCGCAGATTTGGGCGAGTACCTGATGGCCGGGCAGCTCCTCAGCGATGGGCAGGTCTCCATCAAGGAAACAACAATTTCCGTTGTTGGCTCAGCGGAGGCCAAAAATTTCCGCCTCAGCTTAAAAGAAGATATTAGCGTATTCGAGCCGGTCGCTGACGTGTCCTTTGCTTTTGACATAGACCGGCCGAATGATATTGCCGTCGTTGATACCATAAAGGCGGTGGCCAGTTTCGGCCGGGTTGGTATAAAGGACGCCATTTTGCCGTTGAATGAAAAGGCGAAAAAACCTATGAGCATGGTCGTTGAAGCCAAAGGTGTTGACCTTAAAAAGCTCCAGCCTTTCGCGGTTATGTTTGCCTCTTTCCCCAGGGAAATGCAACTTGCCGGTTTGGCCGAGTCGAACATATCCATCAGCTCAGAGAAGAAGGATACCTATCGAATCAAGACCGAATCGACAAAAATCAAAAACCTGAGAATTATCTATCCGGGGCAAAAACCTTTCGATGCAAACCAGGTAATACTTGCTTTTGACGCCGAGATTAATTCGGCACAAAAAGCCGTCAATATCAGGGAGCTGCGATTGGACAGCCCGCAAATAAAGATTCACAAGGCCCGGTTCACAAAGTCCAGCGAGAAAGGTATAACCAGGTTACAGGGGCAGGCTGATTTTGAATATGATTGGGAAGCCGTCAGCGCCTTTGCGGGCCCATATATGCCACCGGGCTTGAGGCTTGTAGGCAAGAACAAGCTGCCTGTCGAATTCTCCACCGAATACCCGGACGGTCAGTCGGAAAAGCTCTTCGATAATCTCAGCACAAAGGGTAAATTGGGATTTGAAGAAGCTCATTATATGGGCCTGAATTTTGGTCCCACCGAGGCGCAGCTACAAATCCAGAAGGGATTTTGTGTGATTGAGCCGTTTTCGACTACGCTCAATGAAGGACAATTCAATTTTGCCGCCGAGGCGGACTTGAAACAGAAGTCGAGACTATTGAAAACGCCGCGGCCAATGCAGATGATGAAAGATATTAAAATCAACAACGAAACCGCCAACAGGCTTTTGATGTATGTCAATCCGATTTTTGCAAACTGCATCAGCGTCGAAGGCGTGGCGAATTTCAATTGTGAGCGACTTGCTATACCCTTGGCGGAAACCAACAGCAGCAAGCTGGAAACTGAAGGTACGATTGCCATAGATAATCTCAAGCTCCGGCCGGAGGGATTGTTAGGCGAAATCTTTTCTCTGCTTGGGATGCGTGACTCCAACGTATATATGACGATTCATCCGACGAAATTTGTCCTGCGAGACGGCTTTCTTAGATATGACGATATGCAGGTGGATATTGGTGACAATCCGGTCAATTTCAAAGGCGTTATCGGCCTGGACAAAAGCCTGGATATGACAATAACTTTGCCCTTTACTTTGGCCGGCCGAACTGCGAGAATCGGCAAAGAAACCGTCGGCAAAAGGATATCGCTGTCTCTGACGGGTACTATCGACAGGCCGGAACTTGATACGAGCAAAATCCTTGAAAACCAATTGAAGGATTTGTTAAGAGAGGGCCTTGACAGGTTGTTGAAATAGGCGAGAAATACAGGCCCCCAAACAATCTTAAATTTGAAATTTGAAAGGCCCAGGGATGTTGAAGAAGCTTTTGACTACGCCTACCGCAAAGCTCGGCAAGGCCGGTCGATTCGCCGTCTTCCAGATAAAGCTGTGGACGCACTGCGTCCGGCTCCTGAAGAAGAACCGCTCAGGTCAGCAGGCCGCCGCTTTGTCCTATCACACCGTCTTCGGCATTGTCCCGCTGACAATCCTGATGCTCCTGATATTCCAGTTATTCCCCGCCTACAGCGGCATCGGCCAGGACCTCAAAGCGAGAGTTTACAGCGAGCTTAATCTTTCAACCATCGAATACGCCTTGAATCTGGACAAGCCCGACGAAAAAATACTGCTTACCGATTATCTCGACAGTATCGTTGGGGAATTCTTCAAAGGATTAAATGAGGGCTCGATTGCTTTGTTCAGTGCCGTGATTGTTATCTGGGCCGCCGTCGCTCTGCTCTCGACAATCGAAAGGGCCTTCAACAACATCTGGCACGTAGGCAGGGGAAGAAGCTTTCTGCACCGAATAATCAACTACTGGGCCCTTGTAACTCTTGGGCCTCTGCTGTTGGGCGTAGGCATTTACGCCAGCACAAAATACGCCGCTCTGGCCCGGTTGCAGGAAACCGTACTCTCGAACATTACTCCATTTCTTTTGTCTTATATGGTGGCAATCGTTGCTTTTTTTCTGCTCTATTTTGTCCTGCCGAATACGAAGGTTAAGGCCAAAGCCGCCGTCTGGGGCGCTGCCGTGGCGGCTTTGATATGGAGTCTTGCAAAGTGGGGTTTCGGAGTTTACGTCATAAAATTCATCCCATACAGTCAGGTTTACGGTGTGCTGGGTCTCGTACCGCTTGGTGTTTTTTGGATTTTTATTACCTGGCTCATCGTGCTGTTCGGTCTGCATTTGACATTTACCACCCAGCACCTCAAGACCCTCGCCGCCGCCGAAATCGCCTCTGCCAAAAAAACCGAGGAGTGTTTCATAGCCAATGACCTCACCGCCATCAACATTGTCGGGGAGATTGCCGCTGCTTTTGAGAGGAGTGATGCTCCGGTCGAGGGCGAGGTCATTTTCAGCCGGCTGGACATCCCCGCCGAGTTCGGCCAGAAAATACTCGACCGTCTCATCGACAAGGAATTCGTAGTAAAGGTTGCCGAGCCGGGCAGAGGTTTCCTGCCCGCGAAGGACCCGGCGCATATCATGTTATCCGATATTGCCGAGGCCATGGCCCCGGCCGGTTTTGCCTATTCGGCCACCCGGCAGCGGGAAAGTCTTGAGAAAATAGCCCAATCCCAGCGGAACGTCCTGGCACAGTACTCCCTGAAGCAAATCATCGAGCCCGAACAAGAAGCATAAAATCGCTCGTGCAAGGTTATCCCGCGAATCGACGATACAATTTTTCTGCGGTTTACATTGTTTACTTGCCCGCCCTGTATAGTGCTCACGATTGGAATTTCCCCCGCCGCGGCGGGTTCGCGGGCAACTTGTGCCACAGGTAGTAACCTTAAAACAATAATTTACAATCCTAATCGCGGGAATTTATTACCCTTAAGGGTATAGAACCGCACGATTTGCTGTTTTACACTGCCGTCGGCCCCGACATCGCAGATGATATAGTGGTGGATGCTGCCGAGGGGCCCGAAGTACCCGTGCAGAGTCGCTCCGCCGCCGCCGGAAAGCGTGTAGTTGACCCCGTTGTAATGCGCTGTCGAATATGCGTGGATATGACCCATATAGACTTCGCTTACACTGTGTTTTTTCATCAGGTCCGTGAAAATTTTCGATTCTTTCGAGCCCCAGGCATGATAGGACCATTTCTCTATTGTTTTCGGCGGCTTATGGGCCGAGACATATTTGCGATAGCCTTTGGGTGTATTGCCTAACGTTTTGTCGAGCCATTCGAGAGTTTTCTCTTCGGACTGAACACTCGAAGAAGTGTCGATAAAGACAAACCTCACCCGGCCATAGTCGAAGTAATAGTTCAGGGCATTTTCTCCGAACAGATACCGGTATTCACGCGCTTTGCTGCCGGAGCCGTCATCGTGGTTTCCTATCGCTACGAAAAACGGAATGTCCGTTTCCAACAGGGCCTTGATATAATAGTTGCGATACTCCTGGGCGTATCCGTGCTTCACAAGGTCGCCGGTATTGATGACAAAGGCCGGCTTAGGCTCAAGTTTATCGATATGTTTTACGATATTCGGCCAAAGCTCCCAGTGAGAGCGGGTATCGCCCACCACCACGTAGCGAAAACCCACGTCTTTGTTTTTCGGTCCCTTGCCGAGCTTTTTAATCTGGTTCTCGAAATTGAACCGTTCACGATATGGGCCCAGTTCTTTTTTCAGCAGCTCTTCAAACTTCTTCCGGTCATCGGGCGGCCTGTCTGTTTCGCTCGGATCGGATGCGTCCTCGTCTAATTTCTCATCGGCGGTTGAGTCATAAAACTCATTGCCGGCGGGACCGACTTCAATACGCCAGGGACCGATTCGCTCGGGAATCCCCCGCCCATAAAGAACAGTCACCGCCGCACTCAGCGTCAATACCAGTACAATCAATCCTCGTTTCAACATTCTGTAGCTCCTTGAAAAAATAGTCAACTTAGTGCCAGTGTAAAATCAAGCAGTATAAGGGTAGCATCGATAATAAAGTATAACCCGAAGAAACGCAGTACGCCAGCGCAAATAATCGGGACAATCCTCCGGCTTGATTCGCCGAATAAAACCGACCCTTTGAAGCTCGCCCAGGAGAGCAGCGTCAGCCAGATAAAATCGCACAGCCAATGGACGATGGCGAACAGCGCGAATGCCCATATTCCCAGGCCCGTTGCCCTCGTTGCCAGGGCTAACCCAACCGTGGCCCACCAAACCAAAAAATAGGGATTTCCCGCCGAGAGTACGATTCCTAATACGACCGGGCTTCTATTCGTGGCGACCACTTTTTGCTCATCCGGCCGATAGGCGCTGTGTAACATCTGGGTGGCCATGATTAACAGAAAAGCTCCGCCGGCCAGGCCGATTATGATTTGTGTGTAAGTTAGCTTGAGTATCCTGCCAATTCCTAAAATAAGCAAAATCATCAGCGGAAATTCCACAATCCCGTGCCCTACAGCTATCAGCGCACCGGCGAATCGGTTCCGCGGGCCCTTTGCAATCGCTACCGCAGTCACCGGCCCCGGCGCCATCACGCCCGACAGCGATATTACCGCAACTTGAACCAAAAAAAACAGCAGTGCCATCAATTCACCCGCTTACTCGCCGATTATCTTCACAAGTACCCTTTTTTTCCTTTTACCGTCGAATTCCCCGTAGAATATCTGCTCCCAGGGCCCGAAATCGAGCTTGCCGTTGCTCACAGCCACCACGACCTCCCTGCCCATTACGCTGCGTTTGAGGTGAGCGTCGGCGTTGTCCTCAAAGCCGTTATGCCGATACTGCTCGTATGGCTTCTCCGGAGCCAGCCCTTCAAGCCAGACCTCGAAGTCATGATGAAGACCCGCCTCATCGTCGTTGATGAACACGCTGGCCGTGATGTGCATCGCATTGCACAGCAGAAATCCTTCCTTTATACCGCTTTCTTTCAGGCATGTTTCGACCTGCGGTGTAATGTTGATATATTGCCTTCTACTCTTCGTATTGAACCAGAGTTCTTTTCTGTAACTTTTCATAATTGTCCTCACTTTGCCGTCTCTATACTCTCAATTGAGAGATTCTTTCGACGTACAGGACCATCTTTACATAATAAAAGCTTCCACTTTTTAGAACATTCCCCTGCATTCTAACAGGTTTTGCTCTCTCTTGGAATAACGTTTGCAAATTCCACAACCGACAGGTATTTTAATGTGGCTTGATTTCGCCGAAGAAACGCAAAGTAACCGCTAAGCTGCGACAAGAAAGGCCGTTGTGAAAAAAGACACAATATTCTGGGATGTTGATACGCAATTCGACTTTATGCAGCCCCAGGGCAATTTGTACGTCCCCGGCGCCGAAAATATTATCGACAAAGTAAACCTGGCCCGCAGATTCGCCCTCGAAAACGGCTGCTCTATCATCGCCGACGTTGACTGGCACAGCACCGATGATATGGAGATTTCCGACAGTCCTGATTTTAAGCAGACCTTTCCTCCTCACTGCATGGCCGGTCAGGCCGGCAGCCAAAGAGTAGGCTGCCTCGGAGAGCTGCCGATTGAATACGTGCAAACCGACCGGATGGAAACGGGCGCTTTGCAAAAGCTCATCGACAAGGACCAGTTTCATATAGTCATAAAAAAGAACACCATCGACGTTTTTTCAAACCCGAACACGGACAAGCTCATCAAGCTGATTAACCCCAAAAAGGTATTCGTTTTCGGTGTAGCGCTTGATTTCTGCGTGTATTACGTGCTGCGGGGGCTTAGTAACCGGTTCCCTGATATAGAGCTTTGCCTTCTAAAAGATGTTACCAGGGGCCTTGGAGTCAGGCCCGAGGGAGAAATTCTCGATGAGTTCAGGCGGATGGGAATTGAAATTAGCGAATTAAGTAACCTCAGGAGAAAATTCGAATGTGGTTGATTAAGGATACTCCATCGCTTTTCATCGACCTGTATGAGCTGACGATAGCCCAGGTCTATTTCAAAAAGCAAATGCACGAGACCGCCTACTTCGAGGTTTCCATCAGAAAGTGCCCCGAGAATTGGGGCTTCTTCGTAATGGCCGGCCTAAACGAAATTGAATCATATCTTCGCGAGTTCCGGTTCTCCGAGGCCGATATCGATTCCCTCCGTTCCACTAACCTTTTTTCCGATGATTTCCTCGAGTACCTTGCAGATATCAGACCGAGCGTAACAATACGCGCCTTGCCCGAGGGCACGGTATTTTTTCCGAATGAACCTGTCCTTGAGGTGGCGGGCCCCTTGATTTGCGCACAGATACTGGAAAGCTATATTTTGAATATACTCGGTTTCTCAATCGTCGAGGCTACGCTCGCCACGAGAATTTCAATCGCAGCCAACGGCGCTTCGGTTGTCGATTTCGGCCTGAGACGATGCCAGGGCCCTGTGGCTTCCGTGCGAGCGGCAAGGGGCGCTCAAATCGCCGGCTTTCGGGCGACAAGCAACGTATTCGCCTCCAAAGAGTTGAATTTCCCCTGTGCCGGAACTATGGCGCACTCGTTTGTTCAGGTCCACGAATCCCAGGAGCAGGCCTTTTTGAATTTCGCCGAAACTTATGGAAAAAACACAATTCTTCTGGTGGATACCTACGATTCGGTTGAAGGGATACGAAAAGCTGCCGGCCTGGCTAAGCAGCTATACGAAGAAAAAGGCGTGAAAATAAGAGGCATTCGTCTTGACAGCGGCGACCTTGTAGAGCTCAGCATCTTCGCCCGCATGCATTTCCAGGAAAGAAACGTCCCATTCTTGAAGATATTCGCAAGCGGCGACCTTGATGAGTTCAGGATTGATGACTTGCTGAAGCTCGGCGCTCAAATTGACGGCTTCGGCATTGGCACGCGCTTCGCCGTCTCACGCGCCGCCCCCGCGCTCGAGATTGTCTATAAACTTGTTCAATATGAAAATAAACAGGTTTTCAAGACCTCGCCAAACAAAGAAATTCGCCCCGGCAGAAAGGCAATTATCAGGACGAGAGAACAATTCTATGAGACCGATTTCATTGAGCCTTTCCAGTCTCAGCCCGATGATTTGTTAAAGACTTTCAAATCAGCCGAGCAAATGCAGACAATAAAGAAAAGGCTGGCCTCTGAGCTTTGCCTTTTGGAAGATTCTATAAAGGCAGTCAGACACCCTAAAAAATACCCCGTTGAGTTTGCTTAGACCATTCAGCTATAACTACTACTCTGTTGAGGCCCAACTGATGGATTGTCATTCCTGCGGAAGCAGGAATCCAGAACTGTAAAGAGTGGATTCCGCCCCCGCTTTCGCGGGGACAAGCATGCACCTGCGTAAGCAGGTGTGCAGAATGACAATTCCTCAAATCATACTTGGCAGAGCACTAATTACACGGCACAAGACCTGTCCGGGCGCTCGGCGATGAGCTTGTTGTATAGTGCTCACTATTGAAATTTCCCCCGCCGCGGCGGGGTCGCGGGCAAGGAACCTTAAAACAATAATTTACAATCCTAATCGCGGGAATTTATTACCCTTAAGGGTATAAATCTCTTCTATTGTATCGACCATTGTGTCCGGGGCGAATTTCTCTTTAACAGACATTCTCCCATTTTCACCGAGCTTCTTTCTTAAGTCCTCATCTTCTATCAATTCCGCGCAAAGTTTCGTTAATTGTTCGACGTTCTTCGGCTCAACCAACCGTCCTGTGTTTTCATTGACCACTTCTCTTGCGCCGTCAACGTCGAAGGAGACCGCCGGTTTGCCGCAGAGCATCGCCTGGGGCAGTGTGCGTGCGAGACCTTCTCTTAGCGAACAGTGCACGAGAATATCCGATGATTGTATTGCAAGCGGAATTTGACTCGGCGGCAAAAGTCCCGTGAATTTGATTCTCTCCGCCAGACCCAGTTCGTGCACCTGTTTTTTGAAATGTTCGGCCAGATTCCCATCACCCACAAACAGCCAGACGCACTTCTCAAACCGCTTTGAAAGCTCTCCGGCTGATTCGATAATATATTTGTGTCCCTTGAGCATAAACAGACGGGCAATGGTGACAAGTACAATTGCATCTTCGCCGATTTCATACTTTTTGCGGAATTGTATTTTGCTCTCGTGCGAAATCGGCTCTAAAAAATCATCCTCCTCAATGGCCGAATAGGCGGTAACGAATTGCTCGGGCCTGCCGATACCTGCTGCATTTGCCTGGGCGGTCATCGCATCGGCGACAGTGACAAAGAAATCCGTTCGCTTCGCCGCGGATTTCTCAACGGCGATATAGAATCTGTTCAGCCATTTACTTTGATAAGGATGAAAGGCTAATCCGTGTATCGTGTGTACTATTCCCGGCAGATTCTTTTGCCATTTCCCTTTTAAGCTGTGGCCGGCAAATCTGCCTAATATCCCCGCTTTTGTCGAATGAGTGTGAACGATATCGGGTTTCAATCGCCTCAGAAGTTTTTTTATTTGCAAGTATCCTAAAATATCGGACACCGGACAAATGGGGCGGGTTAGCCTGTCAACCGTTATTACTTTGTAGTTTTGGTTTTTTGTCTGATTAAATAGTTCGCCTTCGGGCCCCAAAGCCGGCCCGGTAATCAGCGTAACATCGTGACCGCGCTGCGCCAGCAGTTTGCAGGTTATCAGGGTATTTTCCTGAGCCCCGCCCAAAATCAACCGCGTTATGATATGAACGACTTTCATTTCATTAGAAGGCAGAAGGCAGAAAAACAGGAGACAGAATATGGATTGCGTAAGCAATAAACATAACTTTTAGAATTTAGATTATATACTCAAACTGACCGGTTTTAGGCCGCGAGGAGTTTTTCCAGGCGGCGAATAACGGATTTTTCACGACTGTATTTGATAACATCTTGAACGTTCTCCTGCCGAACTATCCGACGCATTCTATCTCTGAGTTTGCTAATCGGCTCAAGTCGCAGCACTTTCTTGGATTTGTTTTGGCCTTGTGCACGATAGGCTTTTATGCCCATGTGGGTCAGGCAGGCACAGGCACAATCAACCAGCCGCAGGTGTCTAACTCCCCGATAATACAAACTAACCTTCACGATAGTATAGCCGGTTCCATACTTGCCGGTGGCGTGGTGACGCAATTTGCCTGTTGCCTCCATCTTCTTGGCCCGCTTGAGAGTTTGCGTATCGT
This sequence comes from Sedimentisphaerales bacterium, assembly GCA_030611315.1. GTDB lineage: Bacteria > Planctomycetota > Phycisphaerae > Sedimentisphaerales > Anaerobacaceae > JAUWPZ01. The sequence goes on from JAUWPZ010000023.1 coordinate 33,514, forward strand.
CAACGATAAGAAACAGTTGACGGTCCTTTTTGGTAAAGAGGCTGCGCAGCATGTCGAAGGCAATTTGCTGCATTACGATCGAATGATTCCAGGAGCTGCGCCAAAGGAATTCACCATGATTTGTCCGGTGGGTCGAGCCCTTCAGTGCTTTGGCGAGCTTGTCGATGGTTGTTCCGTGGCTGATGGTGATGGCCAGTACCAAAGCCCAAAAGTGCTCCCACGGTCTTTGGGTAAAATGGTCTCTGAGAGGCTTGAAAAAACCTTGCAGTTTTTTTGGAATTTTGCCGGTTGTAATCATATGGCCTCTCCTGAGATAAGTGTTTGTCAATACAACTCTTGTCGTCCGAGTAGGCCATTTTTGTTTGATGTTTTTAGTAACCATAATTTCAACAATCGGTCAGTTTCAGTAATTAAGATTGGTACATAATTCGGGGTCAGATCACTCCCCCTCATGGTGTGCCGGTCTTGAGAACAAACAGGATGCCAGTCAGGCAGGCGCGGTCGGGCACTCGAGGACGACCGCGATTGGGCGGCTCTGGTGGAATATGGGGTTCGATACGTTGCCATAGTTTATCCGTAAGTAGTGGCTTAGCCATGATAATGTCCTCCATAACATCAGGTCACAGTTTTCTTACCAGATGTTGCATCGGACAAACCACTACTCAATCTTTAGGTTTTGTTAGAGTGCCTTAATAGTATTTCTTGAAAAAACAAGTATTCCATATAGACTATCTGCATGAACAGCCAGAGTGATGAAAGATAATCTTTAAGTGGCGCTTTGAAATCATAGCATCTCAGGGCTGCTTGGATTCTATAACAGTGATATCAATGTTGGCCTGATCTTGGACATGTAATTGCATGCGCGGGAAAGGACGAGATTACTATGCGAACGGAAATCAGGAAGTGCGTAATCATTGGACTGGCCGTAGCGCTGTCTCTGGCAGAGGCAGGCTTCACAAGACAGATTACAAGACGTTCACAGCGGGTGCATATGGAACAAGTACAGGTTGCCAGCCCGGATGGTAAAGTCAAGCTGACAATCCTGCCCAACGCGGAGCGCCTGACCTTCACTGTAACACTGGGGAATACGACGGTTCTCGAGCCGTCTACTATCGTCATGAACCTTGATGGGTACGATTTATCGGCGGGCGTTGTCTTCGGCAAGGTGGAGCGCTACCAGATTAATGAGACCTATCCGTGGCATGGTGCCCACAGCACAGCGGTCAATCATTGCAACGGTGCCCGGATATCACTACAGAATGACTTGTCGTTCATTGACTACGTCCTGGACATCCGCGTCTTTGACGATGGCGCGGCCTTTCGCCACATCATCCCGGGCGGCAAAGACGCCTCTCGCGTGCCCGATGAGTACACCACTTTTGTCATCCCGGCCGGTTCGACGGTCTGGTCCCACGACCTTGGGGGGCATTATGAGGCCGCGTATAAGAAGCGCGATATTTCCAACGTCCCGCCCGGACAGTGGGCCGGACCGCCCGTAACCTTCCAACTGCCCGATGGCGGCGGTTACGGTTCTATCACCGAGGCCAATCTGGTCAATTACAGTGGAATGGCTTTGGAAGCCGACGGCCGCCGTGGTCTGATCACGGGCCTTGGCCACCGTCAGCCGCTGAACTATCCGTATGAGTTGCGATACGGACGGGACGAAGCTAAACGTCTGGGTAAGCCGGCATCGGTCACTGGGACCATCACCACCCCGTGGCGCATCGTGATGGTCGCAGCCGATCTGAACACACTGGGCAACCTGGGTAAGAAACGCCTGGAACGACCGTCACGCGTACGACCTGGTCAAGCGATACATGCACCGGCCTGCTGAGCAGTTGTATCACACCGCCAAAGACCCTTACGAAATGAACAACCTCGCCGACGACCCGGCTGCCTCCGCCGTCAAGGCCCGGCTCAGTGCCGACCTCGTTCGCTGGATGAAAGAGCAGGGCGCCCCGG
>JAUWPZ010000221.1 GCA_030611315.1 Sedimentisphaerales bacterium
AGTGCCTAAAGTTGATTTTTTTCAACTTTAGTTCACTTTAGCTCACTTTAGGCACTTTAGTTCACTTGCCGTTTGTGATCAATATTCCTTGCTCTGCTTAATATGTCGATATTCTATTGAAAATTGGTCAGTTTGACTTTCTTAGCTCTCTACTTTTATTGCCTTGTCTGCAATGTCCCGACGACAATAAGCACCGTCGAATTTTATTTTGTCCACGGCTCGATACGCATTTTCCTTTGCATCCGCGATATTGTTTCCCAGAGCGGTTACGCCCAGCACCCTGCCGCCGTTGGTCACAATATCTCCGTCCCGGCTTGCGGTCCCTGCATGGAATACAATCACATCTTCGGTCTCGTTTGCTTCTTTAAGGCCTGTTATTTTCCTGCCCTTTTCGTAGTCGCCCGGATAGCCGCCTGAGGCCATTACCACGCAGACCGCCGGCCGGGAGTCCCACTGGAGCGTGATGTCTTCCAGCCTGCCCTCGCAGGTTGCCAGACAAGCTTCCAGCAAATCGCTTTTGAGCCGCATAAGGATGGGCTGGGTTTCGGGGTCGCCGAAGCGAACGTTAAATTCCAGCACCCTCGGACCGGCGGCGGTAACCATAATCCCGGCATAGAGTATGCCCTTATACGGAGTTCCGTTGCGGTTCATACCGTCCACAATCGGCACGAGGATTTCGCGCGTAATCTGATCCATCAATTTCTCGGTGATAAGCGGCGCGGGGCTGTAAGCGCCCATGCCGCCGGTATTTGGTCCGGTGTCGCCATCACCGACGGCCTTGTGGTCCTGCGACGATTCCATAACGTAGATGTTTCGACCGTCCACAAAAGCCAGTATCGAGGCCTCTTCGCCGAGAAGTTTGTCTTCGACGATGATTTTCTCGCCGGCCTCGCCGAATATCTTATCGCACATTATTTTTTCAGCAGCTAAAATGCCGTCGGATGGGTCATCGCAGACGAAAACGCCTTTTCCCTTGGCAAGGCCCGCCGCCTTTATCACCACCGCTTCGTCTCTGCTCGCGATATATGCCGTGGCATCTTTGATTCTGTCGAAGACCTGTCCCTCGGCGGTGGAGACGGCGCTGGAGCGCATCAGTTGCTTTGCGAATGCCTTGTCCGCTTCGAGCTGCGCGGCTTGGCCACTTGGTCCGAACGCCTTGATGCCGACGGCTTCGAGAGCATCAACTAAGCCCGCGGCCAGTGGGTCTTCCGGGCCGACCACTACGAGACCTACCTGGTTTTGACGCGCAAAGTCTAAAAGCTCCTGTGTGTCCCCTGCTCCGATAGGGATATTTTCCCCGCACTGTGCCGTGCCGGGATTGCCCGGAGCAATGTATAGTTTCTTCAGTTGGTTTGATTGAGCCAGCTTCCATGCAAGAGCATGCTCACGTCCGCCACTGCCGATTAATAGTACGTTCATTTCACAACCTCAAATTATACCCTTGAAGGGTAGTAAATTCCCGCGAGTAAGATTGTAACTTATTGTTCTAAAGCCACTTGCCCGCGAACAAACAGGAAATTTCAACTGAGAGCACTATAGTATATCGATTATTGAATTCCTTGTTCTCCATAATTCTCATAAAAAGCGTAAAGCCGAGCGGATTGAAAAAAAGCCCCGCCACTATCAAAAACGAGACTTCTTCCGGTTAAATGCCGTTTGCCAGGGCAACGCCTCAGCTACTATACGCTATCAATGTTCAATAATCAATGGTAAGGACCTCAAACTTAGGGGTTTTTTCGCACTCCCTCGCTCTCATTCTATCGTCTCGTTGCAACTTTAATCCATTTAAGCAGTTATGGCAACCGCAATCTTGCTATACAATCGGAGAAACTGGAGAAATGAAAGATTTCCAGCAGAT
>JAUWPZ010000179.1 GCA_030611315.1 Sedimentisphaerales bacterium
CTATCAACGACCCGATCCGCCTCTCTATCTTCCACCCGAACTGCCGCCCTATCTGCCCCCCGAACTGCCGCCCAAACTGCCGCCTGAACTACCGCCTGAACTTTCAGTTGTATCACTATCCATCTCTTCCCCAGCCTCTTCTTCAAGCTCGATGTATGTGCTCATCCCATCCAGCATCGTATCGACCGTCAGACTGTACGGACGACCGCGGTCTATCCAACTGACTGTTATCGTCACTAAGTACAGACTGTCAATGTCCTGGTACTCAGTCTCAATTTCCCAGTAATAACCCGGTTCGAACTCTGCCACCTCGCCTGACAGCTCTCCCATGTCAACGAAGCCGTCGATGCCTATAAAGTCAATCAGGCAAAACTGCTTGTCGATTATCGACCCTGCCATTTCGTACTGCCTGTTGAGCTTGGTCAGGCTCATAGACATCGTGCTGGATGCTATCACCACCAAAGCCGTTGCCGAAAGGACAACGCTCGCGACAACCGTCTCGACCAGGTTAAAACCTTTTGTTTTTCTTCTCGACAACACCATCATTGAGCATCCAAATCTATGGTTCCAATTTCCACGTCTTCAGCCGTGCCGAAATACGTCTTTGCCTTGCCGGTCGCTGCGCTGATACTCACCGCGTAATGCGTTTGACCGTCGCCAATTTGAATCACCACCTGCTGGGCCGTGCCGTCAGGCCTGAAAACAATACTCTGCTTCTCCTCGTCTTCGCTCTCCGTCTCGTCGCCTGCCGGGATAATTTGAATGTCCTCGAACTTTATATTACCCTCGAATTCCACAGGCTTGCAATAATAATCCTTCACTACCATCTCTTCCGTCTCCTCGGTCGCCTCGTTCCATTCCGTCGTGGAAAGGAAAAAGCCGCCGTTCTCCCCGTCTATTTGTATCTTGTAAGGACGCTGCTTCTCAATCGCCATTATCCTTCCGTACTTGGCCGTAAGCAAAAAGTCACGTACTACTCTTTCCACCCGTACCCTCTCGTATGTCCCCCTGTAAAGTCCCGCACCCATGCCGCTGACAAGCGCAATGATCGCCACCACCACCAGCAGCTCTATAAGGGTAAAGCCCAATTGCCGGCCCCGATAGACCCGAACGAAAGCCTTTATATATCCCCTTGTCTTCTGCACGGTTGATACCTAATCGTTATAAATATCTTCGTCACCATCTTCGCCGCCGTCCACACCGTCTGCGCCGAGGCTTCTCAAATCGTAGCTGCCGAAATTGACCTCGCCCTCCGCAATATACTCAATCGGGTTCTTCCATGGGTCAAGCAACTGGCTTGCCTTCAGGTAAGGCCCCCTCCACTTCTCCTCAATGTCCGCAGGCGGTATAAGCAGCGCCTCAAGTCCCTCGGAGCCGTCCGGATACCGACCGCAGTCAATTGCAAACTGCTCAATCGCATTTTCGACAAACGCCAGCTTGGGCTTTGCCAGGTCGCGTTTGGCCTGACGTAATTTCTCAAATAATTTCGGCCCCGCAACAAATGCCGTAAGCATCGATATAATCATAATTACCACAAGCAATTCAATAAGAGTAAATGCCTTCCTTTTCTGCTTCTTACCCTTCATCTGGCAACCTTTCCAAGTAACTTAAAACTTTTCACTTTTTTACTTTTTACTTTTTACTTTTTACTTTTTACTTTCTATAGTCCTCCCGCTCCCGTACCGAGCTGCAGTACCGGCAGCAGCGCCGCAACTAATATGAAACCTATCACTACCGCCAGCACCAATATCAAAAGTGCCGGGAAAATCGACATAAATCTGTTGATAGCGGAGTCCGCCTCGCTATCGAAAGTTTCAGCGGCGTTGAGCAGCAATTCATCAAGCTTGCCTGTCTGCTCCCCTATCGAGGTAATCTGAACAAGCAGAGGCGGAAAAGAACCCGACTCGCCCAAAGGTTCCGCCAGAGACTCTCCACGCTTTACCTGCTCTGCTACAATATCAATCTCTCTGCCAAGCAGCTCGTTACCAAGCGTATCGCGAACAACACTCAGCGACTCAAGAATAGTAACACCGCCCTTCGTCAGTGCCCCCAGCGTCCTTGCGAACCGCCCTACCGCTATCGTACGCAAAACCGAACCCATTACAGGTATCCTCAGCTTGAATGTGTCCCACTTGAGTCTGCCTGTGGTTCTCGTCCACTTGACAAAGTAATACCACCCCGCCACATTCAGAGCAATAAAAAGCCATCCAAACCAGCTCGTAAACATATTTCTCAAAAACCCGCTTATACCCATCAGCATCGCTGTCGGCCAGGGTCTCGCAACGTCGCTGCCTATCGTCTCGATTATGCTCGGAAGTATCCACGTTACTATGATAGTTACCGAAATAAGACCGATACACAAAACGAAGATAGGATACGCCGAGGCGTTCTTCATACTCGTTTTTATCTTCTCATCTCTTGTCAGTATCCCGGCTAATTGGCCCGTCGTCTCTTCGAGAATCCCGCCTGTCTCTCCGACCCGCACCATAGACAGGTACAGCGGATTGAATACCCTCTCGTGCTTAGCCATCGCCTCTGATAGCGACTGGCCGGAACTGACCGCCTGCACAAGGTCCCCGAGCATCTCCTGCATCCCGCTCTTGTGCTGCTGCTCCCGAATCAGCTCAAGGCCGTTCAGCAAAGGAAGGCCCGCTTGCAAAGCGGTGCTAAGCTGAGTGGTCATAGCCAGAATATCTTTGCTGCTTACCCTTGCCGAGCCGAACTTCAACTTCGACAGATCCAAAGCCGCCTTCACACTGCCGGCGGCGCTTAGCTTCTTGGATTCTTCGGCCAGCTCGGTCACGAACTGACCTTTATCGGTCAAAGTGGCAACGGCACTTCGGCGGTCGGCCGCCTCTATCGTACCGGTTATATGTCCACCGCCGTTATCAACAGCCTTGTAAGAAAAATACCCCAAAATTCTTTCCTCTTAAAAACACAAAACACCTGAAGCAAAATGCAGAAAAACACAAACCAGGATTTATAACCCCATACATCCTACACCGAGGTTTGACCTTTATAGTTTTATGTTCTGCCGTTTATTCCTCTTCACTGATGGTCTTCGCGACCCTGAAAACCTCATCTGGAGTCGTGATACCTTTTAATATCTTGGCAATCCCGTCGTGTACCATACCGATATGGTCTGCCGGCGCCGCCTTGATGATTTGTTCGGTAGTCGGCTTGGACGCTATCAGCTCACGCAGCCTGCCGGTTATTTTAAGCAGCTCAAACATCCCGGTCCGTCCTAACATCCCGGTTTGATTGCACTCGATACAACCGGCGCCATGATAGAACTTTGCACCGGACTTAATCTTTGTTGAACCATTCAGATTCTTGAGTAGATGCTCATCCGGCTTGTAAGACTCCTTGCAGTGCGGACAAATCTGCCGCAGCAGCCTTTGAGCCATCACAGCTTCCAGCGAACTGGCCAGCAGGAACGGCTCGACTCCCATATCAATCAATCTCGTAACCGCACCGGGTGCGTCGTTTGTATGCAGCGTCGAGAAAACAAGGTGTCCGGTCAACGCAGCACGAATCGCTATGTTTGCCGTCTCACGGTCTCGAATCTCGCCGACCATCACAATATCGGGGTCGTGGCGAAGTATATGCCTCAGCCCTTTAGCAAACGTAAGCCCCCTTTTCGGATTGACCGGCATCTGGTTAATACCATCGAGCTGATATTCGACGGGGTCTTCAATCGTTATCATTTTCACAGCCGGCGAATATATCATCTTTAATGCGGCATAAAGGGTCGTAGTCTTGCCGCAGCCGGTAGGCCCTGTAACAAGAACAATCCCGTGTGTTTTCTGAAGGCATTGAGTGAATCCTTCCAGGCACTGCTCGTTCATCCCCAAATCCTTAAGATCTATCATGGATACCGACCTGTCCAAAAGTCTCAACTCAACAGATTCCCCGAAAACCGTCGGGATAGTCGATACACGAATATCCACCCTGCCGTTGTTGCCCATAAACTCGATATGTCCATCCTGCGGTACAAATCGCTCGGCGATATTCAAATCTGCCATAATCTTGATTCGCGAAGTAATCGCCGCCTGCAGCCGCTTCGAGGAAGGCGTTTTTTCCATAAGCAGGCCGTCAATTCTGTATTTTATCTTTACTTCATGCTCAAACGGCTCGATGTGAATATCACTTGCGCGGGCCTCAATGGCCTCGAGTATTACCAAATTCACCAAATTAACCAAAGACGGCTCTCTGGCCAGCTCATGCAGCTTTGCAGCCGAATAATCACCGTTATCAAATTTTCCATCGTCTTCAGCTCGCTGCTCCACCGGAACGAGGTCATCCATCATTCTTGCCACATGACTGCCGTAAAACCTCATTATGGTGTTTTCCATCTCGATGGGGTCAGCATAGAAACGCTCTATGGAATATCCTGTTACTACGCGTAAATCCTCAATAACCTGCGGCTGGAATGGGTCGGTCATCGCCACGGCCAATCGTCCATCATCGTGCCTTAACGGCATAATACTGTATTTGCTGACCAATTCTGCGGGTATGAGGGCAACGATTTCAGGCCCGACGGAAACATCGGATAAGCCCACCCTCTCTATGCCAACCTGAAGCGCAAGTGCTTCATTTAACTGGGATTGCGTTACATAGCCGAGGTCCAGCAGGATTTGGCCTAACTGCCGATGTTCAACTTTCTGCTCTGCCAGTGCAACTTCAAGGCGGGATTCGTCCAAATAGTCCTTTTCGCAAAGCAATTGGCCTAATTTCTTCTTTGTTGTATTGTTATTTTTCCGGGGGCTCATTGTTGTCCGAGTACCTCAATAGCAAATAGCAAGATAAGGGTAAAACTTTAAGTATACATAAATACAGAGCTTATGTCAAGCCTTAACCGCCAAATCGCATAATTTTCGGCTTTTTGGCGCAAGACAAAGACCCAAAAACTACTATATCAGACGCTTGGGAAAGCCGTTTTGTTACAAAAAATTCGTTTTTTTACTGTAAAAACTCACAATGTCGGTAAAATGGGATAGCGATTGTGCGGGTAGTATAAATTGGGCGATAAATAGGGAGTAGGGGAGAGATTTGAGAATGAAGAATTTGAAATTTAGAATGTCGAATGGCAATTGAGGATTCCCTTGGGGATAAATTTTGAGGGGCGCATGCTGGGGAGATTTATCGAGTAAAATAGCTGTTCTGTAAATTGCGCAAGTTAACAACAATGAAAATTTGAAAAATTGGATTTTGGGGAAAATTGGGATTTTTCAGGATTTTTTTTGATTTTTTTGGGGCGATGTTCGTTTTTGAGCTAATAATGGGGACAGGCACGTTAGGTTGTAGGGATTGGGCAAAATAGGCAAGGAAAAAGGCGTAAAAAATGAACATAAATTGACAGAAATTTACACTTTTTGTCATAAAATGAACAAGAATTGCAATAAAATGACCTAAAATTGACGTGTTTTGAATCTTAACATTTGTGTTAAGTTGGGGGATGTGGGGGATTTTAATTCGTGTTACGCCGCTTGTGGGACGTTAGCGGAAATTGTTGAATTGTTCGTGGTTCGTGGCTCGTGGCTCGTGAATCGTATTGCGTATTGCGGATAACAGAAGTCAAAAGAAAAACTGGCCCCCTTTTTCGGCGCTTTTCGCCACCTTTGGCTTGTTCTTAATCTTCCTGGAGTCAAATTGTTCCATATTCTCATCAACCAGGGGCAGTCCAAAATCAATCAATATTCTGGATTGCTCTGAGTAGATACCCACGGGCAAGCCCGTGGCACTTGCTTCCACTTTACGAGCTTCGCTCGACGCCCTTCGGGCGAGTTCCCATTCACCCACGGGCAAGCCCGTGGAACTCTGCCCTTCGGGTTATTGGAGTTCTACACAGGAACCACCAATTTCTTTTGAGCCTCTGTGGATGGTTAGTTTCATTTGCCAGCTTGGAGCACTCACTCGCTTTAGATGTCAATAACTTTGTTTGGGGTTGGGTAGCGAAAAAAAAAATATGGATTGAGGTAGCTTAATTGACCGGAAATGCGGGTTTTGCAAATTTTTTACATTTTTGTGAAAAAATATTTGAAAAAACCAAAAAAGTAGAATAAATTCAGCTTTTTAGTTATAACCGTTTATGCTACAATACTTTAGAGGTGAAAGTTTAACAGCGGAGCATAGAGATGGAGAATGGGGGCCAAGGAGGGCTAAACGTGAGGAGTTTTAGGGTGAATGAGAATTGGAGGAGTTGCGGTATCGTTACACTTCATTTGGCCGGGCTGTTTCCAGGTGCGCCGATTAGTAAGCAGTCTCGCTCTTCTCTGCGCTTGAGTTGCGCCATCTCCCTTTTATTCGGATTCTACATTAGGCCTATTTGGGCCTTTTTTTATAAGTCATCATAACATAATTTTTGAAAGGGCAGGAAAATGAGAGCGAAACTAAAAGTTGTATCAATTATGGCCGTATGTTTTTGCGCAATTTCTTTTTGTGCAACAACGGCCCAGGCGGAACTTGTAATTATAGCTATCGAGGCGGTGGTTGATGATGTTCAAGACTCCGACAACTACCTTGATGGGCAGGTGAACATCGGGGATTTGATAACGGGGACATATAC
>JAUWPZ010000065.1 GCA_030611315.1 Sedimentisphaerales bacterium
CTCGTTCACCGTCTACGGCGGGCAAGTTGCTCCTGATTGGTTCGGATGGTCATACGGCTACAACTATACACCTGAATTTGAAGGTAAAACGTTTGTGTCGGTAACGGCCATTCCTGAGCCGGCAACAATTGCTCTGCTCGGGCTCGGCGGCCTGGTTCTGTTACGCAGAAAACGCAGATAGACGCCCAAAAATTAATCTTATCTAAAAGAAAGAAAACTACTACGGACTTGAAAACGTAGTAGTTTTTTTTTGAGCAAATCCACCGAAGCATGATTTGCTTGATTATGGAGGGCTTTTTTGGTAGAATAAGGGATATAGCTTTTGACGGGTGTTCGAACAGAAAAGATAAGCTCTCATGAATAAAAGAAAACAATTTTTTATCAGCATATCGTCTCTCCTGGCAATGTCATTGTGTTTCCTCTTAGCGGCAAGCGCCCGGGGTACAGCGAATGAAGATGAGGCCGGGGAGATTCTGGATGCAGCGGGCGTAAAAGGCGGTCTTATCGTTCATGTCGGCTGCGGTGATGGACGCTTGACCGCCGCGCTGCACGCAAGTAACAGCTACCTGGTGCACGGCCTGGATGCCGATGCGAACAACGTCAAAGATGCACGCGAGTATATTCGCTCCCTCGGTCTCTACGGCAGGGTATCGGTAGAGCACTGGACGAAGAACTCTCTGCCGTACGCGGAGAACCTCGTGAACCTGGTGGTCTCCGAGAATCTCGGCGAGATTTCAATGGATGAGGTGATGCGGGCGTTGTGTCCCAATGGGGTGGCGTATATTAAAACAGGTGATACGTGGATGGAGGAGGTCAAGCCGCGCCCGGAAGAGATTGACGAATGGACGCATTACCTGTACGACGCGACCAACAATGCCGTTGCCAACGACACCGTCGTAGGTCCACCGCGACGTTTCCAATGGGTCGGCAGCCCCAAATGGTCGCGCCATCACGACCGCATGGCCAGCACGAGTATATGCGTCTCGGCCAACGGCCGCATCTTCTACATCATAGACGAAGGCTCCCGTGCCTGCATCCAACTGCCTTCACGATGGGCCCTCATTGCCCGCGATGCTTTCAACGGAACAATCCTCTGGAAGCAGACCATTCCTTCATGGGTCACGCAGCTCTGGCCCTTCAAGAGCGGTCCGGCGCTGCCGCAGCGCCGCCTCGTGGCCGCAGGCGACAGGGTCTATGTTACACTCGGACTCGACGACGCCGAACTGAGTACCCTTGACGCCGCAACGGGCGAGATTATCCGCCCTCATCTCGGCACCGCCATGACCGAGGAGATTATCTTCTCCGACGGTGTTCTTTTCATCGTCGTCAAGGACACGCCGCCGGAAACCACGTGGAACGAATACAGACCTATACACAGAACGATTGGCAATGCCAAAACCCGTGTCGCTGATGAATGGCCGTGGGACGAAAACGACCGCCGGATTATGGCCATCAAGGCCGACAACGGCGAGGTCCTCTGGAAGATAAGACGACCCATAGCTCCACTGACGCTCGCCGCCGACCCGAACTCGGTATTCTTCCATGACGCCGAGAAAATTGTCTGCCTCGATCGCGATACCGGCGAGCAATTGTGGGCCTCCGAACAGATTCCAAAGTGGTCGCCGATGCCCACCAAATACGGCCCGACTTTAGTGATTCACGATGACGTTGTCCTGTTCGAAGGTGGCGACCCCGACAAGGCTCTTACCGCGCTTTCGGCAGAGACCGGCCAGACTCTTTGGGTCTCCAACCATCCCGCCACGGGGCACAATTGCCCCTATGACCTGCTCGTGATAGACGACCTTGCGTGGGTCGGAGCCATCGCAGGCGGAAGCCATTCGGGAATATTCACCGGCCGGGACATCCACACGGGCCAAATCAAAAAGGAGTTTCCGCCGGACGTCGATACATACTGGTTCCACCACCGATGCTACAGGGCGAAAGCCACTGTAAATTACCTGCTGCCCGCCAGGACAGGGACCGAGTTCGTCGATTTTCGCAAAGGTACCTGGACCATAAACCATTGGGTCCGCGGCGGCTGCCTCTACGGCGTAATGCCCTGCAACGGCCTGCTCTATACCCCCCCACACAACTGTGCCTGCTATTTCGAGTCAAAGCAGTATGGATTCGGCGCCCTTGCCCCCGAATACACCGACAGGGAACATCCCCTTACTGCAACCGACTCCGACCGACTCCAGCCGGGCCCCGCATACTACGACACACCCCCTTCCGGCCCGCCCGGCCCAAACGACTGGCCAACCTACCGATGCCAAACAACACGCAGCGGATGCACCGAATCAATCGTACCTGTAGATATGAAAACAAAATGGCAGACGCAGCAGCTCGAAGGCGACCTCACAACCCTAACAGTCGCCAACGGCGCCGTATATGTTGCATCCAAAGACTCCCACAGGCTCTACGCCCTCGATGAATCCACCGGTTGGCCCCTCTGGACTTATACCGCCGGCGGCAGAATTGATTCGCCGCCCACGATATACAAAGGTCGCGTCATATTCGGCTCCGCCGATGGACACGTCTATTGCCTCCGGGCCTCCGACGGCCAACTCATCTGGCGATTCCAGGCAGCCCCGCAGGACCTGCGAGCGACGGCATTCGAGCAGGTCGAATCCGTCTGGCCGGTACACGGCAGCGTCCTGGTACAGGACGACATGGTCTATTGCGTCGCCGGCAGGTCGATGTTCCTCGACGGAGGCATGCGATTCCTGCGGCTCGACCCGATTACCGGCAATAAAATCTCCGAGAAAATCCTCGACGATATCGACCCTGACTCAGGTGAAACCCTCCAGTTCCACATCAAAAGGCTCAACATGCCCGTCGCCCTGCCCGACATCTTATCGGGCGACGGCGAATACGTCTATATGCACTCCCAGCGTTTCGACCTCAAAGGCAACCGCCAACAAATCCCGCCGTACTCCGGTGTCCACAACGAGCAGGGCGCGCAGCAGTATGGCGTGGGAATGCACCTTTTCAGCCCCACGGGCTTTCTCGACGGTTCGTATATGCATCGCACATACTGGGTCTTCGGCAAAAGCTGGGCATCCGGCGCCGGAGGCTACTACCAGGCCGGCAAATTCGCCCCGGCAGGACGGATTATGACGTTCGACGATTCACGCATCTACGGATTCGGACGTCTGCCGGTGTACTACAAGTGGTCCACACCGCTGGAATACGAGCTTTTCTCTGTCGAGAAATATCCCGCATCCGAGAGTATCGAATACCATTGGACCAAAGATTCCGTGCCGATTCTCGTCCAGGCGATGGTCCTCGCCGACAAGACGCTGTTTATTGCCGGCCCGCCTGACGTCGTAGATGAAGAAGAGGCGTTCGACTACTGGTCCGCCGACCCTGACGACCCGAACACCGACCCCAATATCCCGCAAAAACTCAACGACCAGGATGCCGCACTGGCGGGAAACCAGGGCGCCCTGCTGTGGGCGGTCTCAACAGCCGACGGCAACAGCATAGCACAACATAATCTCGACGCTCCGCCCGTCTGGGACGGCATGGTCGCCGCAAACGGACGGCTATATCTGTCGTTACAAAACGGCAGAGTCCTCTGCCTCCAGGGCAGCAACTATCCCCCCGTAGTCGATGCCGGCCCCGACCAGGCCGTCTATCCGAAAGCCGGGGCATTTCTCGATGCCGTCATCGACGATGACGGCCTGCCTCTGACCGACCCATGCGACCCCAACAGTCAGCCGGTCATAACCGCACGCTGGACAAAGCTCACAGGCCCCGGAGACGTCAATTTTGCCGACCCCTGCGCCGCCGACACAAACGCACAATTCTCCCAATGGGGCAATTACACCCTGCGCATCACCACGTTTGACGGTGCGGTTCCGTATCACGATGAAATAAATATCTCCGTCTCCAGGCCCGGGGATGTCGATAGGGACGACGACGTGGATGTGTTCGATATTGATAAGCTTATGGCCCAGTGGCTCGAAGAACAATGTGGTCCTTTAAATAACTGGTGCAGCGGAGCCGACCAGACAGCCGGCGGCAGTGTCGTTCTGGGCGACTATACAATTGTGGCTGCAAACTGGCTTGCGGGCGTTTATCCCACAGCCCCTGAAGGCCTTGCAGCCGAACCCGGCGACAGTGTGATTTCACTTCACTGGGAAGACAACACCGAAGACGACCTCGCCGGTTATAACGTGTATCGTTCGCTTACTCCCGGCTCGGATTATACCCGGCTCAACGGTTCACTGTTGACTGATTCGGAATATGTAGATACTGACGTGAACAACTGCATAACTTACTACTATCTCGTCACCGCTGAGGACGTGTTCGGATATGAATCTGCTTTTTCCGATGAAGTTTCCGCTGGTCCGGGGCCTCAGCCGGTTATGAGACTGCTCGCCGGCATAGGAGTGAAAACCAGCGGAATGGACGTTAGGAATTGGCAGGACCAGGCGAACAACAATGACGCCTTTCAGGATACGCTGGAAGACAGGCCGCTTCTGGTCTTATCGGCTATCAATGGTGAACCGGCCATTGACTTTTTCGGGACGGGCAAACACCTGGATGTGGCCGATAGCGATGACATCAATACAGGCGGCCCGTATTCCGGCAAAACACTGGTGGTCGTCTTCAAAACCGGCACCGACATCACCAGCCGCCAGGTAATCTGGGAACAGGGCGGCGGCGTCCGCGGACTTAGCTTCTATCTGGACGAGGGCAATTTGTACATCAACGGCTGGAACCTGCAGGAGGACGAACCACAATGGGGACCAACCGGTCTGAACAGCCCGGTTTCTGAGAATACCGCTTATGTTGCCACGCTCGTGCTGGATGCCGAGGCCGGCACATTTCAGGGATTTGTGAACGGCGCAAGCATCGCAATCGCCGACAGCAATCAACTCTACGGTCATTCCAATGATTGCGCCCTCGGGCGCGTCGAAGGCGCAACCAAATTCCACGACCTGAAGAACAACAACGGCCCGGCCGAATTCGCCGGCCAAATCGCCGAGTTTTATCAGTACAACGAAGTCCTGCCCGCCGGCGACCGCCGGACCCTCGAGGAAGCGCTTATAAGTAAGTATGGTATCAGCGGCGAATGACCTGCGAAGTTTGTAATACCAATTTTAGCTGATTGTTGCATCTTAAAGGGTAAATAATCGTGTCATTTCGACCGAAGCGATGCAGAGCATCGCGAAGTGGAGAAATCCAATTAGTTAAACACAACCGGTATTAGCCGGCAAAGACACACCGGTACAAAAAAGGGGCCTATGCCAAATCGGCACAGGCCCCGCGAAATTACTGTTCTTCTGATGTCGGTCTTTTGCCCGACTACGGCCAGAGTACCTCATCAAGCCATGCGTTCAACAGCTCAGCATAGTCAATGAAGTTGATAATCTCGTCGTCGGCCAGGTCGGTATCTTCGCCTGGCGTTTCCAGAAGCGCCCACAGCGGCTGAGTTACGTTTGTTCCCACGGTCATTCCCGCGAGGTTCGCAATTTCGCCATGCGACAGAGCGCGGCTGTAGATACGCAGCTCGTCAATCTGGCCCGTGTAGCGGTGGTTGTTAGTCCAGCCGCTCCTGCCTATCGTAACGTCAGTACCGCCGACAGTATCGATATCGTTGGCCGCCCAATTGCTCAAAGCGTCCCTCATGCCGTCGGCGTATATCTCGACATCCTGCATGTCCGGCGAGCCGTCGCTTCGCAGGACCGCCGCGACGTGATGCCATTCGCCGTCACGCAGGTCGGTGCTGCCGCGAGCGCTGCCGCCGCTCACATCTGCGCGTATGGCGCCTTTCACTCCGGTATCGTTAAGATTTATCCGCATTGTCCATCTTTGGCCGTTATTATTCGGGCCCCAGGAGACAATTGTTATGGTTCCCAGATTGGCCCCCGGCGTCTTAATCCAGGCGCAGGTCGTTCTGTCCTGCGTGCCGAGCACGCCTTCGTAGCCGGGCACTATGCAATAGTTGTTGCTGTCTTTAGCGCCTACTATGTCGAGCGCCATGGACGATACGGCAAACCTGTCGGCCGCATAGCCTATCGTGCCGCACGGGTCGGCGTGGCGCAAATTGACCGAACCGTCCTGCAGGTTGCCGTCGAATTCGTAACGCGCTTCAAGATTGGCATCGCTGACGGAAGTCGCCACGGTAAAATCGTAACTGCTGATGAGCCAGTCGCGCGTCATCACCTCGAGGTCGCCATAGCCGACTTCGCAACTATTGTCGAAGTCCGCCCGCGGTTTTGCACGCTCGGGTAAACACTTGGACGTCTGAAGCTGGATATCGTCGAAGTACACAATGCCCGCGCCGCCTGCTGTCGGAACATATTTGTTGCCGATGATAATCGCAATGCTGTTGACATCGGTCAGGTCCACCGGTGTAGCGCCGTCGTTGAAGTCCTGCAGGGCAATATTCCACTCATGCCACGACCCGTCATTGACATCATTTATATCCTCGTCGGGATAGAATCCGTAATGTACCGACGCCTTGCCGCCGCTGCCGTCTGTCAGCTCCACGCTCATCGGCTCTATCTCGTTCACGTCGCCCAGGAACCACAACGACAACACCTTGGCGCCGCCTTTAAGCCAATTCGAGTCGATTAGTGACGGCAAATCGGCAATCTCTGCCTTGGCCTCGGAATAGAGGAGTCTCGGGTCTTCTCCGAGGGGGTCGCAATGGGGCGGTTTTGTAACCGAACCGTCGTTTTCATATATAAACTTCATCGCATTCGGCTCGCTGTGAACGTTGCTCGGCTCGTAGTCTATCGCTGAGCCGGTTTCATTGCCGCTGCCCCCGCAGCCATTAATCCCGTAGCCGTCTTTCCACGTGTTCCATACCGCGGTAACGCTCCCTGGGGTATTGTCATAAAGGTCCATATCGTCCACGGCTTGATAATTGCTCGTCGTGAACGACCAGGCCGTGTCCCTGATGTCCTCAGGCGCGTTGGTCTCGCCGACCTTCCAGTAGTAAGTCGTGTCCATAATAAGCCCTGATGGTGTGTAGTCGTTAATATCCTTCGGTCCGTCAACCCAAGCCAGGTTGTCCGCGTCGGTACCGAAGTACACATTGTGCTTGCCAGGCGGGACATATTCTCCGGGCCTCCAGCTAAGGGTCGCATCTATGGGAGCATCGTATGCACCATCAGGCGGCTCCGGCATCCAGGCCCAGGCTAAGTTGATGCGCATAATCGCCTGAATGTCCGCTTCGTCCTCTATTTCATAGTTGTATATGCGGACCTCGTCAACAGCGCCTTCAAACAAGTTTCCGTTGTTTCTGTTTGCGCCTACGGCGTATCGGTTGAAAAACGGAGAATCTGCGGTTACGGGCACCACCGGGTCAATCCAGTTACCGTTATAGAAGAGCGTCATACGGTTACCGTCAAAAGCTACTGCAAGATGTACCCAGCCTGTGGTTACAGGGCCGATTATGCTGTCGGTATTACTCTCATGGTATCGGTAGTTCGGCGGGGTACTGCCATCTATGTCGAGCTGGAATCCGGTGTTGTTGGGAAAATGGCTGCTGAATACGCCGGTGGTTGAGTTCTGCACCAAAGTAGCCGTCTTGGCCCACATCATTATTGTGTAAGCCGAGACGCTTTCTTCGGGGAAGGTATACTCAGCGTAGTCATCGTCCCCGTCTAACTGGATTGCCTGGCCGTCAAAGCCGCCCGCGTAGCCCGGCCCCGGGTCGGTCTCGCTGATTACCGTTAGGTCATAGCGGTGTCCCGATGAATCGTTGGCGTCGCCGTCAAACTTATACCAGGCTAAAAGATTAGGGTCGTCAACCTGTCCGGGGTCAAAAGTAACCTTAAAGCTCCACACATTCCCTGGAATTTCCTGAGCTGAGGCGTTGATGCCGTTGACCCGCCAGAAGTAGGTTTTGAAGTATTCAAGGGGAGGTGTCCATTCGTTGACGCCCACAAACTCGTCGATATAGACACCTGGGTCGCTGGCGTTCACATCGTTGGGGCTTTCGCCGAAGTACAGCCTGCTCTTGGTGTACTCGATGCCCGTAGCTTCGTCGATACCGGGAGTCCAGATAAGCTTTGTTCCAATTTTCTCAACATTATACCCTTCATCTTCCGGCCGGGGATTTATGGCCTTGGCCGGGTCCATAAGCCGCTGAACCTCGTAAGGCGACAGAACACGGTTGTAAAGCCGGACCTCGTCGATAAGCCCCTCAAAATGCTGGTCGCCGTCACTGGCGCGCAGGCCTATACCGACATCGGCGTCGGCTGGAGTGTTGCGAAGATCGGTGTCCGATGAACTTACCGTGTCATCCTGCCCATCTACATAGATTCTGATGTACGAAGATGAGCATACGCCCCCACTTTCTACCGTCATGGCAACGTGGTGCCATTCGCCGTCGTTCACAGCCGTATTGCCCTGGACATTCCCATTGCCCTGTGCGTAGCGCACACTAAATGGAGTTGCATTTCCGCCATCGAGCCGGAAGCAAATTCGCGCTCCGCCGGAGCCGGCGCCCCAACCTATGATGGTATCGTTTCCAGTGTTGGTCATTGTCTTTATCCATGCGGCCACGCTGAACTCGTGTGTACCTAAAATGCCCTTGTAGCCGTCTATGGTCGCGTAATCGTCTATGCCGTCGAACTCAACGGCCTGGTCCTGATACCCGGGCACGAAGCCGGCGCCGTTAATGAGCCTGCCGTAGTGTTCATAACCCGAATCGTCAACGACAATGCCCGGACAAATCTCATCCAGCCTCCAGCAGCCAACAAGATTGGGGTCGTCTGTAATCGGCTTATCGTCTCTTGTCGTAAAGCTCCACACCGCACCCTTAGCTGTTATGTTCAATCCGCCGTCGAGCGTATCGACACGCCAGAAATACTCGGTATCGGTCTCAAGCGGTCCCACAGGATAGCTTGTCTCCTCCTGCCTGACCTGGAACGTGCTGCCGGGAGGGTTATTTACATCATTGTTTACATCCACGGGATTTTCGCCGAAATATATATCGTTCCATTTCCCGCCCATGCCCGCTTTCCATTCAAGCGTTACATTCGGGTCAACACATCCGGACTGGTGGGCCGGGAATTGCCCCCAGGCGGTGTCCTCGGGTACCGTAAAGCTCCAAATCTCGCTTTCCCACTTTTCATCCGGGTGCAGGTCATTGACCGCAACAATCTTCCAGTAATAAGTCGTGCCGAGGTCAAATAAAACGGGACCATAAGACAAACCGCTTGTGCTGTCTATGAAAGTGCCGCCGGTGCCGGCATTTACATCCGCCCAAAGCTCGCCGTAATACACATCGTAACCGTCTGTTTCGGCGGCGTACGGCGCCGCTTCCCATTTAAACTGGGCACTCTGTGCCTCAAGCGCAGAATCATTAGCAGGCTCGCTCAAAACCGGCCCCAAAATCCCGGCCAGCTCTCGTATCTCGATAACCGTCAGTACCTTGTCGTAGATGTGGAGGTCGTCAATCGCAGCGTTGAACCACCTGCCGTCCCTGTCGTGTTCACGACCTATCGTAACATCTAAGTCGGAGGCGCTATCGAGAACAGTACCGTTGCCTGTAGTCAAGCGCGTGTCGTCGAATCCATCCAGGTAAATAATTGTGTCAGGATGCTGGATGTTAGTGCCGGCTTTATGTGTTACTGCTACGTGGTGCCAATCACCGTCGGTTACCTGTGTATCACCCTGCAAACTCCCGGCTCCGTTCTCTATCTGGAACCTGTTGCTGTTGGTCCTGAACTCCATTCTTAGCCCGTTGTCGCCGCCGCCGCGGGGAAAACCCCAGGCCACAAGAACACCCCCTGCATCGGTTGTCTGAACCCACGCAGCTATGCTGAAGGCCTGTGTACCTGTAACGCCCTTCCAGCCGACTATGCTGACGTGGTCGGGGTTGCCGTTCAGGTCCACGGCCTGGCCGCTAACGCCGGCAGCGTACCCGCCGCCTGTGAGAGTGCCGTGGCGGGCATAGTCCGAGCTGTCGTTGACGTTGTCCTCGAACTCCAGCCATAGCTGAAGACTGGGGTCAAGGGCTTTGGCCGGGCCGCTCATAAAGAGAGCGATTACAAAAACAAATGAGACCAGGTTAATCAATTTCTTACACATGATAAACCTCCTTAAAAGTTAAACCATGATTAACAATATAACATTAGTAATATGCTTACTCTGGCTGCACGCCAGTACGTGTTTAGCCAAACAACTCACTGAAGCACTATCCTGTTGTGGCACGGGCTTCCAGCCCGTGAAAACACGGCCAAGATGGCCGTGCCACTAAGAAATTTCAACTTGCTAAACACGTACGCACGCCAAAGTTTCGTCTTATCATAAGATTGTCGTCAACAGGCATTAAAAACATTAAAAGAATTGCCGATTGGCGGCGGCTGAGATACCGCAAATCGAAATTTATCCCATAGGGAATCTCCAATCGAAAATGTCTTCCGCCTGTCTCAGGCAGCTCCCAAATTAACGACCGATAATAACGGGAATCAGCCGTATGATACCTTTGGCCTGCCCGACACAACTTCTCCTGGACCTGATGCTGCCTCCTTCCTTCGTAACCCAAATGTAGCTAATAGAAATGTAATAACCTTAACTGCAAAGCACGCACCTTCGGCGGTGTGCCGAATGTCTGTTGCCCCGTGCCGTATGCGAAAGTCTTCATTGCGATACCGTGCTTCGCTGATAAACTTCTCGGGCAAATATGCTCAACCCTGTAAACAAAAAGCGAACTTCGCTTTTGAGCAAAACTCACAAATTGCTCCGATACTCCTTTATAACATTTTTCCCTGCCTTAGGTCAAGATTTTTTTTGATTTACCGGTTTATAACAAAAAAAAAGTGGAAAATTATCGGCGGCGGCGCAAACAGCCCATTTTCACAATCCTTCGGAGCCCATACTCAATGACCGTAAATCCTGTTTTTTACCCAAAAAAACCGCGATATGTCCACACAATCAGTAACGGCCAGGCAGGAAGACGGCTTTTTGAAAAAATGAGAAAAAGTGCAGCAGCAGCACTGATAACCGACTTTTTTTCAAAAAATCATCCTCCCCAGACTCAAAAACCCCTATAATTACTCAACTTGACTGGGTTTGGCATAAGTATTGTGTTGGCAAGAACATACGTAATTTGTCATTCTGAGCACAATTTGTCATTCTGAGCGCAATTTGTCATTCTGAGCGCAGCGAAGAATCTCTTATTTCAACCAGCCAGACCCTTCGTTTTGCTCGGGGTGGTAGTTTTGAGATAGTTTTTAAGTACGCCCAAACAAAATTTTTTGAGATTTTATTTGCAGGAAATGCAGATTTATGATATATTGATTTTACAGGCAAGAAATCACGAAGATAGCAAGAAATTGCGAAATTGAGGGAACAGGAGTCGAGTCTTGCGCATCTTAGACAAGTAGTGGTAAATTTAGACTCAAGAAAAGGTCGTTGTTATGAACAAGTCGAGAGGTTTCACTTTAGTAGAGTTGCTGGTCGTAATAGCCATTATCGCGCTTTTGATGGCGATATTGATGCCCACGCTGAACCGCGTCAAAAAACAGGCAAAATCGGCCGCCTGCAAAATGAACCTCCACCAATGGGGACTCATCTGGGGAATTTATTGCGATGGCAACGATGGTAAGTTCTGCACTGATAGCGGCGGCGGCGGTTGGCCGCGAGGCAAGTGGATAGTTGCGCTGCGTTCCGAGTATCAGACAAAGTCGGACATCCTTCGCTGCCCGATAGCCGTTAATCCGCCGATAGATACCGGTGGTATAGAAAACCACGGTGGTCCGTTCAACTCGTATTATATGGGAAAAACCGGAGGTGTGGTCATCGAGGACGAATGCAGCTATGGGGCAAACTGCTGGATTTATGCCCCACTGCCCGGACAAACCGAAATTCAGAATCGTCCGACTAAATGGAACTGGGTCAGGCCTAACGTTAGAGGCACTAACTATATCCCGGTATTTGCAGATAGTATGTGGAGGGGAGGAGGGCCTACCAGCGGCCATTCCTCGGAGGTCCGAACCGGTTTGGGTGCTGAGCGCAGCAACCCTCCCGCCGACGATGGCCAGTGGGATGGCGCTAAACACGAAATGAAGCACTTCTGCATCAACCGCCACCACGAAAAAATAAATATGCTGTTTATGGATTGGTCCCAGAGAAGCGTGGACTTGAAAGAGCTTTGGACGCTCAAGTGGCATCGAAACTTCAATACCAGAGGACCCTGGACAAGAGCCGGCAACGTCTTGCCAAGGGAATGGCCCCTGTGGATGCGGGGATTCAAGGACTATTAGGAAGATAAGCTCCTGAATACCAATTCAGCCTGTTCCGGCGGCTGCAAATTTCACCCGGACAAAGCGAAGTTCACCCGCATTACCCGCATACTTCGATTTTGTTCGGCCCTAGTAGTCTGTCAATATTGAAACTGTAGATGTCATTGCGAGGAGTGGAACGACGAAGCAATCTCCGGCGTTCGATAAGTTTGAGATTGCCGCGTTGGCCTTCGGCCTCCTCGCAATGACAACCCCTAAAATCAGTGTTGACAGAATACTAGTCGGCATCTACACGTAGTACATTTTCTCCGCCGTCGCCGGAGTGGCGGGAAACGGGTCGTCGGTCTTCTGCTTCCAGGCGTTCAGCTCAGCCAGAAGCGTTGCCTGCAGGCCGGCATGCTCGGGCAAGCCCACAAGATTACTCATCTCATACGGGTCGTTCTCGAGGTCGAACAGTTTTGTCGCGGTTTGAACGCCGCCGATAGACTCAACAACAAACTTGTACCGGCCCATTATGACGGCCCGCCAGTCGCCCGCCTTCTCTGCATAAATGGACTCGTCGGCAAGGTTCTGCTTAATCAATGCCGCCGCCGACTTGTCCTTCCCGGTGCACGTCCCGGGCGCTTGCAGATTGCATATCGACAGTATCGTGGGCATCAGGTCAACGGAGCTGGCCAAGTTCTCGACGACCCGACCCGTGCTGAGGCGACCAGGCAGCCGCATAATCAGCGGTACATGACACGATTCCTCTTCAGGCTCATTTTTGTGCGCTATACCATGTGATTGATGCCCGTCGCCGTGGTCCGAAGTGAAAACGACAAGCGTTTTACCATCCAATCCCAACTGCTTCAACGCATCCATCAAGCGCCCGAACTCGAAATCGAGAGAAGTGCACAGCCCGAAGTATTTGGCCAGGCTGCCGCGATTGCCGTTGACAACGTTCGGGCGGAATACCACATCTTCGCTTTCATATGTATCGAAATCATCAGGCGGATTATACGGGGTATGTGGAGGCCCCCACGACAAGAAACAAAAGAAGGGGCGGTCTTTGTTCTGTTTTATGAAATCGAGCGCCAGGTCGGTCTGAAATGTCGGCTCGTAATCGCCGGGCGTATATTGGCCGGTATCGGACATCTTCACGCCGTCGTTGGTAAACGTCGGTGAGTCATAATAGAAATGCCCTCGATTAAAGCCGATGAAGGTCTGAAAGCCCCGCCGCCGCCATTTTGGCGGTACAAAGCCGGGCTTGGCCTCGCCGTCCATGTGCCACTTTCCAATGTAGTGTGTCTTATAACCGGCCTCGCTGAACACCTCGGCCATGCACCGCTCATCGGGCGGAAGCATCAGGCTGTTTTGAATCATGCCTGTTTCGTGCGGAAATCGCCCCGTAATTATAGCCGAGCGATTCGGAGTACACAGCGGATGGGCGCTGTAGCATCGAGACCACCGCACGCCCTGCTCGGCTAATTTGTCGAGGTTGGGAGTCTGCACCAATTCGTCGTGATTGACCCCGTGGCTGAACGAGCAGTCTCGCCACTGGTCGGCCAGGACAAACAGTACGTTGGGCCGCTTCGCGCCTATATTGACTTGCAAGGCCCGGCTCGACAGCACAAATCCTCCCGCTCCGACCGCTGCGCAATTCTTCAAAAAATCACGACGATTCATTAGGTCTTTCTGTTTATACACGAGGTTTACTCCAACAATTCGATACGGCTATATCACACATAGTCATTACCCGCCAGGCTGTTATCGCACGAGGCCTCCCACGCCTCCAGCGTGGCCTTCATCGAATTCACGATGTCCGGATGCGCCGCAGCAATATCGGCCGATTCGTATTTGTCGGCAAGCAGGTCGTAAAGCTCAAAGGTAGCGCCGCCGTCCGTGCTGATAATCTTATAACGGTTGTCCGTAAGTGATATCCTGTTTCCGGACTCAAAGCCGATGGGCACAGGCCGTTCCGTCATTTTGCCCTCAATCAGCGGCAGAAGGCTCACGCCGTCAATTGGCTCAGGCTGGCCCTGCATCTTGAAGCCAAGGACCTCCATTACCGTGGGGAAGTAGTCCGACGTGCAGCAGGGAATCTGCACGACGCGGGCGGCTTTAATCTTCGCAGGCCATTCCAGAAGCCCCGGCACTCTAACGCCGCCCTCGTAAAGGCTGCGTTTGCGCTCGCGAAAGCCGCCGGTCACACCCGGCGTGCCGTTCTCCGGCCCGTTGTCGCTGCAGAACCACATCATCGTATTCTCCGCTATCTTGAGCGAGCGCAGTTCGCTGCGCAGTCGCCCGACCTGCTCATCCATAGCCGTAACGCACCCGTAGTAATCCTGCTCGCTATCGCTGTACGCCGAATACATCGCCTTGTACTCCGGGCCGCCAATCACGGGCTTATGCGGCGTATGAAACCAGACAACCGCCAGAAACGGCTTGTTCTCAGCCACGGCCCGGCGAATAAACGGGAGCGCACGGTCCATAATAATCCTCGAATCGTCGGCCGGCCAGCTCAGCGCTGTCTATCGGGACGAAGCTGCCGTCCTGCAGCCAGTAATGTGTGCCATAGAAGTCCTCCGAACCCGGATTTTTCATCGGGTCCCACGTCGGCACCTTGGCCTCGGTCGAAAAGCAAACGTCGAAGCCGTTGTCCCAGGGCGGAGAGTAGTGCTCTTCTGAACCCGGACCGCCCCGGTTGCTGTCGTCGATTTGCGTCGTGAGCGTTCCCATGTGCCACTTGCCGAAATGCCCGGTCGTGTACTCTTGAGTCTTGAGGGCCTCCGCCAGTGTAATCTCCTGCTTTTTTATATGGCCTTTGTTGGCGGTGAAAATCCCGTAGCGATACGGATGACGGCCCGTGATGCAACTGCCCCGCGTTGGCGAGCATACCGGGGCGCCCGAATACCACCGGTTAAATTTGATACCAGCCGCCGCCATCGCGTCGAGATTCGGCGTCTTGAGGGCAGGGTGTCCGTTGTAACCGGTATCGCCCCAGCCGAGGTCGTCACACATGCACAAAATAACGTTTGGTCGCTCGGTTTTGTCACCGATACGGACATCTATTGTCTTGTTGGACAACACGAATCCGCCGGCGCCGACCGCCGCACATTCCTTCAGAAAATTCCGACGTGTATAATTCTTAGCATCCAAAATCTTTTTATCCTTTGCCAATAAGAAATTGTTCCTTTTCCTAATCTTTATAATAGTCTCATAGTAACATCATACCATTGAATCCAGAACGGCCTGGAGTTTCGCTCTGGCCGCGGCAGCTTCGGCGCCGCCCTGGCCCGGCTCAATCGGATTTTCCTCGAGCGTATCCGCCGGCACGTCGAAAAGCTTGCCTGCGCGGCTTGCGTTGCTCTGGTCATAGAGTTTCCATCGCTTATCACGCGCGAATCGGTGAAGAGTCTTGCCCGGGTCCCTCTGGTACCAGCAGAATATCCAGTCTCTCGGATTGCCTTTTTCGCCGCGAAGCTGGGGCAGGAAACTGCGGCCGTCAATTGTTACATCCTTAGGCAGCGAAGCGCCGCCCGCATCTGCGAGAGTCGGAAGGATATCACTGAAATCCGCGAGGTCATCACAGACTTTTCCCGCGGGAATTGCGCCTTTCCAATTCGCAATAAGTGCCACATGTGTACCAGCGTTGGTCGTCATGCCTTTGCCTCCGTCGATAAAACTGCCGTCCTGCATTTCCGAAGTAATGCTCTGGGGTGTCCCGTTGTCGCCGGTGAAAATAATCAGCGTATTTTCCCGCAGGCCAAGCTCATCCAGCTTTTGCACAATTCGTCCTATGGTCTTGTCCATATATTCAACCATATCCACGTAGAACTTCTTATCGGTAATACTCTGTCCCCACTCAGGACTGTCCGGGGTGGGCTCAAAAGGCGAATGCGTCAGGGCCATCGGGAAATAAACCAGGAAATGTTCGTCTTTTTTGCGTTCGATGAAGTCGTTTATATACTCACGAAAAACATCAGGCCCGTATTTACCCTCGAGAACTCCGAGCAGCTTACCGTTTTGTATTATCTTCGGATTGCGGTATCGTGGACCCTTGGGAGAATATACGTCCTCCATGTGCCATAGGCAATACTCATCGAAGCCCGCCTCAAAAGGGCCGTTAGCTCCGGCGCCCATCAACTGCCACTTGCCCGCAACGCACGTTGAATAGCCGGCGTTTTTCAACACGTGGGCAAACGTCCTTTCCTTGTAATCGAAATTGCCGAATTTGATATAGTTGCGGAAATTGTACCTTCCGGTCATAATCTGGACGCGGGTGGGCGTGCAGAGCGGCTGGGAATGACTATGCTCGAATCGCACGCCGGTTGCCGCCAGCTTGTCGAGAACAGGCGTCTTATATGATTTGCTGCCATAGCAGCCTAAGCACTCATAACCCTGGTCGTCGGCCATTATCAATATTATGTTCGGACGCCTGGGGCCCGTACGGACCTTCAGGCTCTTGTTCGACAGCACAAATCCGCCCGCCCCAACGGCTGCGCAATTCTTCATGAAATCACGACGATTCATAGGAATCTCCATTTCATTTAGAGCTTATAACAAAATTACCTCTCAACTCCTGTCATTCCCGCGAAAGCGGGAATCCAGATGTTTTTATTTCAATCATTTTCCGTTTTGTTATAGACTCTTATTAACTTTTTCAATTTGTTTGCGCCTCTGGTCTTCAATAGTTATCCGGTATAGTCCGGGTTGTGTTCAGTCGGGACCGGAGCGTTCACTTTATCACGCCATTCGACAAGCAGGCTGAGCAGTTCCTGCGTCTTTTCCGGCCTTACCTGGGCTAAATTGTTCGATTCATCCATATCTTCGGCTAAATTGTACAACTCTAATTGCACCTGGTCGCCGTCTCCGAATTCCAATTCCTCGAAATACTGCAGCAATTTCCAGTCGCCTTTGCGTATGGCGCCGACGGGACGCGTGCGAAAATCGGTATCTCTGGCGCCGTCATAGTTGTCGCCCTGCAGATATACGGGGCAGTGCCAGAAAATGGTATCGCGTTTGAGACGCTTTTTACCCTTCAGCAGCGGTGCGATGCTCTCGCCGTCGAGGATATAGCCCTTGGGCTTTGCAGCCCCTGTAACTTCCAGGAAAGTCGGGTAGAAATCCACGCTGATAACCGGTACATCGCATCGCGTTCCCGGCCTGACGACTCCGGGCCAGCGTACTGTCATCGGCACGCGAATACCGCCTTCATACAGCATTCCCTTGGCGCCGCGCAAAGGCCGGTTAGTGGTTTGCTTGCCCGCGCCGCCGTTATCCGAATAAAAAATGACTAACGTATTATCCCTGAGCTTAAGTTCATCGAGTTTGTCTAAGAGCAGGCCAACTCCCTCGTCGGTGTGCTCGGTCATCGCGGCATACTTGGGGTCATCCTGCCCCTCCCACGGAGTTTTATCCTCATATTTGGCGGTCATCTCATCCCTTGCCTCCACGGGCGTATGAACGGTGTGATGCGCCATGTAAAGGAAAAAAGGCCTGTCCTTATTGGTCTCGATGAACTCGATTGCTTTGGCGCTCAGGCCGTAGATATGCTTGGGGTCGTTGGTGTGGTCGAGTTCGTTTCTTGAGACGCTCATGTCAAAGCCCTGGTCCACAGGACTGTATGGTGCATTATCGCCTAAGTGCCATTTGCCTATACACGCACTGGCATAGCCGGCGGCTTTTAGCGCTTCCGGAATCGTAATCTTCGTCGGGTCGAGCGTTGTGGTATTCGGTGTCGGTATCAGCCTTCTCGAACTCGAATCGCCGCGCTCGGAACTGCCGACCGTATAGACTCCATGCCGCGGACCGTACTGGCCCGACATAAGGCACGCCCGGGTCGGCGCACAGTTGGGGGCGCACGTGTAAGCGTTAGTAAAGACCATTCCCTCGCCGGCGAGCTTATCTATGCGCGGCGTCTCATAGTATCTGCTTCCCATATAGCTCGTCCCTGTCCAGCCCATATCGTCGATGAAGATAAAGACTATATTGGGGCGATTGCCCTTGATATTCAGTTCCACGGTCTTGTTCGACAGCACAAATCCGCCTGCCGCCAATGCCATAGACTTCTTCAAAAAATCCCGTCTATTCATTTTATAGTACCTTCATCAGATATTTCTTTTTTCTGCATAAATTCACCGATTTTAAACCTGTCCAGGAAAATTCCGAAAAGTCTCTTCGAGAGAATCTTTGTTTCGCACCATCCAGGCGAGCAGCTCCTGGCGCATACTGCTGAGCTGCTCTTCATATTCAGCTTCGCCGGCAAGGTTGTGCAGCGCATCCGGGTCCGTCTCGAATTTGTATAGCTCTTCCGGCACACGATATAGAAACAACTGTACGCGTGCATCGATGGTCGGGTCGGTCGCCGCCGCCTCTTTCATTGCATTCATCGTAAGGCCCGACTGCGACTCGTTCTTGAAAACCGTCTGCCCGTCAGACCAGGCGTTGTAGATGTATCCATATTGCTTGTTCTGAATGCACCGCATCTCGTATCGCCGCTTGGCCGACGTCTCGTGGAAGACCGTAAAGACCTTGTCGCGATTTTCCTGAGTTTTGCCCTTAAGCAGCGGAAGAAAGGAAACCCCGTCTGTCCCGGTAACCTGGCGCAGTCCGACGGCATCCAGAATCGTCGGCATATAATCGATACCGGAAATGAAATGCCGGCTGTCAACCGCCCCGGGTCTAACGACGCCCGGCCAGCGGACAATCCAGGGTGTCTTCGTGCTGTTAAGATAACAGTTGGTCTTGGCAAACGGAAGCGGCATACCATGGTCTGATAGGAACATCACCAGGGTATTGTCCTCGAAGCCCGTATCCTTCAGCGCCCGCAGCACCTCGCCGGCAACCTCATCACAACGATGAACGGACATAAAATATTCCGATATCTCCTGACGAACATCCGGAAGCTCCGGTAGAAAACCTGGAATCTCAGCCTCTTCGGTCGTAATCTGCCGGCTGTACGGCGGATGTTCGCTCCATTTATTCCATTCCTGCTGACTGCCTGCAAACGGCCGGTGCGGGTCCTGGGAATTGGCCATCAGGTAAAAAGGCCTGCCCGCAGCCTTTGCATCTTCGAAAAATTGTTTGGCGTATTGATAAAAAAGCGCAGGGTCTCGGCCCCTTCCAAGTTCCGAACCCGTGATGTAGTAATCCCAGCAGAATTTCTCCCTGGGCGCGAGATGAGAGTTTTTGGCCATTATCCCGTTCATATACCCGGCGGTCCGTAGTTGCTCCTG
>JAUWPZ010000012.1 GCA_030611315.1 Sedimentisphaerales bacterium
TTGTAAAGGATTCTCGACAAGTGTAGAGGGCAAGTTAGTGAAGAGTGAGCTAAAGTGCCTAAAGTGAGCTAAAGTTGGATTCTCGATTCTCATGATTGGTGATTCCCCTAAGGCTTTTCCGTTTCGCTCCAAGGCTATTTACGAACGATGCTTTTTTGTGTGTCCAGCACCAAATTACGGCAGGAGCCTATTAAGTGCGGGACGATTCGTGCGGTTCTCCGCTGTATCTTCCGCCGACGGGCGGTTAACGTTTACCTGCTGGCCCCTAAGGGACAAGCAAACATGCGGGTATTAAAACGCATTTACAGACAAAACTCAAATAGAAAATAGCGGCAAAGGGGCAAAGGCACCCCATTAGAAACAGAAGATGTGTTTCTAACCCCGATGAGATAACGCTCTGCTATCTCATGGGGCAAGCGGGGTAAACAGATTTACACTGTTTTTATGGTAAAAGAAAAGGATAGCCACGAATTGGTACAAATTGGCACGAAAGGGGTAAAAACGGTGTTTTTAATCAACAATTGGCCTGGCGGAGAGGAAATATATATAAATAGAGGGGATTTGCCGCGAAATAAAGCTTGTATTATGCTCCGCAATGGGTATAATTAGAAATAAGCAGAAGCGGATTCTGGCAACTTAGGCAACGAGTTAATTGATTATTGATAGTTATTTAATGGATTGCAGCTTCGCAATGGATTTTGCAGTCCTTAAGGACTGACATCCGCTTGCACGCCGCTTTCCACGTCAAAACGGCTTGCGAAGGGTAGTTTTAGAATGGATTGTTAGTATTTTGTTATAAAGAGTGATTTCTTGTATATCATAGTGGATATTATCAGTAAAACTATATAATAACTTGTTAAGCCCTCTTGGCAATCGGAGGCATCCTTGAAGAAAATCGACTTACATATTCATACGGTGTCAACAGCCAGCGATAGTAGCTTTAGCTTTAATCTCGAGAACCTAAAAAGATACGTTTCCGAAGCTGGGCTGGATGCCATTGCGATAACAAATCATAATGTGTTTGATGGTACCCAGTTTAGGGAAATCGTGGATGCCCTAGACGTAGTTGTTTTTCCGGGAATAGAGGTTAACCTAGACTGTGGGCATGTATTAATAATCGGCCAAGTAGCCGATTTGGGAGACTTCGAGAATAAAGCTGAATCAGTGGCTCAGAAAATCACCCAAATTGGGGATAGCATTTCAATTGAGGACCTTGAAGGGATATTCGGGGAGCTAAATGATTATTTAGTGATACCGCATTACCAAAAAGGGCCATCAATCAAAGGGGAAGCTTTAAACAGGATTGCTAGTTACGTATCAGTCGGCGAGGTAGATAGCGCCAAGAAATTCATCCGCGCCATTAAAGATGAGACAATGCTTACTCCTGTCTTATTTAGTGATGAGAGAATATGTGACGAGTTGGGCAGCCTTCCAACAAGACAAACTTTTATAGACTGTGGTGACTTGACCTTAAACGCTATTAAAGCATGCCTGAAAGACAAGGGGAAGGTTGCTTTATCCGAAGACGATGGGAATGAGCTATTCCAGATTTTTGACGACGGCCAGAAGTTGTCGACGGGATTAAATGTCCTTCTCGGCGAAAGATCAACCGGAAAGACCTTTACTTTGGACAGAATTAATAAATCGCACGACAACGTAAAGTATATCGAGCAGTTTTCATTGGTTCAGCGAGACGCTAAGGCCGACGAACGCGAATTTAATGAAGCTCAAAGTAGAAAGCGAAGCCAGTTCACCGAAGTTTATTTATTTGGATTTAAGGTGGTTTTGAATGATGTTATGGAGGTTGACTTGCAGGCTAATGAGCGAGCGGTTGAGAATTACTTTAATAGTCTTATTAAATCTGCAGAGGAGCAAGAATTGGAGGATATCTTTTCCAGTACAGCCCTATTTAATGAGTCAGTGTTCTCAATAAGTGAAGACGAAGTTTTGGATAAGTTGATTCGATCGGTTCAACAGGTAATTGAAAATCTTGAATTCCGGGATGTAATTGAAAAGTATATAGATCTTAATTCCATGAAGCAACTTGCATGTGAATTGATCGAACTTTTCCGGACAGAGAAATTTGAAACAAAGAAGAAAAAACATGTAAACAGTTTAGTACGAGACATCAAGGGAATATTGAAGAGGCACACAGCAGCGGTTCAAGTCGAAGATATAGACTTATATCAAGTAAGTATCGACAAGAGGAAAATCAATAGATTCTCGGAAATTGTCAAATTCTTGCAGAAAGAGGCGATAATCTCGAAAGAAAGCATCCAAGGATTCAGCATTGTAGCGGAAAAGGGTGCATTTGCAGGCGCTGGAGAAATAAAGTCTGAAAGTGGTGTAAAAACAGCATTCAGTGAATCCTTTAAGGAATATGGACAACCTTATAATTATTTGCAGACATTACTGACTAATGAAAGCCTTAAGCAGTCTAAGCTCTACAGATTGTTTGCAAAGATAAGCTATAGGACTCTAAACAAAGATGGAGCAGAGGTGTCCGGTGGCGAGCGATCTGAATTTAGGTTGCTGCAAAAAATAAATGATGCGCAAAATTACGACTTCTTACTGATTGATGAGCCGGAGTCTTCATTTGACAACCTGTTTCTCAATAGCGACGTCAACCAACTCATTAGCAAGATTTCGGAGTCAATGCCGGTAGTTGTGGTTACGCACAACAATACAGTCGGAGCTTCAATCGGGGCCGATTACCTACTGTATGCAAGTAAAGAAATTAAAGAAGGAGAGCCAGTGTACAAGTTGTACTCTGGTCATCCAACAGACCAAGAGCTTAAGTCACTGGACGGTACAATAATTAACAATCATGAGGTAATGCTGAACTCACTTGAGGCGGGCCATGACACCTACATTAAAAGGGGACAAGGATATGAAGCTATTAAAAATTGAGGACAATAAAGGATATTATTTCGTTATCCAAGACAAATTCGCTACCGTAGACAAGATCACGAAAGAGGATCTTCTAAGGCTAGTGAGTCTGACGCTTGATATGAATCAGGAGGTGGAGTTTGATGAGTACGACGTTGATAACCTCAAGAATAAAGCACATCAGATTATCTACAAAAATATATTCGAGAAACTGCAAGAGCTTAAAAAGAGAAGAAAGGAGTACACAGATGAATCGGAACGATTGTATTTGACGGAATATGAGAAATATCGAGAAGAGCCACCACAACAAGACGTTTAACCGGAAAAAGATTGCGAATGATTGGACAGGTACAAATACAGATTAGAGGAACTCATGCCAGACCAAACAATTAAATGTCCGAAGTGTGGGGCAGAGATTGAATTAAATCAAGCTCTGACCGGACAAATAGAGCAGAGCATTAAGTTAAGGTATGAAGCCGAAGCGGCAGAAAAGACTAAAGAGCTTGATAAGGAAAAAATGATTCTCAAGCAGAAAGCTAAAGAGCTTGAGGCTAAAGGGCAGGCTATCGATGAACAGGTTGCCGAACAGCTAAAGACGGAGCGCAAAGAGATTGCCGAGGCGGAACGCAAGAAAATTATTGCTGAGCAGTCTGAACAGACGAAGGCTCTCGAAGAAGAATTAGAAGAAAAGCGAAAACAACTTTCCGAAGCAAATAAACAAGAATTAGAACTTAGAAAACAACAGCAAAAGCTTAAGGAAGAAAAAGAAGCCTTTGAATTAACTGTTCAACGCAAATTGGATGAGGAACGAAAGACAATTGCAGAACAGGCCGGTAAAAAAGCTGCTGACGAGCAACAACTCAAGATGCGTGAAAAAGACGATCAGCTTGCAGCAATGAAAAAACAGATTGACGAACTTAAACGAAAAGCTGAGGTCGGTTCACAGGAAGCACAGGGCGAAGCTCTTGAAAAGGAGCTTCAGGAATATCTGGAAAGAACTTTCCCTTATGACAGATTCCAAGAAGTTAAAAAGGGCACAAGGGGAGCGGATATATTACAGATAGTCCATAACCAGACCGGAAAGGAATGCGGTAAAATATTATGGGAATCAAAGAATACAAAGGACTTTCAAAAAACATGGACAGATAAATTGAAAAAAGACCAGCAACAGGCTAATGCTGATATTGCGGTTATAATGTCTGTTGCATTGCCTGCCGGAATCGATAGCTTTGATATATATGATGGTGTTTGGGTTACTGATTATAAATCGGTAAAAGGACTTGCCACCGCCCTTAGACAAGGTTTGATAGAAGTGGCAAGACAGAAGCTTATTACAACCGGTCAAGATAGTATCAAAGATGTACTTTACCAGTATATAACCGGCCAGGAATTTATAATGCGCATCCGTGCGGTAGTTGAAGCATTCCAGAGAATGAACGATGAGCTTGCTAAGGAAAAGCGTGCTATGACAAGGATATGGAGCAGCAGAGAAAAACAAATTACAGCTGTTATTGAAAATGTCGCCGGTATACATGGCTCGATAGAAGGCCTTGTAGGTGCCCAGAAAGCTTTGCCTGAAATTGGACATCTTTCGCTCGAAGCAATTGCGGATGAAGAGGAATAGTTTTAGAACCCCGAATAAGCCGCGAATTTCATTTTTTAAAGGCAACTCTCGCAGCTGCTACCAGGGGCATTTTGTCGCCTGTCGTCAATGTCGATAGAAGAGACTTATTCGGAAATAAATTGAAAAAACACCCGGATTAAGGTACAAAAAATCGAGTGGTAAATCGTGATTATACCCTTAAGTGTAATAAATTCCCGCGATTAGGATTGTAAATTATTGTTTTAAGGTTACTACCTGTGGCACAAGTTGCCCCGCCCCTATGGGGCAGGCGAACAAAAAGGAAATTTCAATCGTGAGCACTATAGAGTAAAAACGCACTACGCAATGCGAGATACGAGAGTGAAGTTTTTAGTTTTTTTATTTTCGGCGGTTTTACTGATTACTTCCGGGTGCGAGCGCCGGCCGGCCGAGGCGGATGCGGACCAGATGGCGCTGCGGCACGTGCTTTACAGCAGGGTATCCGGGCTGGACCCTGCCAACGTGCGGGACACATATTCGCGTCTTGTAGTCAGCCAGATTTTCGAGCCGCTGTACGATTATCACTTCCTGAAACGTCCGTACCAACTGATACCCGCCCTTGCTGAGCAGATGCCGCAAATCAGCGAAGACAAGCTCGTCTATACGATAAAAATCAAAAAAGGCGTCTATTTCCAGGATGATAACTGTTTCCCTCAAGGCATAGGCAGGGAATTAGAGGCCGAGGACTTTATTTTCTCCCTTAAGAGAATTGCCGACATCAAGAACCTCAGCCCAAACTGGACTTATATAGACAACAGAATTGCCGGGCTGGACGAGTTTCGCGAATATACCAAGACCTGCCGAAGCGCCGAGGATGTGGACTATTCGCGTAATGTCGAAGGACTATCAAGCCGGGATGAATACACGCTGGTTATCAAGCTCAAAAAGCCCTGGCCGCAGGTCGTCCATAGCATCATGGCCAATACCGCCTTTGCGCCTGTGGCTAAAGAAGCGGTCGATTACTACGGCGAGGATATTATCAGCCATCCGGTCGGTACGGGGGCATTTAAGCTGAGCGCGTGGCGCCGCGGCAGCTATATCGAATTAGTGCGCAACGGCAATTTCAGAGGACAAGTATATCCGAGCCGGGGCGAGGAAGGTGACGCCGAGGCCGGCTATCTCGACGATGCCGGCCGGGCAATACCTTTCGCCGACAAGGTCGTCTGGACGATTATCGAAGAATATCGGCCCACATGGCTGCTGTTCATGCAGGGGAAACTCGACGCGAGCGTAATACCCAAAGACAACTACGACGAGGTCATGGCCGGCAGCGGGGAGCTGACCGAGGCGATGAAGCAGCGCAATATTCATCTGAAAACTTTCAGCGACCCGTCAACATACTGGCTCGGCTTTAATATGGCGGACGAGGTCCTCGGGCCGAACAAGGCCCTGCGGCGTGCAATAAGCCATGCAATAGACCGCGAAAAGTTCATCGAGCTGTTCTTCAACAACCGGCATTTAGTGGCACACGGGCTGATACCGCCCATGATGCCTTCTTACAATCGCCGGATAAAAGAAAAAGGATATTCAAAGTACGACCCGGAAAAGGCCAGAGAGCTGTTGGAGCAGGCTGCGGAGACTAACGGCGGAAAAATCCCCGGACTGAAAATAGCTATGCCCGGCATAGATACATTTTATCGCCAGTACGGACAATTTCTCAAACGCAACCTTAACGCTATCGGCCTCGAAGTAGAAATCCAATACACCGATAGACCCACATATCAGGAGAGGCTCAATGCCGGGCAGGTGCAGATGTTCGCCTCGGGCCACAGCGCCGGGATACCGGATGCGCAGGATTTCATGTCGCTGTTCCGCAGCAAGAACGGAACACAAGCAGCAAATGGATTCAACTACTCGAACGCGAGGTTCGATGAATTGTACGAGCAGGCTCAAGTGATGAGCGACAGTCCGCAGCG
The DNA here is from genome assembly GCA_030611315.1 of Sedimentisphaerales bacterium. Classification (GTDB taxonomy): domain Bacteria; phylum Planctomycetota; class Phycisphaerae; order Sedimentisphaerales; family Anaerobacaceae; genus JAUWPZ01. Next base: position 6,448 of record JAUWPZ010000012.1, read on the forward strand.
CCGGCGGCTTTACCGTCAGATGGAGCTTATCGTGCTGGAGGATTGCCCGGCGGCATTTCTGAACCACCGGGTCGCGTACGTATTGTGCCACGACTGGTACAAGAACTATAAACCACACGCCTTTGCATACGGCCTGAGCAAGTACCGCCGAATCGATAAGGCCAAACGCTCAGCATATAACGAACTTGTAAAGAAGAGTAAATGAGAACGTATATAATAAGGCGGCTTCTATATACTATACCGATTGTGTTCGGGGTGCTGCTGCTGAGCTTCGTATTGTTCAGCGTTGTCGGGGGCGATGTATCCATTGAAATGGCCGGCGAAGGCGCCGGCGCCGAGACAATCGAGGAAATTCGGCAGGAATACGGCCTGAACAAGCCGCTGCTGTTAGCATGGGACAGCCAATTCGTGAACCATTTCAAAAATGCCCTGACGTTTAATTTCGGCAAAGCCCGCGACCGCGAGCCGGTCATCGATAAAATCAAGAGGGGCGTGGGGCCTTCTCTGGCGCTCACTGTGCCGATGTTTTTCGGTGTGGTGATAATTTCGGTCAGCTTGTCGCTTGTCTTAGCGTTTGTGCATGGTTCGGCGTGGGACACTATCGGCGTGGTCATCTGCGTTGCGGGGATGAGTATCCCTTTTTTGAGCTTTATCTTTTTCGGCCAGTATTTTCTCGCATATAAATGGGGGCTTTTTCCGGTATTCTTTTCGCCGGATTATTCATTGGCACAGAACTTAGGCTTACCGGTGCTGATTGGCATAGCGGCGGGTCTGGGGGGCAACGTGCGGTTTTATCGAACGGTGATGCTCGACGAGATGCGAAGCGATTACGTTCGCACGGCCTTTGCGAAAGGGCTGAGCGCGAGACGCGTGCTGTTCAAGCACGTTCTGAAAAACGCGATGGTGCCGGTCATTACACGCGTAGTCCTGGCGATACCGTTTTTGTTTCTCGGGTCGGTACTGCTCGAGAGGTTCTTCGGGATTCCGGGATTAGGCTATCTTATGGTCGAGGCCATCGGCTCACGTGACTACCGCATCATCAGCGCGATGACTTACATAAGCGCGATACTTTTTGTGGTGTTCAATCTTATAACGGATATTTGCTACTCGCTTGTTGACCCGAGGATAGCTCTTGAGTGAACATCGGCATATAATAAAGACAGATGCGCCTCCAACATCTTCTGTCGAAGACAGAAGCCGGGGCGGCGGTCTCTGGAGAGACGGCCTCAGGCGGCTCGGCAGGCGCAAGCTCGCGATGGCCTGCCTGGCGGTGATAATATTATATTTCCTGCTTGCGGGATTTATCCACTTGGCCGAGCTATTCGACTGGCCGGTCGGGCCGATGCGGTGGCAGGAAGAGGCGGGGAAATCATACTCGCCGCCAGGCTCGAAAAACATCTTCGGCACAGATATGTTCGGGCAATCCGTGCTGCGAAAAACATTGTACGGGGCGAAAATATCAATAACGGTTGCGCTCTGCGCATCGCTAATCAGCATTGCCATCGGAGTTCCTTTAGGGGCTATCGCAGGGTATTTTCGCGGCTTTACGGATGATGTAATAGTCTGGATTTATTCAACTTTAAGCTCCATTCCATATATTCTGCTGATATTGGCATTCACGGTTGTGCTGCGCGATAGGAGTATTTTCGGCCATAAACTGGCGGGCATCACTGCGGTTTATTTAGCCATAGGATTGACAAGCTGGGTCGGGGTGTGCAGGCTGATTCGCGGAGAGGTCATCAAGCACAAGGACAGGGGATACGTTCAAGCGGCTCTCAGCTACGGATGCGGCAGGTGGCGAATCATCTTCAGGCATATACTGCCGAATGTTTTTCACGTTGTGATAATCGACTTTTCGCTGCGATTTGTTGCGTTTGTCCACGCGGAAGTTATTTTGAGCTTCTTAGGCCTCGGAGAAACAAACAATCCGAGCTGGGGAGCGATGATTAACGATGCGAGGATGGAGCTTTCGCGAGGAGTATGGTGGCAAATGGTGGCGGCCACGGCGGCGATATTCGTTCTTTCGCTGGCATTGAATATCTTCGGGGACGCCCTGAGGGACTCGCTGGACCCGAAGCTTCGAATTACTCGTGAATCGTGAATCGTGAATTGTGAATCGTGAATAAAAACGAGAAGTAGAAGAATATGGATGGTAACGGAACATTACTTTTGGTAAAGAACCTTTCGACGCACTTTCTCACCGAAGAAGGTCTCGTAAAGGCGGTGCAGGATGTGGGCTTTTCGATAAGGCCGGGCCGAACGTTCGCGCTGGTCGGGGAAAGCGGGTGCGGGAAGAGCGTAACGGCACTGGCGATTATGCGATTGCTGCCGCAGCCGGGAGGAAAAATCGTCGGAGGGGAAATAATTTTCGAGGGTAAGAACCTGCTCGCGCTGAGCGAAAAGCAGATGCGGAAGGTCCGCGGCAGGAAAATCGCCATGGTTTTCCAGGAGCCGGAGACGGCCCTTAACCCGGTCTATACGGTGGGCAATCAGATTGTCGAGGCCGTCAGGCTGCATCAGGAAAAAAGCGCCAAAGAGGCGTGGGCTGATGCGGTCGAGATGCTGCGAAAGGCGGGTATCACAGACCCGGCCCGGCGGGCGCACGAATATCCGCACCAGATGTCCGCGGGGATGCGGCAGCGGGTTATGATAGCAATGGCGGTAATCTGCGGGCCGGCGCTGCTGATAGCAGATGAGCCGACAACGGCGCTGGATGTTACAATCCAGGCACAGATACTGGACCTGCTGGAAGAAATACAGAGGCAAAACCAGATGAGTATTCTGCTGATAAGCCACGACCTGGGCGTTGTGGCTGAGCGTGCCGAAGATGTGGCGGTGATGTATGCATCGCGAATAGTGGAAACGGCCCATTCGAAGAGCCTTCTCGAAAAGCCTTTACATCCCTATACACAGGGGCTAATAGAATCTTTGCCGCGATTGGGCTTTTCCGGCAGACGTCTGCGGACAATCGCCGGCAGTGTCCCGGAGCCGCTGCGGTTTCCGGCAGGGTGCAAGTTCCATCCGCGCTGCCCGATAGGCCGGTCGGACAAGCGGTGTCAAACACTTGAGCCGGAGCTTCAAGAAGCCCGGCCGGGACGATGTGTCGCCTGCTGGCATGCGCCGAATTAAATTCGTTATGCGTCGTGCGTCCCTTCGACTACGCTCAGGACAAGGATGCGTATTGCGGATAGGAAAGAAGACAGAAAACAGAAGGCAGAAGAGCAGTGGATTAGAGATTAGTGAATTGGTTTGTTGTTCATTGTTCGTTGTTCGTGGGTTGTGAATGAAAAGGAGATTTGGAAGAATATGGATGGTAACGGAACATTACTTTCGGTAAAGAAGCTTTCGACGCAATACGCAATCCTGCCCTCGAGCAGAGCGAAGGGACGAGATACGAAGTACGAAATGTGAGATGAGAGAAAAAAGAGATAATCATCTGCTGGAGGTCGAGAACTTGAGGACGTACTTTCCGATTAAGAAGGGTCTGCTGCGGCGGACCGTGGGGTATGTCAAGGCGGTCGATGGGATAAGTTTCGCCGTCAAAAAGGCCCAGACGCTGGGGCTGGTCGGCGAGAGCGGGTGTGGAAAGACAACCGCCGCGAGGAGTATAGTCCGGCTGACGGATGCAAGGGCAGGGAGCATCGTTTTTGGGCAGAGGGACGTTTTGTCGGCAGGGGCAGAGGAGCTGCGCCGGCTTCGCAGAGAAATTGGAATGGTCTTTCAGGATTCGTACAGCTCGTTAAATCCGAGGATGACTATCGGTGATATCGTAGGCGAGCCGTTGAAGGTCCACAGAGCAGCAGCAGGCAGTGAGGTTACAGAGCGAGTTGCCGAATTGCTTAAAAAAGTGGGCCTATCGCCGGAGCACATAAATCGCTATCCGCACGAATTTTCAGCGGGACAGCGGCAGCGAATCGGACTGGCAAGGGCGCTGGCGCTGAAGCCGAAACTGGTTATCTGCGATGAGCCGGTCAGTGCGCTTGATGTTTCGATTCAGTCGCAGATTTTGAATTTGTTGAAGGACCTGCAGGAAGAATTCGGACTTACGTACCTGTTTATCGCACACGATTTGGCTGTTGTGGAGTTTTTCTGCGATATTGTGGCGGTGATGTATATGGGCAGGATAGTAGAGCGTGGCTCGGCCCGGCAAGTTTATCGAAATCCGCTTCATCCTTATACGAAGGCTCTTATCTCGGCAATTCCGCAGGCCGGGGCGGCCCGGCGAGGTCGCTTTTTTAGTAACAGGAGTTGTTTTTTCGCGAAATAAATGTTGCAGGCTGCTCCGCAATGGGTATAATTAGAAATAAGCAGAAGCGGATTCTGGCAACTTAGGCGACGAACTAATTGATTTCTTCGGCAAGTCCCTTATGGGCAAGCTCAGGACAGGTATTTTTGTTCCGCCGAAGGCGGTTTGAGTAATACTGTGATAGTGGTTTTGTGACATGTTAAAATATGAAAGGAATAAGGATGTCAAAGAATAACTTTAGACCAGAAAAATTTTATGATTTTGAAATAGTAAGCGAAGAAAGTCGGGTTATTGGAAAGATTCGCATAAAGCCAAGTGGTATATTATGGAAGTCGAAAGGTTCACGCTATTGGCTGGGAGTAGATTTAGAAAGGTTCGCTACCTTTATGAAGGATAACGGTAGGAAACAAAAGCATTAGTTTGAAAAACTCGTAAAAATTTAACTGACTGTAAGTTTAAATCGTGGTATTGTAAGGTTACATTGAGCCGTTGTACTTGCCTGCAGGCAGGAATGAGCAAAAAGATGCTGCAGAGGCAGGAAAAACAAGTATAACTTATTAATTTATAGGAGGTTACACAAAATGGTTACTCAAGTTAAACAGATGTTAGTAGAGGCTTGGGAAAAGTTTCGTGATTACTATGACACAAAGGCTCCTCGATATCAAGATTCGTGGCGGCCTGAACTTAATAGAGCAGGCGCTTTGGAATCCCATTGGATTTGTTGGGATGAAAATGATTTGACGTTTCATATTGGAAGGTTTTTTTATGATATCCTGAAGGAGAAAAAAGAAAGCCTGTTTTCGAATATCGAAATACATTTTGAGAAACCGCTTGTCCCTAGGCAGTTTCGAGATTATGTGTTCGAGACTGAAAATTGCTTAGATACGTTAAGGACAAGACTTATAGAAAATGGAGTGTTAAATGCAGGACACCCTAACGTTGACCTTATAATTGCTTATGAGAATAGACCTTATCGTTTTTTGTTATGTGCTGAAGTAAAATGCTTCCGTGGGTTTGTGCTGGACCCAATTCAAATGATAAATGCTGATATAGAAAAATTGAAAGCCCTTAGAGAGTTAGGGATAGCCAAAAAGGTTGTTTTTATGCTTTTTGATGATTATTACTGGTATAAAAGAGGTAGGAAAACTGCGAAGAAGATTGAAGATGAATTGGACAGAATCAAAAAAGAGGAGAATGGTATTACAGTGTTATTCCATACGTCAGAAGCAAAATTAGAGAACTATGATTGTTGAGTTTTAATCAGAAAAGAGCAGCTATGGAAAAAGGAAAGCTTTCGCGAAGGAGTTTTATCCGCAATACATCCTTAGCGGCGGCGGGGTCAATCGCCGGTGCTCTGGCCGGTAAAGGGCAGGCAGAGGACAAAAAGAACAAGCCGGTCGATACATCCAAAATCCTCAACTACAATCCGAAGATGGGCTACCGGCGATTAGGCAAAACCGGCATTATGATATCCGAGGTCAGCTTAGGCGGGCACGGCTCGCAGGGGCTCGAGAACCGCATCGAGGTGCTGGAAAGGGCGGCGGAATTGGGGATGAACTACCTCGATACCAATATCACCGGAGAGTGTGAAGAGTATGGCAAGGCCCTTCGGGGCAATCGAGATAAATGGCACATCGGCTTTGCATCCTGGCCCCAGAAGATTACGACGGAATACGAGAAGGAGCTGTCGAAAGAGCGCTTTATGCGCGAGATAGACGGTCGGCTGAAGCACTACAAGACCGATATGCTGGATATATGGCGGCCTGTCGGGGCGACGTGGGGCGAAGGGCAAAAGGTCAGGGCGACGATGCTGATGATAAGCCGGCGGGTGCTTGATATGGTTGTCGAGGTTTTCGCCAAGGCCAAGAAGCAGGGCAAGCTTCGCCGGCTGGGTATCTCGGCGCACAATCCGAAGGTTTTCCATCGCGTGCTGAATGAGTATCCGCAATTTTCCGTGATAATTTTCCCCTACCTTTTTCTGACCAAGGAATTCGGGGGCAATAGCCTCCTGAAGTTAGCGAAGGAAAAAGACGTCGGTGTAATCGGGCTCAAGCCTTTCGGGGCGGGGACAACCTTTGGCCTAAAGCCGAAGCAAATCCAGGGCAAGGTCGATAAGAGCGCCCATGTCCTGGTCAAGGCGATGCTGCAGGAGCCCCGAATCTCGGCGGTGATACCCGGGGTGAATACCACCGGGCAGCTCGAAGAAAACGTCAAAGGCTCTTACGAGCGCGATAAGGCGCTGACGGACGAGGACAAGGCGGTAATGCGGCGGTGCGCCGAGAACTACTGCGCCAACCTTACGCCGGAGTACCAATGGCTGAGAAGCTGGGAAATCGTATGAGGCAGATTCCGGTTTTTTGCGCGATTGCGGCGGGTATAGTGCTTTTTGGCTCATGCGGTCGGTCGGCTGTCGAGCCGGGCCCCGGCGAGGTGAACGCCTCCTTCGATTTCGATGAGACCAATCCCCTCGGCCCCAATGCAGCCTGCTACGTCTGCCATATACCGTTTGTCAAAGAACAGTTGAGCAAGACCCACCTCTATGCAAAGGTCGGTTGTATCGACTGCCACGGAATCAGCGCCGGGCATGCAAACGATGAAGATATCGGGGCCACGAAGCCGGATATTACCTTCAAGGGCGAGCAGGTCAACGAGATGTGCCTTAAATGCCACAAAACCCACGATGTTCCGGCCGAGGAGGTTATCGCTTGCTATCAGAAGCTGCTGGAGCGGCATCCGGATAAGCGCCGGCCGAACTGCGCCGATTGCCACGGAACGCATAGAATCAACAAACCCATCGAGAGCCGGGAGAAAAGCCGGCGCAAGAGGAACATGCGGGATTTCGGGAGGCTTTTCGAGATAAAAACAATGGCTCTCTGAAATAATTCGTGGGCAAAAATAGAAGGAATCGCCTTCGGCGAGGGTGTTTAATCTTTTCAAACACCCCCCAACCGAAGCCAGATATTGTAAAACGAAAGTGGGGACGCAAGCGCATTGATTTTGGCCTAAAAAGGAGTTCTCACGTGGTATCGTAGAGGGTTTGAATGCCAAAGCGAAACTGACTACGAGAAAAGATTATGGCTTCAATATCTTCAAAACACTTAAATTGGCCTTATATCATAATCTCGGGGCACTGCCCCAACCAATTGTTACCCACAAATTCTTTCGAAGAGGCGAAAAAATAAGGGCTGAGTCTTCGAAAATGGATAAACCACTCCAAAGGTTTCGATGTCCGATTGTTTGTGTTCTTCTCGTACTTCTGACTCTTGCGGCATTTTGGCCCGTTCTGAATAACGAATTCGTCAAATACGATGACGATAAATACGTGACCGAAAATCCGCACGTTACAGGCCGACTTACCGGCGAAACTATCCTCTGGGCCTTTACCAGGCCGCACTTCTATATGTGGCACCCCTTGACCTCGCTGAGCCATATACTGGATTATCAGCTCTTTGGCCCCAAGCCCTTCGGCCATCACTTGGTCGGATTGCTGCTGCACGCAGCCAATGCCGTTTTGCTCTTTTGGGTTCTGAGGCGAATGACCGGTGCGATTTGGCCGAGCGTTTTTGTCGCGGCCGTCTTTGCCGTACACCCTCTCCAGGTCGAATCGGTTGCCTGGGTGGCCGAGCGCAAAAATCTCTTGAGCACCTTTTTCTGGATACTAACAATAGCTGCCTACGTCCGATACGCCCGGCGTCCGCGTATTGGCGGCTATCTGTTGGTCGTTCTTACCTTTGCTTTCGCACTGATGTCCAAGCCTATGGTGGTTACTTTGCCCTTTGTCCTGCTTTTGCTCGACTATTGGCCGTTGGGCAGGCTTCGGTGGGGCCCCGAAAACCAGCCTGTGCCCTCGACGCCGGACGAATCGCAAATAAGCTGTCCCCGGCAATTTTCCACGCGCTATTTGCTCGCAGAGAAAATACCCCTGTTACTCCTCGCCGCTGCTGTATGTGTTGTTACGGTGATTTTCCAGCAATCTGGAAAGGTGCTGTCCGCTTTGGAAAGTACGCCTCTGAATTACCGCGTTATTAACGCACTTGTTTCTTACCTGACGTATATTGAAAAATTATTCTGGCCCAGCCGATTGGCGGTATTCTATCCGCATCCGGGCGGCGACTTCTCAATTGGCCGATTGGTCGCCTCGGTGATACTGCTCGTATCGATTTCTGTGGGTTCCGTTTATGCTGCCCGCAGGCGCAAATACGTGATAGTCGGTTGGCTCTGGTTCGTTGGTACGCTGGTCCCTGTAATCGGTCTTGTGCAAGCCGGTGCGCAGGCCCGAGCGGACAGGTATATGTATATGACGATGACAGGTTTGCTCATTATCATCGCCTTCGGCGCCGCCGACCTTATCGCCGGACGGCGTTTTCCGAAAGTGCTGCCCGCTTTCTTAGCGGTTGTGGCGCTTTTGGCTGCGACTGTCTGTACTCGGCTGCAGCTAAAACACTGGAAAAACAGTATGGCGTTGTTCGAGCATGCCCTCAGTGTTACTCGCCCCAACTACATTATCGAGAATAATTACGCCAACCTTCTCGCAGACCTCGGTGAGAGCGACCAGGCCATAGAACGCTACACTAAATGCCTGCAGTTCAAGCCCGATTCGGCCGAGGTGCATAATAATCTGGCTATTGTCCTGCAGGCAAAGGGCAATAACGATGATGCTGTCGCGCATTACACAAGGGCTATAGAGCTGGCTGAACCCCACAGTCGCGGCGGATATGTGCCGCGCGGCTTTGCCGAGGCCCATTACAATCTGGCAAATTTATTGAGACTCCAAGGCCGCCATGAACAGGCCCTTGAACATTATACCGAGGCGTTGAAACTCAGGCCAAAAAATGCTGATACCATCCGGTGTCTTGGCCTGACCCTTGCAGCCTTGAAAAGGTTCGACCAGGCCGTAGAGCATTATAACAGACTCCTTGAGCTTGAGCCGGACAACGTACTCGCCCACGGCCTGCTCGCACTGGCTTTGGCTGCCCAGGGCAAAGTTGACCAGGCGATTGAGCACTGCCGCGTCGTTCTGCAGCAGCGACCTGACGACGTGGAAATGCGCTGCAATCTGGGCCTGCTGCTTCAGCGTCAAAACAAGACCGCCGAGGCGATAAAAGAATACCGCCGGGCACTGCAAATTGCCCCTGACAACGATAAAGCCCGCCGGCTTCTGGAAGCCGCATTGGCAGAAAAGGAAAAATAGCTTATAGTGCAGGCTGGCCGATTCTATACTAATCGCTCGCCTTGAACAGATAACAACCGGTTGAAACTTGAATAGAAAAAACGCTACATTACAATGGATGCAGTTGCTCGTGCTCGCCGGGGTGCATTTCCTGGTTGACATGTTCGCCAGCATCCTGCCCCCCATCCTCCCTGCAGTCCAGGCCGAATTTGCCCTGAGCCTTTCTCTGGGCGGTATTGTTTTGGTCGTTATGACCCTGACGAGCAATTGCGTGCAGCTCCCGACCGGACATCTGCGCGCCGAAAAGACCAGGCCTTTGTTCATGCATCTTGGGATGATTTTAGCCGCGAGTATTTGCCTGCTGGCCGCCCTGCCGAGCCAAAACGGCGTCTTTCCGGCGCTTGTTTGCCTGGCCGTGGTCAGCGGCTGCGGAATTGGGCTGGTCCACCCCGAAGGACTAAGGGCCGTTCACTTGTTCGATAAGATTCCGCCCGCAATCAGCACGGCCGTCTTTATGACAGGCGGCTTTCTCGGCTACGCAGGCGGCGGGGCTATCGCGGCTTACCTTGTGTCCCGATTTGGCCTGCGGGGTTTGTATCTTCTGATGCTTTGTCCTGTCTTCAGTATCTTAACGGTCGGCGCCCTGAAGATTCGTCTGGCTGTCGAGCCAAAAACCACCGACCCGGACCCACCGCCCGCCAGGGGCCGGCTGAACTTCTGGCCATTGATGGCTATGGCTGTCCCCGCTGCTGTTTCCACGACGATTGTTGCATTGCTTTTGCCCACGCGGCTCAATGAGCTTGGATTTGGGCTTACTTTCGGCGGATTTTCCACGATGATGTTCGGCCTGGGAGGGGCGCTGGGCTCGTTCATCTGGGGATGTATCGCCCACAAAAAAGGTGAGCTGCTCTGCTCGATTATTGCACTTTTCCTTGTGCTCCCCTTCCTCGCGGCGTATCTGGTATTGATAGATAATCCAGTGGCTCTATACCTGCTGTTTGGCACCGGCTTTTGTGCTTTTTCCGCCTATATCCTGATGGTCACCCTCGCCAGGCACGCCATCGGGCCCAACCTCGGACGTCGTATGGCCTTTATGGTCGGCGGCACATGGGCGGCGGCAAACCTCATTTTCCTTCCCCTGCTCCTCGCCGCCGAGCATTTCGGAACGCAATTCGTCCTGAATCTTTCGCCCGCAGGCTATTTTCTCTCCGCCGCCGTAGGGCTATACATCATTCGCAAAACCCGCCGCCGAACCCCGGCCCAATAACGCATCGGCTGCCTGCCACTGTCGGTCTACGCTGCCGAGTTCCTGACAATCGGTAACCAGCCCTGCGTATCGGCCCGGGCAATCTCCTATAGCACCTTGGTCTGTCCGGGCATCGCAACCGGGTAATTCCCATTTGCATCGGGCTTGACCGGCGGGTCCGACGCCATCGTATAATCGTCCAGCCCCGGCGCCAGCTCCAGGTTCGAGGCTATCGCCTGCTCCCATGTAACCATTTGGCCCGATTCGGCGGCCATTCGCCCGAGGATGCCCGTCATTGCGGCATAAGCGGAACGCTCAGTTTCGTTATAAGGCTTGTTGTTGCGAATCGCGTCGAAGAGCAGGTCGTGTTCATGCTCAAACGCATTCCACCGCTTGCCCTCATACCGCCAGATAACATCCTCAGCCTTTTGCCGGTGACCTTTGAAAATCCGCGGCTGTGGCACACCTTCACCCAGAACCACCGAACCTCTGGTACCATGGATAACATCACCGAAGAATCCCCAGCAATTATTCATGTGCCGTCCCTGGGCAAATAATCGCGTCCCGTCGGGAAAACTGTACTCCACCGCATAATGGTCGAACAACTGATCCGGCTTCGTTCGCACCTGTCGTCCCCCCTGGCCTTGAGCCGATACCGGCCAGGCATCCTTACACCAGCAGCACACATCCAAATTGTGTATCAGCCAGTCAAGGATAAAGCTGCCGTTCAGCCACGTAAAGCACGAGTAGTTGGCAATCTGGTGTGCCATCTCACTGGCCCCTGCCCGTTTCCCCCCAAGCCCCACCGATGCGTGCTCACGATAAGCCCAACATGTAATCAGGTCGCCGATAAGGCCCTTATGAAGTTGCTCGACCGCCTGCTCCAGCGGCACATAATGTCGCATCTTCAACCCGCCCGCGATCTTAAGGTTCTTCTTCTCGGCCTCCTTGCCCGCCTTAAGAACGCGGCGAATACCCGGCGCATCGACCGCAAACGACTTTTCCATGAACACGTTGCAGCCCTTCTTCACCGCATACTCCAAATGCATCGGTCGAAACGTCGGGGGAGTCGCCAGAATAACCACGCCGCCCGGCGATACCAAGTCAATCGCCTTGCGGTACCCGTCGAATCCGACGAATTGCCGATCTTCGGGCACGTCAACCTTCTTGGGCTCGTCAACCTTATTAAAGCTCCGTGAAGCACCCTTTACAGCGTTTGCAACGCGATCCTCGAACACGTCCACCACCGCAACCAACTTTGTCGGCCCCTTCGTTTGAAGCGCATTGGCCGCAGCGCCTCTACCGCGCCCGCCGCATCCGACAAGCGCAATCTTGATAGTGTTATTCTCGCCCGCGTATGCCCGAGCCCCAATGGCCCCGGCCAGCACCGAACCAGCCACAATTTTTCCAGTCTGCCTCAGAAATCTACGACGGGAGGTTTTATTATTCTTTTTCCCCGATGACTTCAAAGTTTGACGTTTGGTTAGATCTTGCATAATTGCTCCTTCGAAAAAAAAACAAATTCTAAATTCATTTCTGTTTTCTGTTCTCTGTTTTCCGCTTCGTTGGAATTTCCGTGAAATGCTTCCATTTTGTTTCGATAGCCTCCCTGGCTTTCATATCGCTGTGGACGTATAGTCCGTATCGCAGGCACAGGGGTATGTCGGGCTGGATTTTTCTTGGTCCCTCGAACGTTAGCGAAGCTCCCATCCAGCCGTCATTTCTGACGTGAAAATGGCTCGGGAAATTCGGATTGTCCGGATGGTCGAAGAGCGTTATGCCCTCCGATTTCTCGTTTGTAACGGCCCCGCTGTAGTCAACCCATCTGGTTCGCTTCCAGAAAACATCCTTTTCGTTGACTGCTCCTTCGGAATTGCGAATCATCCCGCCGGCGTCGTTTACCCCGATATTCTTGGCCATTCGCACGCCAATCATCCCGAAAGGCGTCTTACCGAGCGTAGCCGCCGTACCCTTGGCCTTGAATTCCATATCTATCACCATCAGCCACTCGTTGTTTTCCAGAAGCACCACGCTTATCCGGCGGGTTTCCACGAGCAGAACTTTTGTTTTATCTGCTATCCACTCGTTTTCTGTGATGATGGTCGAGCGTTCGCCCTGGTCCTCGTATTTGACAATCCGCCGGTGGCGAATTTTCCCTTTGCCCCCATCGCTCCAGAAATTCTCCCCGTCAACATCATGATGGGCAATCCAGACCGAATTGTGGTGGCTGTGCGATTCCGGGTCGTGCGGATGCCCCATACGCGTCAGGCTTCGCCCGGCAGGACCGATTACCGGGAATAGAAAAGGCCGATTAAGCCCGCTATCGAAATGGTACCGCGTTATCTCTACACCTTCCCGCTGAAACGAGGCCTGGTCGTAAGGCATCGGTACAATCTGCAGGTGCGGAACGGCTTTCGGCTTCGGTGGCGTTTTTTGTGCCTCGGCACTTGGCCAGACCATAAGCACCAGAAGAAACCAGCCCATATCCTTTTTCATAAATGGAATGTTGAAAGAAATCATGCTCCGGCTCAATTAAACAATGCTTCCACAAACGTATTCGGGTCAAACTCCGCAATATCTTCCGGCTTCTCGCCTAAGCCGACAAATTTGACCGGTATGTCGAGCTGGTCCTTGATGGCGATAACGATGCCCCCGCGTGCCGTGCCGTCGAGCTTGGCTAAGAATATCCCCGTAACGTTAATAGCCTCGGTAAACATCTTTGCCTGTATGATTGCGTTTTGGCCCGTAGTGGCGTCGAGGACCAACAGCACTTCGTTCGGAGCATCCGGGATTTTCCGTGCCACCACATCCCGAATTTTCGTCAGTTGCTTCATCAGGTCTTTTTTCGTGTGCAATCGCCCGGCTGTATCAAGAATCAGGACATCTGCGTCTCTGGCTACAGCCGCCTCACACGCGTCGAACGCAACCGCCGCCGGGTCGCTGCCCGATTGGTGTTTTACGATTTGGACGCCGATACGCTCGGCCCAGATACTGAGCTGCTCCACGGCTGCGGCACGGTACGTATCGCACGCCGCCACTATCGTTTTCTTGCCGTTTTGGTTCAAAATATAGGCGAGTTTGGCGATGCTTGTCGTTTTGCCCGTACCGTTGACCCCCGCCACCAGAATCACGGTTGGTCCTGCCTGGGCCGAATGTAATTGCCTGTCCCTGTCCGGCCAATAGCTCTTGATATGCTCCTTGAGAAAGGGAACAATTTCGTCGGTCGTTGCGATTTGTCTGCCTCGATAGGCCTCGCGAAGCTCCGTTATCAGCTTGTCTGTCGTTTCTACGCCGATATCGTCGCTTATTAGCGTTTCTTCGAGCTTATCGAGCAGCGCCTCATCGATATTTCTACCCAGGCTCAGCACCGAAGACAGTGAAGAGCTGATTTTGTCGCGTGTCTTGCCGAGCCGGTCCTTGAAGTACCCTGCCGTTTTGGTGAAAATCCCCATAATTCTTTCCTTACGGATAAATTCTTTTCTCTGGCCCCTTAAAAAGTTAGCCGCTCACTGTCGAAAGGGTCCTGACTCTGCTCTGATGGTATCGTCGTTCGCAAAAATTTCAAGTCCGGCCGGCATTTTAATTTTTTCAGCATCCTTGGCCTTGGCGTCCTGCGAAATCCTCCCGGACCGGCTTTTCTCCTCTGGCTACCTTCGAGACTGTTACCGTTATGTTCCTGTTCGGCTCGGCCCGGGAGAAAATATTTTTCCTTTTTTTCGCAGGATACATATTTTCCTTTGACAAGCCCGGCGATTGAAATTAAATTTGAACTGTTGCCTTGACCTCATATTGTTCAGATGAGTCTCTCACCTGCTTGGTATGGGGGAGGGTTTTTGGGGCCGCGCGTTGAGGCCTGTTTGTGTCTTATTGAAAGTCTAAATCTCCGGTTTTGAGATAAAGTAGAAACTTCGCCTTTGACTTGGATGGTTTTGAGCGGAGAGTTGCAGTATTCCAAAGAGCACAAAATCATAAAGGATGATGATTTGGCGGTTCGTGAAGTAGAAAATATTTTCGCCGACATACTCGACCGTGTGAAGTTGCTCGACCCGGCCAACAGCCGCAAGTGGTTCGAGAAATTGACGGTATTTCATTTTGACGGCGGTTCACTTGTAATTGGTTGTCCAGATGAAGAGACCGTCCAGTTCCTGCACGACAATTGCAGAAGCAGTTTCACCCGAGCCGCTCAGCATATAACAGACCATCTTGTTACGGTGGATTTCAACGTTGATAACTTCGAGTCAACTCCCCGCCCCACACAACGCCCCGGACGCGGACCGAAGCTCCATCCGGATTATACCTTTGATAATTTCGTCGTCGGGCCGAGCAACCGCCTTGCTCACGCAAGCTGTATCGCCGTCAGCCAGTCGCCGGGCAATACATACAATCCGCTTTTCCTTTACGGTAATTCGGGCCTGGGAAAAACCCACCTCCTGCACGCCGTCTGTTACCAGGCAAGGCAAGGGTCCGACAGCGAGGTGATTCAGTTCCTGAGCTGTGAAGATTTCATCAACAGATTTATAAGGGCCATCGAAAAGGGAAATCTGCCGGGTTTTCAAAGTCAGTTTCGAACCGTTGATATGCTCGTAATCGATGACGTTCAGTTCCTGCGCGAGCGTGAGCAGAGCCAGGAGGAATTCTTTCACACCTTTAACGCGCTTTACAACAACGGCAAACAAATCATCCTCAGCGCCGACAGCCCGCCGGGCAAAATCCCTTCGCTCGAAGAGCGGCTCATCAGCAGATTCAACTGGGGACTCGTTACCAGAATCGACCCGCCGAGCTATGAGACGCGAATCGCAATCGTGCAGAAAAAAGCCCACCTTCGCGGCCTGGATATTTCCGACGAAATCGCCGAATACGTCGCTCGAAAAGTCCACGCGAATATCAGGGAGCTGGAAGGCGCTCTGACGACCATTTACGCAGTGTCAACTACCACCGGCAAGGAAATCACGATGGAACTGGCGCGAACAGCCCTCGAAGGACAGCTCAAAGCCGCCGCCAGACATATCAGCATTACTGATATTATCGAAGTCGTAACCGGTCATTTTGACGTCCGCCTTGCCGATTTACAGAGCAAGAAAAGAAGTCAGAGCATTACCGAGCCTCGACAGATTTGCATGTACCTGGCCAGAAACTTGACTAAGCACAGCCTCGAGGAAATCGGCGGCCACCTCGGCGGAAGGGACCACACAACCGTTATGTACGCCTGTAACAAGATAACTCTCGCAAAAGACGCCGACCCTCAAATGCACTCGCTGCTGGGCGAATTGACAAAACAAATCACACAGCCCTCGAAAGCGTAAAGCAAAGAGGTATGAAGAGCGAAGGATGAAGTACGAAAAGAATGATGAAAAAAGATTTGTGCGATAGGACGTTTAAGTTTGCTGTGCGCATTGTAAAACTCTCTGAAGAATTGGATAAAAAATCAGGAGCAGGGCGAACTATTGGAAAACAATTGCTGAGGTCAGGTACCTCGATAGGGGCAAATGTGGAAGAGGGTCAAGGCGGACAAAGTCGAGCTGATTTCGTCTCAAAATACTCTATCGCTCGCAAAGAAGCCAGAGAAACACACTATTGGCTCCGGCTTCTTGTCGCTACCGAAATATTCCCACTGCAGAAGCTTGAAAGTCTGTTAAGCGAATGTAACGAGTTGCTCGCAATTTTAACCACGATAATAAAGAAAAGAAAAAAAGGCCGCGACAATGCTTAACCCGCATCCCTCTTAATAAAAGCCTTTTTTTCGTCCTTCGTACTTTGTACTTCTTTTATGCTTTCCGTTTTCGTAACGACATTAAACCGCCAAAGCCAAACAACAAAAGCGTGGCCGGCTCAGGCACTACTTCCAGAGCATCCACATTGTCACCAGGGGTGAAACCGGGTCCTCCGGCCAGTCCTAAGTCGGCGGCACCGGCGTAGAGTGCGAAAGAGCCTGAAAAATCTGTAAAGAAAATATCGGCTTCGCTCAGCCCCAAATTATTCAAGCTGGCTGAACCATGAGATAAGCTGAACAGGGCATAGTCAATTCCTGCCTCGGCTCCCGGTCCATTCCACTTGGGGCCGCCTAACTGATTGAGGTCATAAAGGACCAGGGCATCAATGTTGTCAAGTGTATCAAGACCAAGGGACGGCGAGGCGGCAAAGGGACTCGAAGGAGATGTTTGGTCGTTACCAGGTGCTACATCGTAGATGTCCGCAGCGCTGATATCCTGCGCTTGTGCCTCTGCGTGATAAACCGAGAAGTACAGCCAGGTATCGGTCTTATCTTCTCCGATTGTGTTGAAGGCGTTCCATTCAAAGCTGTCAACATTATCGTGAGTTCCTTTTGCTATAGTCATTGCCGATGATGAAGGGTCTGTAAGAACGCCGGGCGTACCCGAAGCGGTTAGTGTAAGTGCCGATTCATCCAAAACCAGCGTGTTGTCTCCGCCGGCGCCAACACTCGACAGCGAACCTGTAAAGCCGGACGATGGCTGTAGCGTGCCGACGAAATTCCCAGGCGACGGGAACGACCGAGTAGTTCTGAAGATGTCGCCCGGCTGCTGGTTAAGAGAGAACTGATTATTTACGGCCGTACCGGGCATGCCCTTGCTTATCCTGTCAACGCTGAAATCGAGTTGGACAGAACTTGTATAAACCTGGGTGTTATCACTGAACGCGCTGATCCAAAGTCCATTGGGCGTTGTAAGATGATTGAGCGGAACGGTCTGGCCCGCCTCCAGTATGTCGGCATCCACGAAATATGGAAATGAACCGGCGCCCACGACGCGCAGTGATGGCGAAGGCGCCAACCCGGAAGCGCCATAAGTGCCCAAAGCAAAGGGGTCCTCCGCTCCAAGACCAATACCGGGATAGCCAGAAAGCTCGGGGTGAATGGACGTAGTCGGATTGTCGTCAAGGCCGAAAACAGGACTGCCCGCCTGGGCAAAACTACAGGCAAAAAGCATACTCACTACTGCACAAATCGTCCCGAATCTTTTCATAACGTACTTCTCCATTGTCTTTATGCGCGGTCATTGTCTTTTTAACGCATGATGTCACCGAATCGAAACTCGTGCGCACAATGACTTCCGGAGAAAAAGACGTGCAAAAACCCTCCCTGGGTCCTTCTCACCCAACTCCTAAGATACAATGAAACTTTATTATATAGGACCTCGCTGAAAAGTCAAGGATTTTTTCGATTGTTTGCGAAATTGTGGAGTTTGTGTTTAAATAAGCCGGAGTATTAAAATCTTTCATTTGGCTTGTTTCTCTGATTTTTCGCCCGCGTTTTGAGCTTCATCACGGTCTTGTTTTTACAATAGCAATAAATGCCCCTTTACGATAATATATCGCGTATCCGGCCTTATAATTTGGGTTGTGTGCCGCATTTCCGCCCGGTGTTACGGCCGGTTTGGAACGCGTACGATATAATGACGATATACGCAATACGATATACGCATTACGAAACAAGAGTCCCCAGGCGGGCAATTAGGAGTAAAATGATTTGGCGTCGAAAGCGGTCAAAAAAAAGTCACTACGTCTGGCCCTGATTGCATCGGAACATACCCTCTGCGAGTATTCGATGTTCCTCGAGCATTTGTTGGTCGGACTGGCCGATGAGTCGATTCCCGTGGCTTTGGTTTGTCCGCCGGGCCAAGATGTGGATTCCATCGCATCCGGGACCATTGAGGTTATCAGACACCCGGCTGTCGAATTGCCCTTGATGCAGGCGATAAATAGAAAATTGCTTCTTGACAGGCTTGCAAAATTTCAACCCGCCCTCCTGCACTGTTTATGCCAAACCAAGGCCCCACTCACAAGGTGGTTGGCTCGTCAGCTCGATTTGCCTTATGTATTGATGGTTAATTCGCTGCTCAGGCGTTGGGACAGGTTCTCCGTTTCACAGAGGCGCTGCGCGAAAATCATTGTTCCGGCCCGGAGCATCGCGGCCAATATCGCAGGGCTCCACCCACGCTTTGCCGAGCGAATCGAGCAGATAAATATCGGCACTTTTGTCGCGCAGGACGTTGGATGTTTCAGCCAACTCTCTCGCCTTGCCACTATGGTGATGACTCATCCCCTGGACGATGTCGATATCTTTGAGAACCTGTTCAGCGCGCTTCGGCACATGACGGTTGAAGGGTATGAATTTATGCTTGTGGTAGCGGGCGGCGGACGGCACGAAAGCCAGTTGCGAAAATTGCTCTTTGCCCTCGACCTTTTGCAGATTGTTACTGTTGTCCCGAGATTAAAACCCTTCCGTTCGCTCCTTGCCGCCGGCGATATCTTCATTCGGCCTCAGCCGCGTAACGTTTTTGACCCTTTCCTGCTCGAGGCAATGAGCGTCGGTGTTGTTGTCGCAACGTGTAAGGGCGGCGTCGATGATTTGATTATGGAGGACCGCACCGCCGTCCTGTTTGACCCGAATTACGAACTCGGTATTATGACCACCCTCCAAAGGCTGCTCGGCAGGAGAGAGCTTGCACGAAAAATAGCCAAAAACGCCCAGCAATATTTGAAGGAAAATCACTCCGTCAGTAAAATGATATCCGCTACTCTGCGGGCTTACGACAGCGCAATAACATGGTACGGACGCACATGCATTTAATTGCATATTGTTCGACTTTGTAGATATGTTATCCCGGCTCTTGTTTACAGCAAGCCGTAATCCTTCAAAGTCTGCTCTAAGACGGCTTTTTTGCCTTCTTCCAGCGGCGTCATCGGCAGGCGAAGTTCGTCCGAAGCCATATTCAGTATTGCCATTGCCGCCTTGATGGGTATCGGGTTCGTCGCCAATGTCAGCATATTTTTGCTCAGGGCGAACAGCTTTTTATGCCACTGCCTCGCTGATACCAGGTCGCCTTCGAGAATCAGGTCCGTCATCGCCTTGACGTCCGCAGGCACTACGTTAGCTACCACGCTGATGACCCCTTTACCGCCAACCGATGCCAGAGGGAGCGTCAGCGAATCATCGCCTGATATGATGGTTATATCGCATCGCATCGCGATTTCACTTGCCTGGTCCATGCTACCTGTCGCCTCCTTAACCGCCACGATATTTTCAAGCTCTGCCAGCCTTGCGATGGTTTCCGGCGTCATTCCCGCTCCACATCTGCCCGGTATGTTATACAGTACTATCGGCAGGTCAACTTCTTCGGCTATCGTCCTGAAATGCTGATAGAAGCCTTCCTGAGTCGGCTTGTTGTAGTATGGGCACACCTGCAGCGTCGCATCGGCGCCGACCTTCTTTGAAAATGCCGTCAGTTCTATCGCCTCTGCCGTACTGTTCGAACCGGCCCCTGCAATAACGGGGACCTGTCCGCCCACGTCTTTGACCACTCTTTCGATGACCTGCTTGTGTTCTTCGTGACTTAGCGTGGGCGATTCGCCGGTCGTCCCGACCGGCACTATCCCGTCTATCCCGTTTTCAAGCTGGAAATTAACCAGCTCATCGAGCGTTTGAAAATCGATTTCGCCGTCCTGAAATGGCGTAACCAGCGCAACCATTGCCCCTGTAAACATTTTAAGCTCCTTATTAAGCGAACTGTCACTTGTACCTCGTGTCGCGAGCGACGAGTCACGAGCCGCTGAATTTCGTTATCAGCTCTATCATTTGGGCCGTCGCCTCCCGAACGCCGACGAACACCGCCCTTGCTATTATACTGTGCCCGATATTGAATTCGCAAAGGCCTTTGAGCTGTGCCACCGGGGCGATATTGCGATATGTCAGGCCGTGGCCCGCGTGAACGACGAGCTTGTTGTCCATCGCGAATTCTTTGCCCGCTTCAAGCTCGGCTAATCTTCTCTTGATGGCCCCGGGGGTTTTCGCGTTCGCGTACATACCCGTATGCAGCTCAACTGCATCGCATCCCATCTCGGCCGAGGCTGCAATCTGCCCTTTCTCCGGCGCGATAAACGTGCTGACGAGTATGCCTTTTTTGTGCATTCTTTTGACCACCTCCGCAAGGCGTTTTTTATATTTAACGCAGTCCAGCCCGCCCTCGGTTGTCAGCTCGGCTCTTTTCTCGGGCACTAAAGTTATCTGCTCCGGCCGAATTTCTTCTGCTATTTTCACTATCGGCTCAGCCATACACATCTCGAGGTTCAGCTTGCAGGCCACCGTCTCTTTCAGCAGCCGAACATCCCGGTCGTTTATATGGCGTCTGTCCTGACGCAGGTGGACGGTAATTCCGTTTGCCCCTGCCAGTTCGCACTGCGCCGCCGCCCACACCGGGTCCGGCTCATCTGTCCGACGGGCCTGCCGAACCGTCGCAACATGGTCGATATTTACATTTAGCACAGCCATTTTTCTTGCCCTTCGTATTTTCTGCCACCAAGGTGCTAAGAAGTGTAAAGTGTCTAAAGTGAAAAGTACCTAAAGTGCAATAAACTAAAAATTTTTATAACTTTAGCTCACTTTAGCTCACTTTAGTTCACTTTTTTTCTTTGTGCCTCTTTGTGGCCAATTTTATTATCTCTACGGCAAATAAACCACCGAAATTATACCACCATTGCCCTGCGACACAAGAAAATTGCTCAAATTGTGCAATCCACTGTTGTCCGGAATCGAGGATAAAAAATTTGATTTTTTTAAATCCTCGTTTATAATATGGGTATAACAGATAACTTAACAGGAGTAACTTTATGCGTAATGAATTTACTGCAATAGTGGAAAAAGATGGCGACTGGTTCATCGCTTATTGTGCTGAAGTGCCGGGAGCTAACGGACAGGGTAAAACAAAGGAACAGTGCCTTGCAAATTTATCCCAGGCAATCCACCTGATCCTCGAAGACCGTCGCCAGGATGCTTTGCGCGGGATTCCTGAAGATGCAACGCCTGAAGTGGTAAATGTGGAATGAAAAGAAAAGCCCTTCTAAAACATCTCAGAAGACATGGATGTTATCTGAAGAGAGAAGGTCGTTCACACTCTCTTTGGTGCAATCCTCGCACAGGTCATTCGGAAACAATCCCCCGCCATAACGAAATCCCGGACAAATTAGCAAAAAAAATCTGCAAAGCGCTATCAATAGCAGGCAAAAAATCAAAAATTAAAAATCAAAATGCAAAGCGACAAAGCAAAATTCAAAAATGAGTTTAAGAAAAGGTTGTATAAGGGGAAAAGGTGATTTTGAATTTTTATATGTAATTTTGCTATTTACATTTTGAAATTTGCATTTTCTGCGTTCTCTGCGGTACAGAATAATTAGGCAGCGATATGATACTAAATTGGGCCAATCGGATAACGATTCTTCGCATATTGTTGATAGTGCCGTTTGTAAGCTGCATGTTGAAGATAAACGACCCCGGGCTTGACGAAAGTGCGGAGCTGCTGCGCTGGCTTTTGACTGGTTTCCTGAACATAAATCCCAGTGAGCTTGGCGAAGCGATGCGCCATGCAATGCGATATGTTGCGATTGTTATTTTTTTTGTTATGGCGGCCAGTGACGCCATTGATGGCTGTTTGGCGCGAAGAAAAAAAATGACCACAAAGCTCGGCGCTTTCCTCGACCCCGTCGCAGACAAATTGCTCATAACCAGCGCCTGTCTCCTGCTCGCCTCGCAGCGAGGCCACGTCGAGATGGTTTCGCAACAGGGCCTCATTCAGAATTTCCTGCTCCCGCCGACCGTTGTGGTTTTTATAATTGGCAAAGACCTTCTCCTGCTCATCGGATTTCTCATAGTGTATTTTATCACTTCGAAGGTTCATATCGCCCCTGTTTTTATCGGTAAGGCCGCGACCATCCTGCAGCTCTCGATGGTCGCCGGCATCCTGATTGCTCCGGAGGCTTCAGGTCTCTTCCCCGGCTGGATATGGTTCTTGCGCGTTCTTTGGTGGTCCGCCGCCGGAACAGCTATTTTGGCAACACTTATTTACATTCGCAACGGAAGCCGATATATTGAGGAGCACGAGCAGAACATCAATCAATAAAATAGTGTATAGCCCGTAGAGTATTTAGCCTGCGGTTGTACCGCAGGTTTCCGGCATACGACATACGATATACGAATATGACCGTAAAATTTAGCGAAATACCGGATGTTTTGGAGGACCTTCGGCAGGGCAAAATGATTGTTCTTGTTGATGCCGAAGACCGCGAGAACGAGGGCGACCTTGTTTGCGCCGCCGAGAAGGTAACGCCCGAGATAATTAACTTTATGGCCACGTTCGGCCGGGGCCTTATCTGTCTGCCGCTTACCGCCGAAAAATGCGACTCACTCGGCCTTTACCCCCAGACGGTCGAGAATACCGCTCGTTTCGGCACCGCCTTTACCGTCAGCATTGATGCCGCCGAAGGAGTAAGCACCGGTATCAGCGCCGCCGACAGGGCAAGGACGATTCAGGTGACCATCGCCGACGATGCTAAAACCGCCGACCTTGTTCGCCCGGGCCACGTATTTCCACTTCGCTCCAGGCAAGGCGGCGTACTCGTTCGGGCCGGCCAGACCGAAGGCGCCGTCGATTTGATGCGATTAGCCGACCTGAAGCCCGCCGGTGTTATTTGCGAAATTATGAACGAAGACGGCTCTATGGCCCGTGTCCCGGAATTGTTGGATTTCTGCCAAAAGCACAATCTCAAAATCGCTACAATCTCCAAGCTAATCGAGTATCGTCTCCAGAACGAGAGCCAGATAAGACGCCTTGAGAGCGTCAATTTACCCACCGATTATGGCCAATTCCAGCTCATTGGCTATGAGAGCATAACTTCATCCGAACCCCACCTCGCATTATGCAAAGGCGGTGTCGGCAGCCTCGATGACGGCGGTAAAATCATCGAGCACGATGAGCCCGTCCTGGTTCGCGTCCATTCCGAGTGTATGACCGGCGATTTGTTTCATTCTCAGCGATGCGAATGCGGCTACCAGATGATAACTGCGATGAAAATGATTGAAGAGGCGGGCAAGGGGGCTTTGATTTACCTTCGGCAGGAGGGCAGAGGTATCGGCCTGACGAATAAGCTGCGAGCTTATAAGCTCCAGGAGCAGGGCCTTGATACAATCCAGGCCAATCTCAAGCTCGGTTTTATGCCCGACAAGCGGGACTACGGAATAGGGGCTCAGATATGCCGCGATTTGGGACTTAGAAAAATACGCATACTAACCAACAATCCCAAGAAGATAAGCCGCCTTGAGGTGTACGGTATAAAGATTGCCGAGCAGATACCGCTAAAGGCCCGTCCCAGCGAGCACAACATCGAATATTTGCGGGCGAAAAAACACCACTTCGGACACATGCTCGACGAGGATTTGTAATTTATGAGAGTGAGCCATTTACTATCATGGATATTGTGTTTTGCGTTTCTTTCGCTCCAGGCCGGTTGTGAACCGCCGACAAAGACGCCTGAACCGCTCCCGAATACCGATAACAGTTCCGACCTTACTGTTTATGCTCGTTTTGCACCTGCCAAAATCGACATTATCCCCTTGACCGAGTTTGTTGACCCCGGCGACGAACAGAAGCCGACAACAATAAATGTTTTCGTAAGTTTGTTGGATTTTTTCGGTTCTGCGAAAAAATCGCCCGGTGTTTTTCGTTTTGAATTGTACGAATATGTCCCACACGCATCAGGGCACATGGGTGGAAGAATCATCCTTTGGCCTGATTATGATTTGACCGACCCTGCCGTAAACAACAGCCGCTGGCGCGACTTCTTAAGGGCTTACGAATTCGACCTTGATTTCGAACCCACTGCCGCCCAGAGCTACGTCCTCCAGGTAACGTGTATTTGCCCCCACGGCAGACGTCTTTCGACCAAGGTTATCCTTCAATACTCAAAATAGTACGAACAATAACAATCGCAAATCGGCAATCGAAAATCGCAAATCCTCTCCTATCCGCTCTACGCTATCTGTTATCCGCAATACGCACTACGCAGTACGCAATACGATATTACGCCTTTGTGACAAAATAAGCGGGGTTGATTAAATTAGTTTGACCAAATGGCACTTTTCTGCCAATATATCCTGCGATTGAGCTTTGATTTTTGCCCGTTTTATGGGAACCTTTGGCCGTAATATCGGTCGAATTCAGGAGAATGCCTGTGCAGTCACAGATGGCCAATGTCAACATTGATGATGCTATATTGGTTGAGCGGTGCCGAAAGGGCGATTCTAACGCTATGGAACGCCTTGTCCTGAGGTATCAGAACCGCATTTATAACGTCATTTTGAAAATATGTGCAAACACCGATGATGCTGCGGAACTAACCCAGGAAACATTTGTCAAAGTAATTGAAAGTATTGAAAAATTCGAAGGCAGAAGCAGCTTTTACACCTGGGCCTTTAGAATCGCCGTTAATCTGACTTTGAACTATTGCAAAAGGAACGTCAAGCTCGGGTTTAGGTCTCTCGATGCCGACGAAAGTAGCCACGATAGCAGCGATAAGAAGCAATTAAGGGAGTTTTTGAGCGATGAAAGCTCGCCCGACCCCGCTGCAGTGGCTCAAAACAAGGAGTTGTGTGATATTGCGATAAGGGCGTTGATGAAATTGGATGACCCGCAGAGAGCTGTCGTTATCCTGCGGGATGTTGAAGGTATGAGTTATGCTCAGATTGCAGAAGTGCTCGATGTCGAGTTGGGCACGGTCAGAAGTAGATTGAGCCGGGCCAGAAGCAATCTGAGAGAAATTTTGGAGGCGATTTTGCAATGAAGATAAATCCTGATATTGACGAATTGCTCAATAGCTTCATCGACGGTGAGCTAACCACAAGGCAGAAGACCGAGGTCCAAAGGCTGATAACAAACGATACAGAAGTCCGGCAGCGGCTCAGGCAGTTGAAAAAGTCCAAGTTGCTGGTCGGTTCTTTGCCTTTTGCCGAGGCCCCGCCTGATATCTTCGAGCAGGTAACAACTTCACTCGAAAGAAGAAATCTCCTTGCTGAGCAGCCGTCCTCTTATGAAGAGTACGCCGGGGCAAGGCATTTATTCGTTCGCAAGGTCCTCGCCGCTGCTGCTATGATTGGCCTGTTTGCTGTTTTAGGGATTATCGTTTATTCGATTATAGCGCCTGAGACCGCCCCCGAATCATTCGTGGCCGTTCGTGACCCGGACAACGGCAAAGAACCAACGCCCGCCATAGCCTTCGCCGGATTCAATGGCAGGCTCGAACTAAAGACAAACGCCTTCATTGAGATAGACTCATCTATCAGCAAGGCGATAAAGAAAAATCCCCTGCTGGATTACAGGAGCCTCGAACGCAGTTCCAACACGAGCCGATACAATCTTACTTGCAGTCCCCGCGGCCTTGGGATGCTCTTGGCCGATTTGAATAATATATGGCAGAGGTTCGATTCGGCTACTCTTTTTGTTGAAACCGAAGAATTCGGCCAGCGGATAGTAATTGACGAAGTTACCACTCGGCAGATTGCTGAAGTTGCCTCTCGGGAAACCGTCGAAGACTCTCTCCAGGTGGCGAAGGATTTTGCCTTTTTGAACAATATGAACGAACGCTTACAGGCTAAAGACGTTTTTGCCGCTCTCGATACGGCAACAACGCATTTTACCATACCAATGCCGGTCTTGCTGAAGGACGAAAATGCCGCTGACAGACCGGCCCCGGACGAGAACCAGGGTACGGTAAGTCTCGTGATTGTGGTTACCGCCGGCAAATAACCAATCGTTGACCTGGTATGTTTGAGCTTCTCAGGACCACCGACCGCCCACAATTCAAACAAATCGCAAAACCGATACAGTAGTCAAACAACTCGTACCCTCCGAGTTACGATTCACGTTAAAGCTGTTTTGCTATGCGTTTTTCTTTTTGTCGCTTTTGCCGGATTTGGGTGTGTCCTCAGACTTGGATTTGTCACCCGGCTTTGAATCTTTGCTTTCGCTGGTGGTTTTCTTTTTTGCATCGCCCGTCTCACCCGTGCTTTTCTCGCTTTTTTCAGCCTTTTTATAGCTTTCGCTTCTGTAGTCCGTTTCATAGAATCCGGACCCTTTGAATATCACCCCCGACCCGGCACCGATGAGCCGTTTTAATTTGTTCTTCCCGCACTTGGTGCACTTTCTGATGGGTTTGGCCGTTATACTCTGAAATGCCTCGAACTCGCACCCGCAATTGTCACATACATAGTCATAAGTCGGCATAACTCTTACTCCGTCTCCGTAGTCTCGCGCTCATCGATTGTGTCAAACTCTTCACTCGGCTGCTCCGCCGTCTCTGCTTGTCCCTGCGTCGGCTCTTCCGATGCCGGCTTATTGACTATCACCTTGCTGGGCCGAATCACTCGCCCGTTGAGCGTATAGCCCGTTTGAAACTCCTCGAGCACGATGCCTTCTTCCCTCTCCGGCTCACTCTTTTGCATCACCGCCTCGTGCACCGCCGGGTCGAACTTCTCACCGGCTGCCGTTATCCGCTCGACACCGTGCGATTTGAGAATATCCAGCATTTGGTCGTAGATAATCTGTATCCCCTTGACAAAGACCTCCGCATTTTCCGCCGACCGTGCATTTTGAAGCGTATGTTCGAAATTATCCAGGGCCGGCAGAAGCGTTTTGATTATCTTTTCCCTTTCGTACGCTATCGCCTCGGCGACTTGTTTCGGCGCCCGCTTCTGGAAGTTTGCATAGTCGGCGCTCACACGCTGCAGCTTGCCGAAAAGCTCGTCTTTTTCTTCCTGCAGGCTGTCTATTTTGTCGCGAAGTTCTTCCAGCTCATTCTTCTTCGGCCCGGATTCTTTTGGTTTTTCTTTTCTTTTCGGTCTCATCGGTTGTTACCAAAATATTTCTTAACTTTCTCGAAAAAGCGAGTCGATTGCGGAGAAACGCTTTTATTTTCGATTTTAGCGAATTCTCTCAGCAGCTCTTCCTGTTTTGCGTTCAGCTTCGCCGGCGTTTCGATTATAATTTGCACGAGCTGGTCGCCGGTTCGCTTCGTCCTGATGTCCGGCAGCCCCTGGCCTTTTATCCTGAAGACGCTTCCGTATTGTGTCCCTGCCGGGATTTTCAGTCCTCTTGTCCCGTCCAGGCTTGGCACGTCGATAGTGGTCCCCAGGGCCGCTTGTGAAAAGCTTATCGGGACAACCGCGATAAGGTTGTTCCCGTCTCGTTGCAGAAATTCGTGCTGCTTTACCCTGACGTAGCAATAGAGGTCTCCTCTTGGCCCGCCGTTTCGACCGGGTTCGCCTTCGCTCGTCACTCGTATTCCCTGGCCTTCGTGAACGCCGGGCGGTATCTTGATTTCGACGACCCTTTTCTTGGGCATTCTGCCGCTGCCCTTGCATTTCTTACAAGGCGTCGTAATTACTTGGCCGCTGCCTCTGCATTGTCGGCACGTCGAGACCATCTGGAAGAAGCCGCCGCTTTTTACCACCTGCCCGCTTCCCCCGCAGCTTGGGCATTTACCCGGCGATGTCCCTTTTGCGCACCCGCTGCCCCTGCACTCCGGACATATATCCTGGCGGGTAAATTCGATGGTTTTTTCGGTTCCTTTGGCGATATCGTTGAGTGTCAGGTCCACCGAGGTTTCCAGGTCATAGCCTCGCGTCGGCCCGGCTCGCCTCGACCTTCTTTGGCCGCCCATCCCGAAAAGGTCGCCGAATCCTCCGAATCCGCCTAAGATATCTTCGAATATACTCCCGATGTCCTGCCATCGCATATGCGAGTAGTCGCGCATCCCCATTCCGCGAAGACCTTCATGGCCGAACTGGTCGTAGCGCTGGCGCTTGTCGGAGTCGCTCAGTACCTCATAAGCCTCGGCGCACTCCTTGAACTTGGCCTCGGCGTCCTTATCATCAGGGTTCTTGTCCGGATGATATTTCATCGCCATTCGCCGGTACGCACGTTTGATTTCGTCCGCCGTGGCGCTCTTGCCGACACCTAAAACCTTGTAATAATCACGTTTAGCCATGTTCTCGCATTGCGTCAATCTCGTATTGCGTCGTGCGTATCGCGTATATCGTCTTGCTCATCCAACGTCATTCCTGCGCAGCAAGCAGGAATCTACTATACCCTATTCGCTATACGCTGCACGCTATCTTACCGAGCCCGGAATCGGTTCTTCGTCTTTGTCCTTGTCTTTGAGTTCTGTTACTAATACGTTGGTTGTCAGCATCAGTCCTGCTACGGAAGCTGCCGTTTCAAGTGCGGTCCTCGCGACCTTTGCCGGGTCGATAATACCCGCTTTGAACATATCAACGAACTCGCCCGTATTGGCATTATAGCCGATGTTGCCTTTTTTCTCAAGTTTTTCGAGAAGTTGGGCTACAACCACGTCGCCCTGGTCGCCGGAATTATCCACGATTTGCATCGTCGGTTTTTTCAACGCGTTGCATACAATGTCAAATCCTATCTTTTCATCGCCTCTGGCCTTGGCCCTGGCATTTTGGACCTTGCTGATTGCACGCAGGAACACGACTCCGCCGCCCGCAACGACGCCTTCTTCGATTGCCGCTCTTGTGGCGTGAAGCGCATTTTCCAGAAGGTCTTTGCGCTCCTTCATTTCTGTCTCCGTTGCCGCGCCGGCCTTGATGACCGCCACTCCGCCCGTCAGTTTGGCAAGACGTTCCTGCAGCTTTTCACGGTCGTAGTCGCTGGTCGTTTTCTCTATCTGATTGCGGATTTGGTCGCACCGCCCGGTGATGTCCTTCTCTTTCCCCGCGCCTTCGATTATCGTGGTTGTGTCCTTGTCCACAACGATTTTCTTGGCCTGACCTAACTGCGTCAGCTCGATGTTCTCAAGTTTAATGCCCAAATCTTCGGTAATCACCTGTCCGCCGGTCGAGATACCTATGTCGGCCAACATCGCCTTCCTGCGGTCTCCGAAGCCGGGGGCCTTGACGGCGCAGATTCGTAACACGCCTTGCAGCCGGTTGATAACCAATGCCGCCAGCGCCTCGCCCTCAACCTCTTCTGCGATAATCAACAGGGGCCTGGCTACCTGGGCGACCTTTTCCAGAAGAGGGATAATCTCGCGAACGTTGGATATCTTCTTCTCGTGCAGCAGGATATAGACATCCTCCATGACCGCTTCGAGAGTATCGGCATTAGTCATAAAATATGGGGACATATATCCCTTGTCGAACTGCATGCCTTCCACTACGTTCAGCTCGCTTTCCATCCCTTTGCCTTCTTCAACCTCGATAACGCCCTCGGCGCCGACGGCCTCGAAGGCCTCGGCTAAGATTTCCCCGACTTGTGGGTCGTTGTTTGAGCTTATCGTTGCCACCTTGGCGATGTTGTCACGGTTTTTTACCGGGACGCTGACCGACTTGATGAATCTCGTCGCAACTTCGGCTGCATTATTGATACCTCGCTGAATAGCCATTGGGTTTGAACCGACCGTTACGTGCTTTAAACCCTCGTTGTAAATCGCTTCGGCCAGGACAGTCGAGGTTGTTGTGCCGTCGCCGACAATATCGGATGTCTTGCTCGCGACCTCATTGACCATCTTCGCGCCCATGTTCTTGAACGGCTCTGGAAGCTCGATTTCCTTGCTTACAGAGACGCCGTCCTTCGTTACTTTCGGAGGGCCCCAGCTCTTGTGCAGTATCACGTTCTTGCCAGTCGGGCCGAGAGTAATTTTCACCGCTTCAGCTAATTGAGACAAACCTTCCTTAAGCTCTCTTCGTCCTGTATCGTCAAACATTAATTGCTTTGCCATTTTTTATCACCTCTTGTTATTAAGTTTACTTTTTGGCTTTTCCCTTTTTACTTTTTACTTTTCCCTTTTTCTACCTCTCAACGATTCCAAGAATGTCACTTTCCCGCAGAATCACGTATGGTTCCCCGTCTATCTCGATGTCGGAACCGATGTATTTTGCGTAGATAACCTCGTCCTTGTTCTTAACGGACATCTTAACGCGCTTGCCGTCGTCGAGCAGCTTGCCCGGCCCGGTCGCGACAATCTTGCCAATCTGGGGCTTTTCCTTGGCGGTATCCGGAAGAATGATTCCGCCGGTCGTTTTCTCTTCCGCCTCTGATTGTTTGATTACGATTCTGTCATCCAGGGGTTTAAGCTTCATAACTTACTCCTTCATTATGTCTTCGTTTTATTTTCTGATTGTTTATTTGCCTTTGATTCTGTTCCTCGCAAGGTTCAGGTACATCTCTGACAATGAGCTTTATGACTACATCATACCGCCCATGCCACCCATGTCGCCCATGCCTCCCATGCCGCCCATGCCGCCTTCCATGCCGGGTCCGCCCGGAGGCATGTCGCCTTTTTCCGTGGGTTTCTCGGTTACAAGGCAGTCGGTTGTCAGCAGCAACCCGGCTATACTCACCGCGTTTTGAAGAGCAATACGCGTTACCTTTGCCGGGTCGATAATACCTGCCTCGAGCAAATCTTCGTATGTGTCCGTGTCGGCGTTGTAGCCGAAGCCGCCTTTACCTTCTGCGACCTTGTTGACCACGAGATTCGGCGTTGCCCCTGCGTTGTAGGCAATGTAGTAACAGGGCTTGGAAAGTGAATTTGCCAGAATATTCGCGCCGGTTTGCTCGTCGCCCTTGAGTTTCAGTTGTTTGACTGTGTTTGTACAGCGGATAAGCGATACTCCTCCGCCGGGCACAATACCTTCCTCGATTGCCGCTCTGGTGGCGTGAAGCGCATCTTCGATGCGTGCCTTTATCTCTTTCATTTCCGCTTCACTTGCAGCGCCGACATTGATTTGGGCGACGCCCCCGGTCAGCTTGGCTAATCGCTCCTGTAGTTTCTCGCGGTCGTAATCGCTGGTCGTGATTTCGATTTCGCTTTGGATTTGCTTGATTCTGCCGCTGATGGCTGCCTGGCTGCCGGCGCCTTCGATGATGATTGTATCGTCGTTGTCGATGGTTACCTTCTTGGCCTGGCCGAGCTGTTTGATACTGATATTTTCCATCTCGATGCCAAGGTCCTTGAAGATAGGTTCTGCGCCTGTCAGTGCCGCTATGTCCTGCAGCATTGCTTTTCTACGGTCGCCGTAGCCGGGCGCCTTGACGGCTGCTACCTGCAGGATGCCCTTTAGTTTGTTCACCACCAGTGTCGCCAGCGCCTCGTTTTCAACGTCTTCTGCGATAATCAACAGCGGCTTTTTGTTTTTTGCAACCTTCTCCAGAAGCGGCACGAGCTTTGCCACATTGCTGATTTTCTCCTCATAAACGAGGATAAACGGCTTTTCCAGCTCGCATACCATATTTTCGGTGTCCGTTGCGAAGTGAGGGGAAAGGTAGCCGCGGTCAAACTGCATACCTTCGACAAAATCTACCGTCGTATCGAAGCTTTTGCCCTCTTCCACGGTGATAACGCCGTCTTTTCCGACTCGCTGAAAGGCCTCGGCCATAATTTTGCCGATTTCGACGTCGTTATTGGCGGATACCGACGCTATGTTGATGATATCGTCGATTTTTTTGATATCGACGGGCTTTGCCAGCTTGGCAAGCTTGTCGGTAGCGGCTTTGGCGGCCTTTTGCATGCCGCGGTTCAGGGCCATGGCGTCGGCACCGGCCGCGAGGTTCTTGTAGGCGTCTTTGAAAAGCGCCTCGGTGAGCACAGTCGCGGTTGTGGTGCCGTCGCCGGCGATTTTCGAGGTTTTGCTGGCGGCTTCTTTGACTAATTTTGCGCCGAGATTTTCGCTTTTGTTGACCAGGTCAATCTCCTCGGCGACGGTAACGCCGTCCTTGGTAACGGTTGGGCCGCCCCAGCTTTTATCGAGGATGGCGTTTCGGCCTCTTGGGCCGAGGGTTGGTTTTACCGCTGCTGCGAGTTTTTCGACGCCGGCGAGCAGTCCGGCTCTTGCATCAGCTTCAAATGCTAATTCTTTAGCTGCCATAATTACCTATCTCCTTTATTGATAATGGTTTAACTGTGTGCTTATTTAGTTTCCCGATGGTTAGTCCTTATTTCATTTTGCGCATAAACAAAAACTATAAAACTGCAAAAGATATACCAGCTATAGTTCGGCAGGGTGTTGATTTTGGTTGGGATGGCGTAAGTGATTTACAGAAAAGCAATTACGGCAGTTAAAAATTGGCAATATCTTGAGCCGGGCTGGCGGAGCGGCCGAGAAAGATGCCAATTTTGGCATAAAATAAGGAGCTAATACGCCAATCTGACAGGGCGGGAGTGAATGTAGGGGATAGGACGGAGGACAGGAGAAATCTAATCGCGGAGAACGCGGATTAAATGGATTTACTACAAGAAGAACGGCCAGAGAGAATTATTGAAAGATGAGGGCTAAAGCTGTAAATTATAGCGTGGCAACCTTGAGTGCGGCGACATAAGAGATAAAAAATCAAGGTGCAAAAAGCAAAATTACGGTGTAAGATTCAAAGTTGTGGATTCCGTGTCAAGCATGACATGATAATGACAGGTAGCCCCGGCGTGGCCGTGGAGATGACGAGTTTGGGGAAAGCCTGGGTGGGGATTAATTTATGGATATATATAATCTTATCAGCTTTGGGGGGATATTTGTTTTGGTGGGGATTGCGTGGGTATTGTCGGCTGAGAAGCGGAATATGAACTGGCGGGTCATCGGGTGGGGGATTGGGCTGCAAATACTCATCGCAGTATTTATCTTTGTTGTTCCGGCGGGGGCGAAGGTGTTTCTTGTTGTCAACGACGTCGTAGTAGAGGTGCTGGATTCGGCGTCGGCGGGGGCGAAGTTTGTATTCGGGAGATTGGCGCTTGGGCCGGGACAGTCGAATGAGAGCGGGGAGGAATCGCTCGGGTTTATCTTAGCGTTTCAGGCGTTTCCGACGATTATTTTCTTCTCGGCGCTTATCGCGGTTCTGTACTTCTTTAAGATTATGCCGCTGGTCATCAGGGGCTTTGCTTATGTGTTTACGAAGTTGATGAGAATATCCGGCGCCGAATCGCTGGTTGCGGCGAGCAATATTTTCGTGGGTATCGAATCGGCCATAACTGTTAAGCCGTATCTTGGCAAGATGACCAGGTCGGAGATGTGCACGATTTTGACCGCGGGGATGGCGACGGTTGCATCGAATGTTTTGGCGCTGTACGTGTTCAGCCTGCAGGAGCAATTTCCGACAATCGCAGGGCATCTGGTTTCGGCGTCGCTGCTGTCGGCGCCGGCAGCGCTTGTTATGTCGAAGATTATCCTGCCTGAGAGCGAACAGCCGATAACGCTTGGTGTGCACGTTCAGCCGTTTTACGAGAAGGATAACAGCCTTTTTGAAGCGATTGTTAACGGGGCGAATGCCGGTGTTAAGATGATAGCCGGGATAGTGGCGCTTCTGATAGCGGTTTTGGGATTGGTGGCGCTTGTTGATTTGCTTTTGTCGGTTTTTGGGTCGGGGATTGGTTATGTATTCGGAGTCGAGTTGCAGTTGTCTTTGAAGGAGATATTCGGTTATATATTTTATCCAGTCACGTTGATACTGGGTGTTCCGCCGTCGGATGCCGGGGAGATTTCAAAAATTATCGGAGAGCGTTTGATAGTTACAGAGGTTGTGTCGTATAAGGACCTGGCAAGTGCGCTGGAGCAGGATGTATTGCAGCATCCGCGTTCGGCGGTAGTCGCTACTTACGCGTTGTGCGGGTTTGCACATGTTGCATCGATGGCTATTTTTGTCGGCGGAGTATGTGCGCTGGCTCCTGAGAGGATGCGCAATATAACATCGGTGGCATTTCGGGCATTAGTGGCAGCGACATTAGCGTGTCTTTTGACGGCTTGCGTTGCGGGGACATTCTTTACAGAGGGTTCGATTCTATTCGGGCAGGGAAGGTAGGGAATTTAGAATATAGAATTTAGAATGTCGAGTGTCGAACGGGGAATATCGAATGATGAAACAGGACGGTTAGCGAGGTTTTATAGTAACCTGGGGTGTGCGCAAGTAAAAAGGTGTTAGGGTAAGAGGGTCGGCGAATTGTCCGTCGAGGGCTTTTTTCCAGCCGATAGAATGAACATTCGCGGCCCGGGGAGACCAGTACTTTTCATCGAGGAATCGGATGCCGTTGGCTTTGAATTTATCCTTGTAGTAAAGCAGACCGTCACCGAGCAGCCAGATGGGTTTGTCGGCGGCCGCGAAGCGGTCGAGGAACTGCGAGGCGGTCATTAGGGAATCTGGAAGAGTTTTCTTCCAGATTTCGTCGCTTGTCTCTC
The DNA here is from genome assembly GCA_030611315.1 of Sedimentisphaerales bacterium. Lineage (GTDB taxonomy): Bacteria > Planctomycetota > Phycisphaerae > Sedimentisphaerales > Anaerobacaceae > JAUWPZ01. The sequence goes on from JAUWPZ010000012.1 coordinate 41,126, forward strand.
GTCTCTCGTCGCTCGTACGTTTATATACGGTGATGAAGAACTGGCTGCGCTTGGCGTCGATGATGGTGGCGATTGTTTCGGGGCTCGAAGAGTTAAGTTCGATAACATTGGCGGCGATTACGTCGGTTGTGCAGACAGGTATGGTTTTTACGTTGTTGGCCAAGTGCATCGATTTTGCAATGGTTACTGCAATGCGAAGACCTGTGAAGCTGCCGGGTCCGATAGAGATGTAAATATGCTCGATTTGCCCTGGTTTTCGGCCAAAATCATCGAGGATGCTGCAAATGGCAGGGAATATTTCGGCACTGTGCCTGATGGGCGCGGAAAATGTTGTTTCGGAGAGGAGTTCTTCGCCGAGTGCTATGGCGACCGAACCTATTCGGCTTGAAGTTTCAACGGCTAATATCAGCGGTTTTAGTGTCATAAGGGGCGTTTTTGAGGGTGTCTTTGACAGGTTTTTCCAATAGTCTGATTTTGGCCTTGAAAAAAGCTGTTTTTTCGGGAGACTATTTTCTCTATATTCCCCAGAATTTCCAGTTTACCAAACAGTAACATTTGATATTATCGGTATGGTGGGTATAAATCAAATTTTTCCTTGCAAAAAGTTTTATTTTTTTATAGACTAAGGTAACATAAGTCTTGTCTAATCTTGAAATTGGAGGTTGTAAAAGACCAAAGACCGTTTTTTTGTTAAATGTTTTCTTTCGAGGGTGTTTTTTTAGGCAGGAGGTTTCGTTTTGAACAAGCCAAGCTTTCTTAAAAAATCCCTTGGTGGAAGGTCTCTACCGTTAGCCTTGATAGCGTTTTTGTTGTTTATGCTCATAGTCGCGGTAGTGTTTCCATCTTGGGAGAATACCGGAGTTGCCCAGGATGGTTCCATACGCCAAACAGTCTTGGATTTTATTCAGAGGGGGAAATTACTGTTATCTAACAGTTCTTTTTTTGAAGCTGAAGAAAAGCTGCTCATAGCGCAAAGCTATCAGGAATATTTAACAGCGGCCGAGCAGAAGGAGTTGAGAGAACTTCTCCAAACGACAAATCAGGCCCTCCTCAAAAGACGGACAGTCTCAGATACACTTCAGGTTGTCAATGATTTGATTAAGCAAGACAAGCTGGAAGAGGCGAAGGCTCAACTTGAGACTCTCGGAATCAGCGAGCTGTTGGGCGCTGAGGAGCGTGTCCAGATAGGCGTAGCGATTAAGCAGATAGAGGACCAGATAAAGGGGGTTGAAACAGTCCCCTCGACGGAGAAAGTGGAGCCTGTAAAAAGTCCGGGAAAGAGCCTTGTCAAGAGTCCGGGACAGGTTGGGACAAAGGTCAATCGGCAAGACGATGAGCAAAAAGCAATTGCGTGGCTTTATTACCGCAGCATGGGCTTTTACAGGACCGGTCAATTCGAGCTGGCCCGTGCAGGTTTTATCAAAGTTGTGAACAGCGGTTTTATTCCTCCGGCAATGGTCAAGACGATAGAAGGTTACCTGGCGGACATAGATGATATTATGGCCCGGCGTAGTAAGTCATCTTCGTTGACTGAAACAATCGCCGGGAAGAAGGCGACGAGCGCCGTTGGGCCTGGCGTTGTACAGAAGACCGGGCGGCAGGCAGCTCAAAATGGAAAGATGTCTGTGGAAGAGATTTTGGCTCAACCAAAGTTTAATCAACCGGTGATTTACAAGCCGGAGGTCGCAGCGCCGAGGCTTACCAGGACACAGTTGACTACGCCGGAGTTGACGGCGCCGGTTACAGGTAGGGGCAGCTACATCGAAGATGTCGAGCGCAAAAGGAAGATTCTTCGAAGCCATACCAGAGCGGTTGTCAACGATGCTGTAGCTAAAGCGCAAAAATATATGGGCAAGGGAGAATTCGCCAAGGCCAAAGACGCTGTTGCGATGGCAGAGCTAACGGTGAACAGCAACGAGATACACCTTGGAGAGGACCTTTTCAAGCAGTACAGCGGCTGGCTCAAACACCTCAGTGAGATAATAGCCGAAGCAGAGCAGCGCGAGTTAGAGCGGCAGGAGAAAGAGAAACAACGAGCAGCAATAGAAGCACAGCATCGGTTCAGAGAGCAAATGGAGATAGACAGGCAGAGTAGAGTCGAAGAGCTGATGAAGAACGCCCTGGCTTATCAGAGGCAGCAGCGTTATGAGGCGGCACTCGGTCAATTAGAGAATCTGCTCGCATTAGAACCTCAAAATGATGATGCCCTTATACTGAAAGATACTCTGAAGGATATGATTTACTTCCGGGAGCAATTGAAGATAGAAAAGGAGGGTGATAAGCAGAGAGCGGACATTTTATTAAAGACCGACGAGTCGGGAATACCCTACGCTGAAGAGCTTACGTATCCGAAGAACTGGCGAGAGATTAGCGAGAGTACCTGGCGTCAACCGGATGAGCCTATCGGGCTGGATCCTGAGGATGCAGCGGTTTATGCCCAGTTGGAATCAATTGTTGACCTTACGGAATTGACTCCAATGATGCCTTTTAACGAGGCTATCGATGTGATGAAGAGCGCCGTTGACCCGGCACTGAAGATAGTTGTAATGTGGCGGGATTTAGAGAACATTGACGTTCAGCCAACCACGCAAATAAATATGGATGGTCTTCCGGCGATTCGTCTTGGTACGGGCCTGGAGAATTTACTGAAAGCTGTTTCCGGGGCATTTGCAGATGTCGGTTATGTTGTTGAGAATGGCGTAATTATGGTAGCCCAGGTGGATTCTCTTCCGAGCAAGATGGAGACGCGTGTTTATAGTATTACCGACTTAGTCAGCGAGCAGGCCAATTTCCGTGGTATGGGCGGCGGCGGTTACGGCGGCGGCGGTTACGGCGGCCAAGGTGGCGGTTATGGCGGCGGCGGTTACGGCGGCGGCATGAGCGGCA